>JAIBAH010000148.1 GCA_019695295.1 Bacteroidia bacterium | reverse complement strand
ACTACTCTCCATAGACAACAACCGATGTTTAAATACCCTAATCCCCTGCCACATCGCATCACACCCATGAAAAAGATTATTCGGCAGCACCGTGAGATTTTCCTGTACGTCTATCCTCGACCCGGGCATCATAATCCACCGACAGCCCTGAGGAATCACAAAGCCCACATCAATATTCAGAATCCCGTGTACAATAATGCAACTCCCTGCCGGCAGCGCGTTCATCAATGCAGACTGGCTCAAATCCGTAACCGCATTGGGGAAAGCAGGGTCTCCCACTACAATCGGGTCGTTCTCACACTCACACCGGATAACCTCTATAAAAATAAACGCAGTATTTCCCTCCTCCCCATTACTACACTTAGGAACGTATGAAAATATTGCCCATCCGCTAAACATCCCGTTCGGAGTAAACGTTACCGATTGGGTATTTTGGTCAAAACTAAAACTGCCCGCATTGGTAGTATGAAACACCAACTGATTCACCGTAGCGTTTGCACCATTATTATCATTCAGTAACGGAGATACCGTTACCGATTCGGCATAATAGACCGAAGTAATATCACAATTTGCCACTACTCCGCAAGGCGGCTCACAAGTAGCACTATATAAATGAGGAATCAGAGAATTGGTAGTATGTAGCGTACCGTACTCTGGTAATCCATTGGTATGAGCCTGAAACCCATACCCCAACTGACACAAAATGTCTTTCTCTGATTCATTGGGGTGACGCTTTACATAATCACTCCCTACAGCGGTGCAGCCACCCATTACAAAGGTATTCTGATTCCCCAACCCCGATACACAATTTCCATTGACTATATCCGGACAACCATAATGATGCTGCATACCCTGCGAAACGGTTTCTGCATATACATTATTTGCTCCCATAAAAAACAGAGAGCCAGCATCATTACAAACATTATTCGTGGGAGGGCTTGGAAACCCACTCCAAAAACTATTGGCATTGGGAGCAATAACCGTAGGAGAACCCGGTAAATTATCAAAATGAAGGTAACGGGTATGACGGGAGTGTAAAGAAATACCCGGCATGCCTGATACAAAAGAGGGAACAAAACTAATAATCCCCAAATTATGCATTGCCTCATGCAACATTGCCGTATAGTAATCTACTGAATTGGGGTTATTACTAATATGAATTTCATAATACCAGTTCACTAAATCATCGACCCAAATAACACTATGAAATGGGCCGATAAAGGCATTATTTAAAATCGGTGGAGCCGTATTGGGATACTGAAGAAAAGAATTAAACCCGCTTTGAATCGTCTTTTGGGGTTCTGTATCCAATACCAACCCATTGGCAAGTACAAAGTTTCCGGTAGTAGCCGGAACTACAAAGAGTGGCGTGGTCAGCATTGCTGCTCCTGAGGCTAGACCTGCTTGAGCTATAATCTGAATATTACACCTTCCCATTGCTCCGGGTATTCCGGGAGTAACTCCGGTAATCCCCGAAGGCGTAAGCGGATTTTCCAGAAACTCAGAAATATCCGTAAAAACCTGACAGGCAATCTGTCTCCTTAAATCTCCCATTGTGCCTGTGCCCGTTATGGTATTAGGAGTCATATCCATAAAAAAGGGATTGCTCCCATCCTGAAACACCAGCGTAAACATCCCCGCCTGACACTCCACTATCGGAGTTCCTAAAGGAATCGTAATCTCCGAAAGAGAATATTCCCTTCCAGTATTATCAAAAAAACGAGCCACAGGCGCATGACTCCACCCAATCGTATCCCACTGAAAAAAAGAACCAGTACCACAAGATTGCGCTTCCATCTCAGTGGTATTTAGGATAAAACATAAAACCAGCACCCAAATCCGGGCAAACATCCGCAAAATGCGGGAGGGGGGGGGTAAATCCTTTGTTTTTCATATACATAGTTTTTAAAAAACGGTAAATCTCTGCAATGATACAATATTATTTTGAAAAAGTCAAGAGGGAACAAAAGAAAAACAGGGAGGATGTATTCATACAGGGGGTTTGGGGAGGGGTACTATCCGGAAGGGGAGAATGGGTATCTGGAAAGGGTAATCGTATCAGTAACTGACCATAAAAAACCTGATACCCTAAACAGGTATTTGAATGGTAGGATTAGAAGAGATTTCAGGGCTAACGCCCCTATGAATGTGGGGGATGAATTTTGCTACGAAGATGACAGGGCGAACGCCCCTGAATTTTGAAAATGAGTAGCTGACTATAAAAAGCCTGACACAAATTGTTTCTTAAAAACAATTGATTAACAGAGTTTGATCCTATAAACCTGAATGACGGTTTTCTTTTATCTACTTACTTATTGTTTTTTTCATTAACTCTCCCTACTTTTGCACTACTGTTTAGATTCTTTCTAAATAGCGTGATTTTAAGAATATAAACATGATGAAAAATAGCTTGAAATGGGGCATTCCGATTCTGTTTTTGCTGGCAGCCTGTCAGGGGTCGTTACTGCCTAATCTTCCGGATGACGATACTGTACTCGATGGTCCTATTCCCGGATTAACAGAAGCAGAACTGAATCAACACTCTCTTGGGGATTTGGCCTTTGGACGTGTATTTGGAGAGACAGAGGGGTTGGGGCCTATCTTTGTATCCAACGCCTGTATTACCTGCCATCAGGGGGATGGAAAGGGACATCCTTTTACAACGCTTACCCGTTTTGGGAAAATGACTGCTTCGGGATTTGACCCAATGATTGCAGAAGGCGGCCCTCAACTCCAGCCTTTCGCCATTTCCAATTATCCCGGTGAGTATATTCCTTCCGGTGCTACGGGTGTTGCTAAATTTATGGCTCCGGCAGTCACAGGGCTGGGGTTGGTGGAGTTGGTTTCTGATGCAGATATTCTGACTTATGCCGACCCTCAGGACAGTAACGGCGATGGGATTTCAGGAGTAGCTTCCTATATTGAAGCACCGGATTATTTTCAGCCTAAACCCTGGCATATTCCCGTAAACGGAAAATACATTGGCCGGTTCGGGCGAAAAGCCGGCGCAATAGACTTAACTCACCAAACGGTGAGTGCGTATTTTAATGATATGGGAATCAGCTCTGAGTTTCACCCGGAAGATATTTACAACATTCAGTCGGGTATCTTTTCAGGGGATAATGCTCCTGAACCGGAGGTTTCCCTAGCAGAATTGAATCAGGTGGTTTTTTACCTGCAAACCCTGAAGGTACCACCCAGAAGAAATGCGGAGGATGCAGCAATACAATCGGGTGAAAATATTTTTTTAACGACAGGTTGTGCGTCCTGTCATCGTCCGGAGATGAAAACCCAGTCTTCTCCCGTCATTGTCCTGAGTGAAAAAACCTTTTATCCTTACTCTGATTTTTTGCTTCATGATTTAGGGACTGGTCTGGATGACGGCTATACCGAAGGCAGTGCCACTACTTCAGAATGGAGAACAACACCATTATGGGGGCTTGGACTTTCGGCATCCACTCAGGGAAATACAGCACGTTATCTGCATGACGGCAGAGCCAAAACGCTTACAGAAGCCATTCATCTCCACGGAGGGGAAGGCGCAAAAAGCAGGGAAAATTTCCAGAATCTTACCGCTTCCGATCAGGAGCTCCTCCTACAGTTTCTGGAGTCATTGTAAATATTCCTTCGTTCTTAATCTTTAACATTATGATATGAACCGCAAAGAATTTATCCATCAAATTGGAATTATATGTGTCTCCTGCTCGGCTGCTGCCATCTGGCTGGAAGGCTGTACAGGAATCCATTACGCTCAGCATCAGTGGGACGGAAAAGACCAGAAAATCATGGTGAGCAAGGGGGAATTTCTTGATAAAAAACGCAATACAGAAAGAAAATTTATCGTGGTCAGAAACGAACAGTTAGATTTTCCGGTGTATCTCTGGAAAAATACCGACGGATATATCGCCCTGTATATGTGCTGTACCCACAAAGGATGTGAATTAAACCCTCAGAATGAGTTTTTGATTTGTCCCTGTCACGGTTCGGAGTTTGACCGGTTGGGGAAAGTACAAAATCCCCCCGCAGACCAGGATTTGCTGCGGTTTGAAACCAGGGAGGAAGGAGACTTTGTCTGTATTTTTCCTTCGAAGTAAAACGAATCCTTTTCTTTCCGATAATCTGATTAACAATATCATGACAAAATATCTACTGATTTTATGGATGCTGCTTCCGGTTTACCTGCTCGGTCAGAAAGACAGCACTCATTTTTTTCACCGGAATCCGGTACAGAAAGATTCCTCAGTTCTGACTACCCGTCAGGATGCGATTTATCAGCGTCCAACCCTTCTGCTGGGTAAAACTCAGACCGCAATCGGAGGATACCTTGAAGGAAATGTCAATTACCTTCTGGGTGACAAAGCCCCTGAAACCAATATGGAGTTAAGGCGGATGAATATTTTCCTTTATTCTACCATTGCCAGAAGAATCAAATTCCTGAGCGAAATAGAGTTTGAACCTGCTGAAGCAGCCATCACACTGGAAACAGCCCTGATGGATTTTGAGATTAATCCCGCTTTGAACCTGAGGGCGGGGATTTTACTGGCCCCGGTTGCAGGATTCAATCAGCGGCACGACGCCCCCCTTTGGGAGTTTGTAGAAAGGCCCCTGGTTTCGACGGAGATAATCCCTTCTACGCTCTCGGAGATGGGAGCCGGAATACACGGAAAGTTTTATGCTCACAATAAAGTATTTTCATACGATTTATACGCCGTCAACGGGCTTCAATCCGGCATAATTTTAAATTCAGCAGGAAGAACCTATTTACAATCCGGAAAAAATGCAGCAATATTTGGGGCAGACAATAATAGTAGTCCGGCCGTTACCGGAAAATTTTCTTTCAGACACCGAAAAATCGGAGAAGCGGGTATTTCTGCCTATCACGGAGCGTACAATGATTTTAAACGGGAAGGAATCATTATCGCAAAAAAGCAATCGGTAAGTATTTTCGCGCTGGACTTTAATACTACAATCGCCCAAAAAGCCGCAATCAGCGGAGAATATGCTTACAATCTGATTCAGGTACCGGAAAGTGCGGGGCCTACCTTCGGAAGTCAGCAGCAGGGGGTTTACATTGAGTGTGTGTATCCTGTATTGAAACGGAAAATCCTGAAATACGACAATACTACCCTGAATCTTGCCCTTCGTCTTGAAGCGGTGGACTACAATATGGGGAAGTTTTCGGAAACGGGAGAAAACAAAGGGGATGAAATCAAGGGGATTGTAGCGGGGATAAGCCTCAGGCCTTCCGGAAATACCGTTCTCAAGCTCAACTACCGGTGGAGATGGACAACAGACCTTCAGGGAAATGACCCTGTACTGGCGGGGGGAATTCAGGCAGGTTTTGCAACCTATTTTTAATGGAGTTCTGCTATACATTGAACAGGATATATTTTCGCCTCATTCAAAGCGCAGGTGTTAACGCCTGCGCTTTGAATCAATGAGTTACATGTTTTTTGCATAAAAAATTCATCCCGTTTTGAGTATAAAAACGGCCCCCTTGATTTGAGCGTCTTCCTAAAACCCCAACTGAATTCTTTCTTCTTCGCTGATTTTCAGGGGAATTCTTCTTACTCCTGCTGAGCCAAAAACCCCTACTGCATCCTGAGTGCCGGTGAGGTTGGAGTAAACAGGGCGGTAGTCATTGAAATTCACATATTTGGGGTTGTTGATATAATAATACTGATACAAAAAGGTATCGAGTTGTGATAATTCCAGCGAGAAGTAACGGGCATACGCTCCGCATTCCGGCTGGGAAACTACCGAATAATCTGCGGCAGAATCCTGAAGAATTTTCCGGAAACTTTTCAGAATAATGTCCTTCTCAAAACGATAAACATTACTGTTCGTTTGAAAGGGATAAGAAGTACCCCAACGGGCATAACGGGGTGTCTGATGATTCTGGTAATAGAGATAAAATTTGATATCATAATAAACCGAGGGTTCTGATAAAAAACGGACGGAATCGGTCTGACTGAGGCGGATGGAATCCAGACAATATCCGGTTATGGGGTCATAAAGTAACCGGGGTTTGTAAATTACCGGCGGAAAAGGAACGGTTGTATGGGCTGTAATCCGGAGGGAAGTATCCGCAGGGTCTGTGATTTCAAGCCGGTAGTACTTACAGGCAAGTGGTGGAGTATGAATTTCATAATAGGTCATATTCGGAAAAAAAGGGCCGTCCTCCGGTTCTTTTTGCACTCCGTCCACCTGTACCGCAGGGAAAATATTTTGCCCGTCGGTAATACTTACCCTGAGTCCTTTTACCGATAAATCATTTTCCCTGGCAAATACAACCGCATCCTCTTCGGTCTGAAAAGCTTTGCTAATCCGGATATAATGAATGGTATCCTGACTTTTCAGCATTCCAAATACAACCCAAATCGGTTTATAGGGAGCATTTACAGGGACCTTTTCCCTGCACCCGGAAAGCAGCATCAGAATAAGTACAAAAAGCAGAAAAATACGGTTCATTGTCAGATGGTATTGAAAACGGATAAAGATACTATACTTCAACGTTATTTTTCCAGAAAAGGTAATAACGGAGGTAAAAATAACGATAAAGGCAATAGTCAGCAGATAAAATTTGCCAATCTGTTAAATTTTTCTAAATTTCAGATAAAAACCCCGAAAAATCTCAGGAAATATGTAATTTCGCACTGATTTTTAAAAATGGTATTTTTTATGAAAAGAAATCCGTTTTAAGGCTATATTTTTTTATTCGTTGAACAAATTAAATTTAAAAATGCAAAGTTATCATGAATTTTTAATGCAGAGCGTAGATTTCCCACCGGAGGGGTTTATGGTACAGGATGACGAGCTTCATTTCCACGGATTAAATCTGATGGAATTAATTGAAACTTACGGGACGCCTTTACGCTTTACGTACTTGCCTTTAATCGGAAAAAAAATCAAGGAAGCCCAGCTGTATTTTCAGAAAGCGATGCTGAAAAATGATTACAGAGGAAGTTATACTTACTGCTATTGTACCAAAAGTTCTCATTTTAAGCACATTCTGGTAGAAACACTGGAAGCAGGTGCTCAGATAGAAACCTCTTCTGCACTGGATATTCCGATTATTGCCTCCCTTGAGAAAAGCGGTCATCTGACCAAAAATATTCTCATGATTTGCAACGGATTCAAAAACTATCAGTACAAGCAAAATATTGTGGATTTAATCCATGACGGATTTACCAATGTAATTCCCATTCTGGATAATAAGGAAGAGTTCAATTTTTACTATAACGAACTGGATATTCCCTGTAATCTGGGGCTGAGAATCGCAACAGAAGAAATGCCCGGATTTGAGTTTTATACCAGCCGGCTGGGAATTAAAGAAGATGAAATCATTGACTTTTATCAGCATAAATTAAAAGAAGCCGAAGAGGACGGTTTTCGGGTAAAACTCCTGCACTTCTTTGTACACTCCGGTATTCAGGATACCCCTTATTTCTGGAATGAGTTTGAAAAGGTGGTAAATTTGTATTGTAAACTCAAAAAGGTAAACCCTCATCTTGAGATGCTGGACATTGGCGGAGGTCTTCCTTTCCGGAACTCGCTGGTATTTGAATATGATTATGAGTATATCATTACAGAAATGGTGAGACTGGTAAAACAAATCTGCGATGAGAATAATGTACATGAGCCGGATATACTGAGCGAATTCGGAAGCTACACCGTATCGGAAAGCAGCGGAACGATTTTCAAGGTACTGGGCAGAAAACAACAAAATGACCGTGAAAAATGGCTGATGATTAATGGTAGTATTATTACAATGCTTCCGGATATCTGGGCTATCAGCAAACGATTTATCCTGCTTCCCATCAATAACTGGGACGCTGATTATGAAAAGGTAAACATCGGCGGAATGACCTGTGACAGTGACGATTACTATAATCAGGAAGCGCATGTGGATTCGATATTTATGCCTAAAACCCGCAAACAGCAGTTTCTGGGATTTTTTCATACGGGTGCGTATCAGGAAGTACTCAGTGGGGTAGGCGGAATTCATCATTGTCTGATGCCTGACCCCAAACACGTAGTCATTGGAGTAAATCCGGACGGAACGAGAAATTACCGGGTTTTGCATGAAGAACAAAATAGTCAGCAGGTACTGAAAATTCTCGGATACAAGGATTAAGTCTTTTTTCTGTAGAAATATATTCCTGATTCTGTAATGGAAAACTCAACCAAACGACTATTTTTACGTATATTCACTCTCTAAAATGGTTTAGATCTATGGCAATGGAAAAAAATATAAGTGGAATTGTAGATGATTTTCAATCCGGAAACATCAATTATACTGATGATATTGAGCGTATCCGGGAGGTTGACTCTGAATCTGTCAAAACAGAATCCGGGAAGTTGGGGATTGCCGGAGTCATGGGGTTAAGTGCCGCAGCAGGTCTTATCCTGATAGGGCTTCTGGAAACGATTATACCGGGAAATCTGCTGGGTCCTCTCTACGGAGTACTCACTACAATCGGTATCGGGGCTTCTGTTTATGGCATTATCAGTCTGCTGAGAAAACTCACTCAAAAAACGCTCAATATTCCTTCCATCAATGTATTGAGAAAAGTGGCTTCTGAACAGACGGCTTCCAGGCCCTATGCTAAGCAGCAGCAGGGTAATCAGCAAAATGTACAGCAAAACCAGCAGAATTTTTATCCCAACAGTACGCAACGCAAAGAAATGCGCCGCTCCCGCTCCAACCGGGTTTTTGCTGGGGTTGCCGGAGGACTGGGAGAATATTTTGGGGTTTCACCGGCTCTCATCCGCTTCGCGTTTATGATTGCTACAGGGGCTACTTCCGGAATGTTTTTCTTTATCTATCTTCTGATGGCATTGATTATCCCCAAAAATTATGATGACTGGAGAAATAAAAACAATAAATAATTTTTTATAATTCATCCGATATTCAATAAAAAAGAGGCCTGCCCAATCGCAAGCCTCTTTTTTTAAGGGTTTATGTCAAAAACCCTGTTGGTTCAGGCATCCTTTGAAAAAAACAAGCGGATGCTTGAAGATACTCTGGGCAGGTGGAAACTTGCACAAGCGCAGGGGCAATTCCTGCTGAATCTGCTATTATAAATTCCTTTTGAAATAATCCTCTACCTTCTTGTAAAGATGCACCCGATCTTTTCCCCTTACATTATGTGGGTGATTCGGATAGGGAAAGTAATCCACCAGAACACCTTTGGCGATACACTCATTGATAAATGCAGCCGTATGCTGAGGTACTACTGTATCATCCTGTAAGCCATGAATAATCAGGAGTTTTCCTTTCAGGTTCGTTACAGAATTCAGCAGGCTTGCATTTTTGTAGCCTTCCGGATTGCTTTCCGGCGTGTCCATATACCTTTCGGTGTACATGATTTCATAAAACTTCCAGTCAATCACGGGTCCACCTGCCACTCCTGCCTTGAATACATCCGGTTTTTTGAGCATCATGGAGGTAGTCATAAATCCACCAAAGCTCCATCCGAAGCAACCCATTCTTTCGCTATCCACCCAGGGTTGTTTTTTGAGCCATTCCACTCCGGCCATTTGATCTTCTACTTCTACCTTACCCAGATTCCTGAAAGTAGCCTGCTCAAAGGCCAGCCCCCGCCCGCCGGAACCCCGGTTATCAAGTGTAAATACGACATA
>JAIBAH010000147.1 GCA_019695295.1 Bacteroidia bacterium | reverse complement strand
CAGCCTTTGGCGTAATTACCGGTTCAGGATTATCGGCAATCACCGGAGCGATTACCTCTTCTTTAACCGGAGGAGGAGGCGTTTGAAATACTTCCGGCACATCCGGAGTGATTTCTTCTTTGACGATAACAGGAACTTCCGGCTCCGTTTTTATGATTTCCGGAGCAGGCGGAACTTTTGCAGAAGGCTTCCTGCGTAAATCCTCGAGGTTGATTTTTCCTATTACTTTAGGTTTTGGGATATCAATTCCTTTTTTGATTTCAGAAACTACCGGAGTAACGGCAGGCGTATCCTCCGTTTTGGGTAAATCTTCGGCGACGGGTTTGCTTTCAGCCTTTTTCTCGTCTGCTTTTGCTTTCTGTAACTTATCAGGAGCAAATTGTTTTAGCAAAAGCTCATACTGTTCCTGGCTGATTTTGGTATTCAAATCATCCTTAACCTCCTTATGACCGTGTTTGTGGAGGTATTCAACCAAGGTATCGGAGCCTACATTAAGCTCTTTGGTAACTTTAAATAATCTTTTCTCTGTCTTTTCAGCCATTCAAGCAATCGAATACGAAATGTAAAAAATACGATTTATGAAAACCCTTACGAATCAATTACTTTACAAAAGATTACTTTCATGGTAACGGAATCATAATGCTAAGACCCTTTATCAGAAAATAAAATTCAATTGTATAAACCAATACGAAAGGAATTTTATGCGAAAATACAATATTTTATTGATTAATACAAAAAAATAAAATACGGATTTTTTGTAATTATGCAATCATTTTTTGGTTATTCTGAATCTCCGGATTGCATATTATCGGGTTTCAGAACCTTTTTTAGAAAAAAAGATTAATTTTCTTCCTCAAATTCAGATGAGAGAATTGCATACAAATCTTCGATTGTTTCTCTGTCGAGGTCTGTTCTGCGTTCCAGTTCACCAATAGAAAGTTTCAGAACATCTTTTGCGGTATCGCATCCGATTCTCTTTAACTCATCAATTACCCATGGTTCGATTTCGTCATCAAATTCTTCCAGTTCCACGTCGTCCTCCTGGAACTCTGTTTCTCTGAATACATCAATCTGATATCCGGTAAGCAAGCTTGCAAGTTTGATATTCGTTCCGTTTTTACCGATGGCGAGGGCTACCTGATCCTGCTTAACGTAAACCTGAGCCGTTTTTTCTTTTTCATCGAGTCTTACGTCCACGACTTTAGCCGGGCTAAGCGCACGCTGAATATAAAGAGAAGGGTTTGAGGTATAATTGATTACATCTATATTCTCATTGCGCAACTCTCTTACAATACCATGAATCCTTGCTCCTTTCATCCCTACACAAGCGCCTACCGGGTCAATCCGGTCATCATAGCTTTCTACGGCTACTTTAGCTCTTTCGCCCGGCTCCCTTGCAATTCCTCTGATGGTAATGAGGCCATCGTAAATTTCAGGAACTTCCTGCTCAAATAATTTTTCGAGGAAACGCGGATGAGAACGGGAAATAATAATTTTAGGATTACTGTTTATCATCGTTACGTCCACGATTACCGCTTTGATATTGTCATTCTTACGGAAATGATCCTTGGGAATCTGATTTTCTTTCGGGAGGCTTAATTCTGTCTCATCATGCATTACCAGAATTTCGCTTCTCCATACCTGATATACTTCCCCTACTATGATTTCACCGATAAGTTCCTTATAGGTATCCATGATAGCGGTTTTCTCGAGGTCCTTGATTTTTTGAGTAAGGGTTTGCTTTGCCGTCTGTACAATCTTGCGTCCAAAGTCAAGAAAGTTAACGGACTCTGCAACTTCATCGCCTACTTCATAGCTTTCATCCTGAAGCAAAGCCTCACTGAGAGGTATCTGACGATTTTCATCTTCGAGGTCAGTATCTTCTACTACTACCCTTTCTCTGATTCCCTGAATATCTCCTTTGTCAATATTAACGATAATGTCAAAATTCTCATCGGTAGTATATTGTTTACGGATCATACTCCGGAATACTTCCTCCAGTACCCCCATGAGGGTAGCTCTGTCAATATTTTTAAATCGCGAAAATTCCGCAAATGCTTCTACAAGGTCTATCTTTTTTCCTTCGGAAGCTGATGCTTTTTTTGCTGCCATTATATTATGAAAATGTTAAATAAATCCCTTATTTTAAGTTTTAAACGATTACAATTGCTTCTTTGACTACAGATAAAGAAATGACTTTATGTGTTTCCGGTTCCGGCTCGCCTTTTTTCTTTTTTTTGGGGAGCTCCAGTTCCAGCTGAATTTCGGTATCCATTACCTCACTTAATTTCCCTTCCCATACTTCTCCTTTTTTGGATATTACCCTTACTTTCCGCCCTATTTCCTTGAGATACTGACGTTTTAGCAGCAGAGGCTCTCCGATTCCGGGGGAAGTTACTTCCAGATTGTATTCAAAATCGAAAGGCTCATTTTCATCCAGCCACTTGCCAACGGCTCTGCTGATTGTAATACACTCGTCTATTTTAATCCCGTTATCAGTATCAATGCGTATGAGAAGGATTGCTTTTTTTTGTCTTTTTATTGCAATTTCTACAATGAATACTTCAGGATTAACCGATAAAATGATATCCGAAATTTTGTCTTTTATCTCCTGAGAGAAAATAAATGCCATATAATCGAAAAAGAAAAATATTTTAAATGCCTGATTGTCAATTGGTTGATATTTTTTCTAAAAATTAGGAAAAATAAAAAAAGGGAGTTTTACCCCCTCTTAACATAACCACTTTCTAATCAGGTGCAAAAGTAAGTATTTTATTCTGAATAACAAAATTTTAATAAAAATTTTATTAAGTTTTTGTGCAAAACAGGGTTACGCTTTGTAAAATGGTGCTTTTCGGCAGTGGCAATGATTCGAAGGAAAAGCGGCGGAATAATTTTTATGGATGTGTTTCTCTTTCTGTTCATCCGGTTTTTCTTTTATCCACTGTCCGGGTGAGGAATTATTTATAAAATCAGAAACATATTTTAACCAGAGGCGGTTTTAAGGAATTATATAATGATTTACTGAAAGCATTTCAGGGAATTGATTCAGAAACTATTGTTTTAAAAATATGCTTAAATTATATCTTATCCGGCATGGAGAAACGGACTATAACCTCAGGGGAATCGTACAGGGTGGGGGAGTGGACTCAGACCTGAATGATACCGGGAGAAAACAGGGCAGGGCTTTTTTTGAGGTTTATAAGGATGTACCTTTTACAAAAATATACAGCAGCCGTTTAAAGCGTACAAGTCAGACGATTGATGACTTCCGGCACCTGGGGTATGAAATCGAGAAGCATGAGGGCATTAATGAATTCGGGTGGGGCGACCTGGAGGGAAGACCTGCGGATGATGAGACCAAACGAATGTTCCGGGAGATAACGACTGAATGGGAGAATGGCAATCTGGATGTTGGGCTGCCTAACGGAGAAACGCCGTTGATTGTACAGGAGCGATGCCGCCGCTTTTTTGATATGCTTTTTGAGCAGGAGTTAAGGGGGAATGTATTAATCTGTACTCACGGCAGAACGCTGAGAATTATTCTGGCCGACCTGCTGGGAGAGGGTTTGCAGAATATGCATTTGTTTCATCATGATAATACAGGGGTAAATATTCTTCATGTTGAGGCTGATAAATCCATTAATGCATTGAAATTGAATTGTATAGAACATTTAGAAAAACATAATCTGGCTGTTTCAAGGGTGGATTACCGCAAATAATAATTTTATGAAGATAGCATTGGTTTCTTATATAAATACCCGCCCTTTTATGGATGGGCTTACCCGTTTTTTTAGCGATGAAGAATGTAGTCTTCAGTTGCTTGCACCCAGTGCATGTGCCAAAAGCCTGAAAGAAAGAGCGGTAGATATGGCCCTGATTCCTGTAGGCTCACTTCCGGATTTCAGCAATATCCTGTTGCTTCCGGATTTTTGTATTGGGGCTGACGGGCCGGTAAATTCGGTTTTTATTTTTTCCCGTAAACCCATAGAAGAAGTGAATCATGTGATTCTGGACCGTCATTCCCGCAGCTCCAACGGGCTGGCAAAAATCCTGCTTCGTCATTTCTGGAAAAAAACACCGGAGTATTCTTTTCCTGAGGAAAAGCATTTTGACAAAATAGAGAACGATACTGCGGGGGTGGTAATCGGGGACAAGGCAATGAAATTGAAAGGTCATTTTGAATATGTATATGACCTCTCGGAATACTGGAAAAAAATGACGGGCTTACCCTTTGCATTTGCCGTATGGGCCTATTATGAAGACGCCTTTACTCCTGAACAAATCCGGCGCATTTCCAAGGCACTCGCCTATGGCATAGACCAAAGCAATAATTCGGCATTGAAATGGGCAGAACACTACGGATTTACTCCTGAGAGTGCGTTACTCTATCTTACTAAAGACATTCAATATCATTTTACGAAGGAAAGGAACGAAGCACTGGAGTTATATTTGTCACTTTTGGCAATGGAAACGGGCTTACAGGCAGTCTGATAAGGTGCTGAGTGAAATAAAAAAGCCGCTACATTGAACTGCAGCGGCCGGTTAGCAAAGAAAATAAACGGATTTATTTGGTCATAGTATATTTTACCAGTTCGTCCACAGAGCTTTTGAAGGTAAACACATCGTTTAGCTGAAAGTAGTTCTGAGGGTCAAAACTGATTCTGTAACAGTATTTTGCCAGTTCGAGTCTGTTTTTCTCAAAGGTAAGCATTTGTAAAAGCTCTTTTATCTGAGAAGTGGTAAGGCAGTTGGTGTTTAAAACCTGCTTGGCAATCTGCATTTTACTGTCATCAAAAGACTGCTTGCTGACGGAGGTTTTTACTCCCTGAAAGGTATAGTTATCCATTGGTCTCATACAGTTTTGGGGTACAGGCATTCCATTCTGATTAAATCCCATTTGGGTATTATATCCTCCCTGCTGATACCCATTTTGCTGATATCCACCTTGCTGATATCCTCCCTGCTGATACCCACCCTGCTGATATCCACCCTGATTGTATCCACCCTGCTGATAGCCGGGATTTGCGTATCCGTTTTGGGGATAGACGTAATCTACAGGATACTGATAAGGCTGACGGGGATGCCCCTGAATATAACTGTTGAGGTCGTCAATAGAAGAAGAGAAGGTAAATGCGTCATTGACCATATAGTAATTCTGAACATCATACACTGCGTCGTAGCATTGTTTGGCGAAATCCAGTTTAGTGCCTTCAAAAGTGAATAACCCCATAAGGTCTCTTACCTGAGCTGTGGTAACGCAGTTGCCTCTTAAAGCCTGCTGTGCAATCTGGAGGCGGGTTTCTTCAAAAGGTTTGGATGCTATGGATTGCTTTAGCTGATCGAAACGCATAGGATCCATCGGATAAGCACATCCTACCATTCCGGAATATCCGGGTACATAGTAAATAGGAGGTTGCTGATAACCGTATCCATTATTGGGGGAGATATTGATATTACCGCTGACATTGTACCCGCCAATGTTTACGCTTCCTCCCATGCCTGCTCCGTTGGAGCCAAGGTTCATGTTTAATCCGGCAGGATTGTAGGAAATAACCGTCTGACCCATAGGAGGACGAATCATCGCAGTGGCAAGCGGTGTTTCACTTTGATAGTTCAGTACGTATTTGCCTTTATTGTTTTGCTTGATTTTGTAGGTAACCTCAGTAGCAAAAGGAGTGGGAAGATACGTTTTGTCAATATCCGGAATGGATTTGTCCTCAAACATAATCTTACAGGCATAATATTCATTGGATAAATCCCTCAGCCGGATATTGGTGCGTGCGGTATCGTTTTGCAGTAACCCGTTCAGTACGATTCTGAAACGTTCTCCTTGTTCAGAAAATATCACTAACTGTCCGGGATTATTGGTTCCCTGTGCGTTCAACAAAACAGAAGCGAAAACTGCGAATGTGAGTAAAAATATTTTTTTCATAAAATGATGATTAATTAAAGGGTGCAAATATAATTGATTTATATTCATTTTAACGAAAGGTACCACCACCGGGTTTTATTTTTGGTACAAAGGTGTAAAGGAATATACAGAGCGTGTCGTTTTTCTGAATAAACAAACCCTTCGTGTTTTTCCGAAATTCTGAGAGAAACAAATTCTGTAAAAAAAGCCCTCATTTAAGGGCTTTTCATTTGGTTTATTTTTTCAGAATTTTTCCGCTGATGTTTTCACTACCATTTACTAATTTATAATAATAGACACCGGAAGAAAGGTCTGCTGAATTCAGAGTGTGCTGATGGATGAACCCCGAAGATTCCCAGGATGACTCGATGACTTTCTGTCCTAATTCATTGTATAATGTAAAAAACAGAAATCCTGTTGCTCCCTCCGTTTCAACAGTAAGGGATTCGCTGAATGGTCCGGGGTACAGATTTACAAGCAAATCTTCCGTTTTCAGGAGTGATACAGTATTGGAAAAAGCAGAAGCACCCCCAATATCTACCTGACGCACCCGGTAATAATTTAATCCCGTTACAGGATGTTGATGCGTAAAGGTATAAAAACTCTGGATGCTGCTGTTTCCTGCACCGGGCTGTTTGTTGATTTTCTGAAAATTCTGATTATCCAGACTCCATTCCAGCTCAAAATAGTCATTGTTGATTTCGGAAAGGGTGTTCCAGTTCAGTACATGCGTTGTACCTGAGATAAGTCCTTTCAGATTCAGGGATTCTACAGGTAGTGGCGATTCAACGGTATTGCATACATAATCCGTATTAAAGTCTGAATTGAAACAGCCTAAAGTACTGCTTCCAAGAATACTGAGGTTCTGACCCATTACCGGAAGCGGAACGGGAGGCTCAGTTGTACTATAATTTAATGCATATACCTGAAGTGTGGTTCCCGGAGGATAATTATAGGTAAAAATTCCGGTATTATTTACTTCCTGTACTTCGTTGGTTTGGGGGTCCACCAGAAAATACAGCTGAGTATATCCTGATGCCATATAACCGGAGGTGTTGGATGCATAGGTAGAGCCTTGAGGCACAAGATTGTTTTGCTGACAAACGGCGCAGTTATTGACAGTATAGCAGACAAAATCGTTGTAAAAATCCAGGTTCATACAACCCTGATTCATACTCCCTACCGATGAAATGGATGCACTGACAACCGGTAACGGGTTTGGGGGGCTAAGCGGATTATAATTTAATGCATAAATCTGATAGCTGTTTCCTGCAATGACATTAGCGGTAAAATCACCGGTAGCATTGGTTGCAATAATAGTTCCGGCGGTATTGGCAAGAACGTACAACTGAGTGTAACCCGACATGGAACCCGGCGAGGATACAATCAGAGGATCTCCTGCACAAATAGTCTGAGATTGTACACAATCACAGATACGGGTTACAAAATCAATGAGAAAGTCGCTGTTAAAGCAGCCTGCGGTTACGCTTCCTACATTGCTGATTGGCTGACCAATAATGGAGGAGGGTAGGGGAGCGGGTGCATCAGAGGGATTATAATTCAAGGCATGGATATGAAATGTACCGTTGGAAGGGGTAGTAAAAACGCCCGTAGAATTTTGAGCAAGGATTATACCGGAGGCATCTGTAAGTACATATACCTGAGTATAAGCTGCATTGTAACTGGAGGTATTACCCACAACCGTACACTGAGCCAAGGCTAACTGGCTGTATAACCCGGAAAAGAGCAGGAGCAAAACGAAATACCGGATATATTGAAAATAATATTTTTTCTTTTTCATAAGCACAAAATTAAGTTTGAGGAATAATGAAACGGATAATCAGTTCAAACCTTAATTCCATGTGCCATTATTGGGGGTACAAGCCGGAGTTGAACAGGAAGCAACCGCAGGACCGCTGCTATTGTTGAGCGTACAGGCTACATTTGCTGAAAAGGAAGCGGTTACCGAGGCGGCAACTCCATTAGCAGGAAAAGATACTCCGGTAAAGGTATAGGTACTTGCTCCTATGCTTGCCACGCTTACACTTGCAGTAGCTCCTCCGGAAAGGTTCAGGGTTCCGGAAGCGGGCTTATTGGAGTAGTTTACTATAATATCTACTGTGAAATAATCGTCTGCTGCATTGCTTGGGGTACCATTATTATTACAAACAGAAGCATTGACAAAAGAAATAGAAGCAATATTACAAACTGCCGGGGGAGGATTACACACTACGGTATAAGCATATCCGGAGCTTACTACACTTCCGTCGGAAGAAAACGTAACGGTAAGACAGCCATTCGGTGCAGTAGAAGTGGTGGAGGGGGGGAAAGTAGTTCCTGAGTAACTTCCCAACAAAGAGGTAGTTCCGCTACCATTATAAATATTAACGAAATCATACCCGGATTCTGTATTGAATGCAGAAAAATTGATGGTAACCGTTCCGCCGGGAGTAGAAGGACATAAAGTAACGGTTGTATTTACATTATTGGTATAGTTTCCGGATGCTCCTCCGTTATCGTAGAGTGTTTCACCACAATTCCCTGTATTGATGATATTGCAGTTTGTAGTAGCTGTTCCGCCGGTTTGTACGAGGCTGTAATTATTTGATAATGAGCTGTATCCGGTTACAAGCAGAATGTAAACCTGACCCGTTGTGGCTCCCGTAATATTAATATCTTCGTCCGGAGAAGGAGAAAAACTACAATCAAGTACATTGGCCCCTGTACCTCCGTTTCCATAATTGTTACATCCGGCGATGGCACTCGCAAGGTTGCTGAAAGGACCATAAAGAATAAAATCTACATCTACTGTAAACCCTGATACATCGTATCCTGTCATGTGCATATCAAGATTTCCACCATTCTGAATTTCCAGATAAAACCAGCTGGGCCTGGGAGAAGTGATTAAACAATCATAATTATTGCCGGGGTTGGTTGTACTTGCATCTGCCCCTGCCGAGTTAACATTAAAATACTGGGTGGTATAACTCGCACAAAAAGGATCGGGGTCTATACAGTTTGTATTTTGAGCGTAAGCCTGATTGAAAAACGAAAAAGCAAAGAATAAAACAAAAGCAATGTGAAATGGTAATTTATGAAACATATCTGAAATGAAATAAAAATAAGATGCTGAATAATTTAAGGAAATTGAATACCGAAACCGGAAAAGTTTTAGTTTTTGACAGAAGACTCCCGGTACATTTAATATAATGGTAATTGTTATAAATAATGTACCGGCTAAATGAAAGCGAACAGTGATTACAAAGAAACAAGAATTTTTGCTCTCAGGTCAGGGGAAGCCTCGTACCAGCTTTTTACTATTGCCTTTAATTCGGATTCAGTAATTTGCGGATTGGATTTCAGGGTTTTCCCCAAAGGAAACTGATAAATTTGTTCCAGCTTTTGGAGACGTTCATAGCTCATATTCGCTATTTTTTGTTTCCATTCTGTGTTTTCGATTAATAGATCTGCTTTTTGACGCAGTGTCGTCAACTCTGACTGAGCCCTGCTATAGTCAGCCGTCGCTTTTTGCGTTTGAGCAGAGGCGGTTGTGAATGTGATGAGCAATAATCCTGAGAAAGCAAGTTGTAGAAAAATAAAACGCATAAGATTGTAGATTCTGTGAGTGAATGATAAAACAAGAATATGAAATGTATATAAGTTACTTTTGTTATAATTAATAGATTAGTGAATAAGCCCCCTATATTGAAACAGCGGCAAATTAGCAATATTATTTTATAATTCAAAAAAAATATGCATTAAACTTTAAAAATCATTTACTGAATATTTTCTGTGGAATAAGGTATTTTTGGAGGGAGGGTTTCAGAGGGGGATTTGTACGCTTAATTATACTCCCACGGATTTTTGAATTTTTGGTTTTG
>JAIBAH010000146.1 GCA_019695295.1 Bacteroidia bacterium | reverse complement strand
AATGAGAAGGCATTATTCCAATTATTTCAAAAATCTGCCGGATTTTAAACCCATCAGAATGAAATTGGTTACTGCCGATACTTTGACAGAGATGATAGAGGCTTTCAAAGAAATTGAGGAAAACTATCAGTCTATCCTTCAGGTCTGATTAGAAAAAATCCGGTTTTTAGTGGAAAAAACACATAAAAAACTACATGAAAACGATAAATATCAAAAATATTTTAACTTTCATGAAAAAAAAAGGGAAAATTTATTGGGATTGTAGCTTTAATTACTATTTTTGAGCGATTTTTTAATGGAATTATCCCGCTAATTAATCTGAAATTGTTTTGAAATAGTAAAATATTTATAATGTAAGAAAGTTTGTATTGTTTTTAAATATAAAATCTTTAATTAGTAATTTGATAAATATGAAACGTTTGCTTCTGCTTTTTGCATTTATCGTAACTTTCGTCGCTCTGAATGCTCAGGGTGTGGATGTCACAAAGATAACTGCTGATACCAAAACTTATTTGTTCAATGATGGTAAAAATACCGTCAGAAACTACATTTACGATCGCCTTCAGGCTCAAACTTCTTGCTGTGGCACTGATCGTATCTATCTTGAAGTAAAAGTGGATCCTTCAGGTTATGTCATTAGTGCAAAAGCCCTGACAGGAAAAAATGATTGCTTTAAAGAATCTGTCATTGATATTGTAAAAAATATCAAGTGGGATGCTGCGGATTTCAAAGGTCCCAAATCTATTTATTTTGAGGTAAAACCTGAATTGGCCTGCGAAGGAAGAAAGAATGAATATGTGAAAATTGAAACATTCAATAATCCTTTACTCGCTCCGGGAGGCTTACCTGCTAACTATGCAGCAGCAAATACGCCTGCTACTCCTGCCCAACCGGCTACTTCTCAGCCTGTTGTTGCAAGTACTCAGCCGGTGGCAAGCACTACTCCTGCTCCTGTAGTAACGACTACTCCTACAGTAACGAGCACTCAGCCTGCTACGGGCACTGCCAATATTCCGGTAAATATGTCGGCTACTCCTACCAAAACAAGCCCGAACCCGGTTCAGACTGCTCCGGCTGCTACCGCAGGTACCGGAAATCAGCAAGTACCCGCTTCTCCTTCCAAGGCAGGCCCTACTCCAACTCAGGTTGACCCTTCCAAAGCAAGGGAAACCGCAGAAGAGGTAGCCGCTTTACGTGCAGAAATGGATAAAAGAATGAAGGAAGAGGAATCCAAAAGAGGCGTGGAGGTAAAAACAGAAGCTCCGTCCGGGGCTAAACCTGAAGATAAAAAAGATGGTAAAGAAGCCGGAACGGAATGGGGTATGGACACTCAAACCAAAGACTGTATTCCGGTGGTCGGTAAAGACGGAAAACCGCTGGTGGATAAATTTGGTAAACAGGTAATGAACTGTAATACCAAAACCGCTCCTAAAGAAGAAAAATTATCGCCTGAGCAACTTGCTGAAAAGAAAAAGCAGGAAGAAGAAGCGAAAAAACTCAAAGATGAGCAGGATAGATTAGCAAAGATGACTCCTGCTGAGCGTAAGCGTTTCGACGAAGAAAAAGCGCGTAAGGCTGACGAAGAAAGACAAAGAGAAGTCGAGAAAAAAGCAACTGACAGAATTGCTGAGGCTGAAAGAAAAATCAGAGACGCTAAAGCTGCTAAACAAAAAGCCGAAGACGACGCAAAACGTCAGGAACTCGAAATGCAGCGCGCTGAAGAAGATTTAGCCCGTGCTAAAAAAGAAGCTCAAACTCAGAAAGATCAGGCGGAACTCGCCAGAATCGAAAATGAAAAACGTGCACTCGAAGAGAAAAAAAGAGAGCAGGAACTTCAGGTAAAACAAAAAATGGATGAAATCGCCCGTATCCAGCAAGATATGGAGCGCTTAACCGGTGACCTGCAAAGACAACAGGAAGAACTACGTAAAGTAGAGGAAAAACAAGTTAAATTTAAGGAAGAGATGACAGCAAGAGCTTCAGGTGAAGTAATTATCAACAATAATCCTTCAACTGCATCTGCTCCTGTCAAAACTAGTCCCGCTCCGGTAAAACCTTCTACTCCTGAAGATACTTCCGCTGTAAATAAACTTATGCAGCAAATTGAAATGATGCGTGAGCAAATCCGCCGCATGCAACAGGAAATGGAAGCTACCCGTGCTAACCGTAGCCTTTCCGGCGCTTTGCCAACCGCTCCTTCTTCTACCAACTGGGCTACAACTCAGCCTCAGGTTATGCCGGTTCCGGCTTCTCCAAAACTTTCAGAAAACACTTCAAGAGGTGCTGTGGAAGCGCAAAGTGCTGCCCTGAACCGTGAGTGGGAAAAAATTGACTACAATAATACAGAATCTCTTTCTAAAACTGAAACCGGAAGAAAAGTAATCATGGCTGACATGGCTGCTGGTAAGCCGGTAGATTCCAAAGAAACAAAACAACAAAAAGTGGTTCTGATTGAGCGTCCGGTAAGCACAGGCCCTACTAAAGTAGATGGCAAATTGGTTCCGCCTCCTGCACCTACTAAAGTAACTGTAATCAATACTCCTGCTGCGACTACTACTACGCCTCCTGCTACAAACCCTGTACCTGCAGCTCCAAGTGCTACAGACAGAAGCCCTGACGCTTCTCATACAGGCTCTTTCGCTAATGTGCCTGTAAACGCCCCCGGTGCTCCTGAGTACATTGACGGTGAGCAGGGAATGAAAAACTATCTTAGCACTGAGTTGAAAAAACAGGGAGTATGTGGTCTTGCTCACATTTTCTCTGAAGTAAATATCGACAGAAACGGAAATGTTACTTCTTATAAAGTAGTAAAATCTACTCCTGAAACAATCACTGCTAAATTACCTTCTGTAATTTTAGGAATGAAGTTTAAAACGAATCCTCAGACAGCTCCTTATACTCAGACTGTTTATGTTGAATTCAAAGGAGATATCCGTTGCGAAGGAAAACCCGGTGAAAAAGTAAACATCAAAAATGTTGAGAACTTTATCAAGGTAGATAAATAATATCAATCTCCCCGAAAAGGAATAAAAAAGACAGACCGTTAAAAGTCTGTCTTTTTTTATTCAGTCATTTTTTGCAAAAAAAAACAGGTCATAAAGGCCCGTTTTTTGTTTTTTACCCCGAGTACACTAGGTGAATGATTCATCTTTAAAAGTACTGGACGATTGCTATTCGTTGTCTTTCTTGAAGTGAGTATCTTCGATGACAATAATAGGCCCAACGTTTCCCAGTTTGCGTTCAGGATTACCATCAGTTCGCATGGTAGCCGATGGATTCTGCTGAGTATTTGCCACAATACCTGTTTTGTACTGTTCGTTTTGAATCTGAGTGTTTTCCTGTGCCGAAAATCCAAACAGCCAGGAAAGAATTAAATATAAGATATTCATAATAAAAAAATGGTTATGGTGTACAGAATTATTTTACGATACTAAAATACGGATGAAATGTTGAATTTAATAATTAAAAACCAATTTGGATTACACACTTTTTTAGACTATTTTTTAAAAACCCTTGAAAAATAGCTTAAAAATAAATTTTTTGTGTAAAAAATGAATGATTCTGTTACACGATTTACAGGCGTAATTTCTTCATTCTTTTATAAGAACGTAAAAACAGAATAAAAGAGTTGCTCATATTTTATTCTTCGGGTGGCTTTATGATTGGCTTTGCTTTCAGCGGTAGTTTTTTTACGGAAGGAGGCGGAGTGTTGACCGGCACTTCCTCTCCGGTTTTCTCCTCATTCTCAACCGCAGGAATAACGGGCTTTGCTTTCAGCGGTAGTTTTTTTACGGAAGGAGGCGGAGTATTGACCGGCACTTCCTCTCCGGTTTTCTCCTCATTCTCAACCGCAGGAATAACGGGCTTTGCTTTCAGCGGTAGTTTTTTTACAGAAGGAGGCGGAGCATTGACCGGCACTTCCTCTCCGGTTTTCTCCTCATTCTCAACCGTAGGAATAACGGGCTTTGCTTTCAGCGGAGACTTTTTGAAAGGAGGTGCAGGAGTAGTTTTTTCCTCTCCGGGGATTATGGGTTTTTGTATAGTTTCTTCTTGTCTGACAGGGGCGGAACTTTCCAGGACAGCCTCCATATGTAGCGGAAAGGATAACCTCAGCGGGTTGAAGTGAAACTTCTTGTGCTGATCAAAGGATTTCTCACCCATAGTTTCAAAAAGTACATTCAGTTTCTCCCACTCTTCCGGTCTTGATTTCCGGAAAAGAGCGCTGTCAATACGTTTTTTGAATAAGAAAGCCTCAAAATCCATGATGGATATAAATAAATATTTGACTATCAGGAATAAAGAAAAAAAGCCCGGGGGGAAAACGGTAATTTCCGGCGGTTTTATATAGTAACGGTTTCAAAAATAACAGAAATTATTCATTTTCTTTTCTGTTTTGATATAAAATTTTTTTTTCCTGTATGATATCCAGTACTTCTTTGTGGAAGTTGCCGTTTGTAGCCACAATTTCTTTGCCGAAGAGGTAATCTTCTCCATTCATAAAATCCGTTACTTCTCCGCCGGCTTCTTTTACAAGCAGAGAGCCTGCAGCAACGTCCCATGCATTGAGTTTAAATTCAAAAAAACCATCAAATCTGCCACAGGCAACATAAGCCAGGTCAATTGCGGCACTTCCCATTCGTCTCAACCCATGTGAATTAGGCATCATGGTTTTGAGAATATCAATATATTCATGTATCCAGCCGAATTGGGTATAGGGAAAACCAGTAGCCATCAGTGCGGTTGAAAGGGTTCCGGCATCTGAAACCCGAATGGGTTTTTGATTCAGGGTAGCTCCTTTGCCTTTTTGGGCAAAAAACATTTCGTCTCCCGGGATTTGATATACATATCCGAGTACGGTTTCCTGATTGTACTGAAGCGCAAGGCTGATTGCGAAAAACGGTAACCCGTGAATGAAGTTCGTAGTGCCGTCAAGCGGGTCAATAATCCAGCGGTAAACACTTTCTGAAATCGTTAAACCACTTTCTTCATTGATAAAGCCGGCGTCCGGAATCAGGGATTTACACCCGGCTACCAGCATTTCCTCCGCTTTTTTATCCACATACGAAACCATATCGTTTTTTCCTTTGTATTCAATGCTTTCGGTGGAAAAAGATTGCCACTCCGTAAGGATAAAACGCCCTGTCTTGCGGATAATGGATTCCAGTTGCTGAAGAAAAGGTTCCGTAATCAATTGTTCCGGATATTTTTCGTTATACATTAATATTATAGTATAGATTTTTGGGGGTTCAGAAAATGAGTTTATTCTTCGGTAAAACGGGTATCGCTCATAAACTCGGTGTCTGTCAGTGTTTTCAGGAAAGCAATAATCTGTGTTTTTTCTGTTTCAGAGAGGGGAATTCCCAGCGTACCCCCCTGATTAAGCAGCGGGTCAAGGTTAGGCGTATTCTGAACCCCGGAAGCATAGTGGTTCAATACCGCATTCAGGGTAGCAAAACGCCCGTCGTGCATGTAGGGAGCCGTTTTTTCAATATTTCTCAGGCTCGGTACCCGGAAGGTGTATAAATCAGCGGGGTTAAGCGTAATGTGCGCCCTTCCGGAATCCTGAGTAACGGCAATCCCGTTGTTTCTGAAAGAAAAATCAGTGAGCAACACTCCCTTATGGCAACTTTCGCACCGTTCCTTGAAAATCGTCAGACCCGCTTGTTCTTCTGATGTCAATGAAATCTCATTTAATAAATATTTATCATACTTGGAACTGGAGGAAACCAGCATTTTCATAAACTCTCCAAAGGCTTTTCCCATTAATCCGGCGGTAATCTGAGCAGAATCCGTGATGCCGAAAGCGTCTTTAAAAAGAGTGAGATAAGTACTGTTTCTCCTTAAACGGTGTACTGCCTGATTGAGCGGAAGGTCCATTTCCAGCGGATTTTCGATAGGGCCGAAAGGCTGTAAATCCAGTTGTAAAACACCCCCATCCCAGAAAAATGAAGGCTGCCACGCCATATTCTGAATTGCAGGAGCATTTCTTTTCCCCAGGCGATTAAAAACCCCGTGGCTTAAGTCATGGTCAATATGGGCAAAAGCCCCTTTCTGCTGATGACAACTCCCGCAGGAAATCGTACTGTCAATGGATAGAATAGGGTCATAAAAGAGCCGTTTTCCCAACTTGAAGCCCGCAGGCGTAATTTCCTGATTATAGATTGGTGCAGGAAAATGGGCAGGAGCAATAAATTTTATTTCCTTATCCGGATCTACTTTGTCCGGGCAGCCTGCCAGAAAGAAACCGGAAATGAGGATGAGTACAGAAAATATTTTATTCATATTATTGATATAGGATATAAAAAATTTGCATTAAGAAAAACCTTGTCGTCAATGTAAAACGAAAAAAAAACATAAAATGTTAATCCTTTTTTATCCAAAAAAGAAAATATTTTGAAAGGGAATGAAATTTACGGTATTATTTTTGAATGAGTTTAAATTATTCGCCTGAATTTTCGTTTTTACAAAGGAATAATTTTAAAAAGGATTATGATTCAGGTTTATATATTAATTTTGTGCCTGAAATTGTTATAATTGATAAATATTGATATGAATCGTATTACAAGATTACTGTTTTTTACTATTTTGTTTTTTTCATTTTCTGTAAAAGCTCAAAAAACCTCCTTTAGCCTTGGGGCAGGGACAATGTATTATCTTGGCGACATGCAGCAAACCGTTCAGGATTTGAGGCCTGCACTCGCCTTTCATTATAAAATCAACCTTAAACGAAATTATAATGTACGGATTGGATTATTTCATGGATATTACGGAGCGGATGATGTGAATTCAGCGGAAAATAAAAACAGAGCGCTCCGTTTCACAAGCCCGCTTTCCGAAGGGAGTATTCAGTTTGTGTATGACTTTTTTGCACAGACGACCGACCGTAACGGAAGGGAATGGACAACAAAACATCCATTTACTCCTTATATTTATGCCGGAGTAGGGGGGAGTTTTTTCAATCCCCGAATCGAAAAAGAAAACGGATGGCTTGAGCTACAGCCTTTGGGGACTGAAGGTCAGTATATTATGAGAGGGAATACCTATCCCAAACCTTATAAGTTATTTCAGTTGGTGATACCCGGAGGGGTTGGTTTTCAATACCGGTGGGGCAGGCATCTGGGCGTAGGACTGGATATCGGGTATCGCTATACGCTTACAGACTATCTGGATGATGTAAGTGGATACTATCCCAATATGGTTGAGTTAAAGGCTTTTAGCGGGGTTGCGGCTGTTCAGCAATCAGACCCGAAACTCATTCATGAAGAAGGGATGTTAAGAGGAAATCCTAAAAATAAAGATGCTTATGTAAATGCAACTTTCTCACTTTCGTATTTCTTTATCAAAAAGAACTGCCCTACACCCTGATAATTTCCTTTCCCGGGAAAAATATCAAAGAAAAACGTCGAAATTTTCAGTTTTTTTTAAAAATAGCAAAGCAAATCAATGAGGATTCTATCTTATTGGTTTGCTTTTACAGTTTTTTATTAATTTTGTCAAAAATTTAGTCATGAAAAAAAATCCGGTAAAAGTAATTGGGATTGGAGGCTCTCTGGGAAGTTCATATTCTACGGGGCTGGCCGCACTAAAGTGTGCACTCGAAGGAGCAGAAAAGGAAGGGGCTGAAGTGAAATGTATAGATATTGCACAACTGGATTTTCCGATGTATGCCGAAATGGAGCAAAATCCTCAACACATCGTGGATTTTGCAGAAGAAATCTATCAGGCGGATGCCCTGATTCTTTCCTCTCCCCTATATCATGGAAGCGTAAGTGGACTTATGAAAAACGTTCTGGATTGGCTGGAGGTTTTACACGGCAAAAATCCCCCTTATCTTGCCTATAAACCGGTAGGTCTGATTTGTGTTGCCGGTGGTGCTCAGGCACTTCAGGGAATCAATGCGATGGAGCAGATTGTGCGTGCACTCAGGGGCTGGACGATTCCTTTTGTTGTCCCTGTACTTCGTTCCTGGCAAATTTTTAAACCGGATAACTCCGTTACTGATACGAAGGTTTTACAGCAGTTGTACAGCCTCGGCAAAGAGGTGAAAATTGCAGCGGAGCGTTTCTCTAATCCGTAAATATATCATTTTGAACTTTATCTGTAAAATGTATGAATATGGAAAGATATGTCGAACAGTTATTAGAGGATATTGAACAAGCAATGGAAAATGTGCCTCAGCCGGTTAATCCTGTGCTCATCGATCAGGAAAGATATCCGCTCGTCCATCTTTATGAACTGGAAAATAACCCCTTTTATAAACTTTCGGAGTTGTTTGGTCTGGAAGCGATACAGTTCCCCCCGGCTGACCGTCTCACTCCCGGACAGTTAACCCGTCTGTGCGACGCACTATACGGCCTTTTTGAAGAGTATCATCTGCTTTTTGATTTCCCTTCCAAAGCACCGGACGAATTGCTATATAATGTGATGGTAGCAGAGTTAAATAAAGAGCATATTATCCTGAGTGACGGCGATACTATCATTAATTGCTTTGGTGAGGAACCGGAAGAGTGTGCGATGAAAGAATACTGCAATTGCCTGCATTATGACATGGAAATCGATGAGGAAGACGCTAAATTCCTGATGTCAGAAGAGGAAGAAGACACACAGGATTATATAAACCGCCTGATTAACGGACAAAAAGATTTTCCTTCTGAATATGAAGACGATGACTCCCTCCCATTCTGAAAGAAAGTCATCTCTTCTTTTTATTGCCTCACTCCACCCCCACTTCATCCACAAAAATAAACGTCTCGCCGCCGGCACCGGGGTGCCAGGAGGGTAAAAGCCCGTAGTTTTTCGCTGTGATGCGGATTCTCCGGCCATATTTATCTAAGGGCAGGCGAAAATCTTTAATGATATTTTCCGTTTCTTTATCAGAGACATCATTCTTTACGCTTCCCACCACTTCAAACTCACCTCCGTCTTTGGCGATTTCAAAAATCACTTCT
This sequence comes from Bacteroidia bacterium, assembly GCA_019695295.1. Classification (GTDB taxonomy): domain Bacteria; phylum Bacteroidota; class Bacteroidia; order J057; family J057; genus JAAFHL01. The sequence continues at coordinate 890 of JAIBAH010000146.1, read as the reverse complement.
TTAGGCATGGATATCCATGAACCGAAATCCTGTAAGCAACCCAAACTTATGGCATTGATTTTCCGTAGCTTGCCCAAGTCCACGACAATCTCCACGTCCTGTCCCTGAAAACCCATCCAATCACCGAGCCGCCAGTTTTTGTCGCCGCGCACGCCGTCTATCAGCGATTGTTCGCCGTCTGCATAGTACTGGGAGTTGGGTTTGCAGTTCTGAAGGCTGACATGAAATTCCGCATTGACTTTGAAGAACTGAGCTTCGGTAGGAGCCGTCTTCTGTTTACCAAAGGAGGCCGCCTTAATCGTACAGGTATTGTAGATATAAAACGGTTTTGTGTAGGGAATAGAGCGGGTAGAAGGATTTGAGCCATCAATCGTATAATAAAGCCCTTCTGTACTTTCTCCGAAACCATCGGTTATACTGATTTTTAAAGAATCCCTGAATGTTTTTTTATCCCCTGAAATTAAGAGAAAAGAAGGCATTTTTTGAGATGAAGCCCCCCATTGCCTGACGCTTTCAGGCTTGTCAGTCATTATAAACCGCAGTTCTCCGCCTTCGTTTATCCCTTTAATCAACTGATTATTTGACTTTTTGGTAGCATGAAATAAAGTCATAGGATAGCTTTTTTCAGAGCCAAAGGAAATATTCTTTACATAATAATTGTCTTCGCTGAGGTTCTCCGCAAGAATTGTTAAGGTTTTATTATTGGCAAGTGCTACCCTGGCTTTTGAAAACAAAGGGGTCCCTGTCTGGTAGGTATTGCTTCCCGGACTTACAGGATAAAATCCCAGCGCACTCAGCACATACCATGCAGACATCTGCCCGCAATCTTCATTCCCGATTAATCCATCGGGTTGGTCATTGTAAAACTCCGTCATAACTCGATGAACTCT
>JAIBAH010000145.1 GCA_019695295.1 Bacteroidia bacterium | reverse complement strand
CGACCACCGACCCGCCGGCTGTAAAACAGGTCTTGTTTATTAAACAGTTCGGTGCCTTCCGTGAAAAACTGCCGGTATTCATCGAATCTCACCTCATAAGGCGTTAAGTTATAAACAATATTGTCAGATTGTACCTGACCGAAATCCGGAACCAGGGTCATATCCAGCGTAAAACTTTCATTTACCCCGTATTTTACGTCTGCTCCCCCTCTTAAAACGGGCTCTGTTTTGCCGGTGTATCCGTCATGTACCAGATAGGTAGAAACATAGGGGAAAAACATCAGCCTCAGCGGGGGTTTTATGTTGTTGATTCCATGTAGTTCTCCAAACTGATTTACGAACCCCTGCACAGAAGGTTGAACTTCATTCCAGTAGGATTCTTCTCTGCACCTTCTTACAGTACGCATAAAATTGATGCCCCAGGTCTGAGTGTTTTTATCCGCAAAACGAAGGGAAGAATAGGGGATTTTCATTTCTACAATCCAGCCATTCCTGATGATTTTTGCTTTGCTGTACCAGGGAGCATTCCAGTTTACATCTTCATTGTCGGGAGAAATACGGGAATCGGTTTGCACGCCGGAGGCTGAAACCATAAAATAAAAGGCGTTTTGCTTGTCGAGATAAGTATCAAACCCTACTGCAAACAAGTCAGCATTATTTGTGCCGGCGTCTCTTGTCCCTAATTCCTTCAGAATAGAGTCCGGGCTAGCGTCATACATCATTGCGCCAATATAAATCCCTGTATCATCGTACAAGATTTTGACTGAAGTCGGAAACCGGGAAGGTTTGCCGGTATTGGGAGATTGCTGAACAAAACCGGTTGCTTCGGAAACCAGATTCCATGAGTTTTCTGATAATTCTCCATCAACCTTTATCGTTTCATTCACCCTCATTGTCTGTATCGATTTAATATCAACAGCAAATGTCAGGCAGGGATAAAGCAGCAGCAGGAAAACGATGAGCCGTGTAATGAATTTTATCATAAGAAATTTAGTAAAAAGTATATGATGAAAAAGCGAAAACGAATTGGTACTAAGTGAAAGCTCAATTACTGGTAATAGGTTGTAGTTAGATAGAGAATATTTCAAAAGCGTTGGTTTTATTTTAAATGTTTTTCCAATACTACATAAACAGAGAGAATTTGTAGGATGAAACACAGGAATGAGCGTATAATTAAACGAGTAAGAGAGCGGTTGCGCCGCTCACTTACTCGTTTAAAGAATATGACCGGGGCTACTTGAAGGCTTTGAAGGCCTTTAGTTCCTTCAGAAGTGCAGCTTCTACATTTTCAGAATTGATATTGGCGTAGTTGCCGTTTCCTCTTATTGCAAGTTCTTCCAGTTTGTCTTCTACCTCTTTTTTGGGCTTCCCGAATCCGAATACGGAAAGGAAAATATTATGATGTGCCATTTTACCCGCCAGACCATTGAGTTTTTCGACATCGAAAGCCCCGTCAGTAGCCATGATAATCCGGTTGTTTCCCCCTTCAATATAATAGGTTTTTGCCAAATCAAAAGCTTTCTTAAGTCCTTTTTTTCCATGTGTGCCGCCGCCTGCATTGATGCGGTTCATCACTTTTTCGAGATCTTCCGACTTGCTTGAAGAGACACACTCTGCGGCTACAGCCACTTGTCCTGAATACACTATTACAGAAATACGGTCTTCAGGGCGCATATACTGAAGCAACTCTTTCAATGTGTTTTTTAATAAAGGAAGCCGGTCTCTGCTTGCCATAGAGCCTGAGGCATCGAGCAATAATATCAGGTGATTGGTGGCATACCCATCAAATGAATAGGGGTTTTCGTCAGATTTAGCAATGTCATAGCTTGCTAAATCAGATGGCACCTTTGAATTAACCCTGATTCGTGGGGCGATTTCGGGCTTGATTTTATTAAAAGGTCCTTTGGGATAGACTTTTTGGGGTTTAGGTGGCTCAGGCGGAGGTGGCGGTGTATAAGCGGAGGGTCCTTCTCCATCTGCTTTGAGGGTGAAATTCACCTGATAACTGTGCTCAAAATCAGTTCGTTCGGTTTCAAGTTCTTTACTGTCACTCGGATATCCGTCAGAAGCGGCAATTACCGTATATCTTTTTTCTTCGTTGGGAAGCGTTATGCTAAACTTTCCGGTATTTTTCGCTTTGATTTTGTAAGCAGTTTTTCCGGTTTTGGTATCTACTATCAGAATATCAGCCTGAGGTACTCCCTTTCCGGTATCTTCATCTTTTACTATGCCACTCAGTGTGACGGTTACAGTAGGTTTAATGCGGTCATCGGCCTGAGTCAGGTCTGCAAAGTAAATATCTCCATCCCGGATAAAATAGGCTTCTTTTCCATCCTGAGTGAGGATAAATCCATAATCGTCCTCGGCGGTATTAAAAGGAGCACCAATATTGATGATTTCCCCTAAAGAACCATCCGCTGTGATTTCTGCCTTGAAAATATCCAGTCCTCCAAATCCTTTATATCCGTCTGAGGCAAAATAAATCGTTTTCCCGTCGGCTGCAATAAATACAGAACGCTCATCTCCAGAGGTAGAAACCGGGAGTTTTTGAAGGAAGGTCCATCCTGAAGCTTTCTTTTTACTGATATACAAATCCATTTTCCGGTCATAATCTACTCCGCAGGCAACAATAAATGTTTTTCCATCCGGTGACATTGTCATTCCGTCCGTAGCCCGATTGTCTGTGGTGACAAAAAAGTCAGTAATTCCTCCTCCCAGACCAAAGGGCTTCCCCCAGCTGTTTCCGTTCATTCGGGCCGAGTAGTATGGGCCTCCGTCCAGTTCCCAAAAGGATTTCCAGCTTTGAAAGGTAACGGTTTTTCCGTCAGGCGAGATGTTTGGCTCATCTTCGCCACTGTTGGTATTGATGCCATAAGGGAGACAGGAGGGCGATTTCCATTTTCCGTTTATTTTCTGAGTGTACCAGATATCTCCGTCATATACTCTTTGACCCTTGTAGGTCATATACTGATTGGACCAGGATTGCTGGCCTCTGACTGACATAAAGTATAAATATTTTCCGTCAGGGGTAATGGATAAATTGGTTTCACGGAAGTTTGAGTTTAAATTTGTAAGAGGCGTAAGGCGGATTTTGTCTTTATGGTCAAGGATAGTTACCTTCTGTGCAAAGGTACAGAGGCTAAAGAAAGACAATAATAATAGTACTGTAACTTTTTTATAAGAATTTTTCATATTATAATGAGAATAGTAAGGATATTTACGAATTTTGCGGCCGATTTGTTTAATTTAAGCCGGAATAAAATTAATACCATAATATTCCGGTACAAAAATAAGACTTTTAAACGGTGTACAGGTCATAATTTCCAAAAAACATTCCAAAAATGAAATTATTTTCTCAGATTCAACAAAAAAAATCTCTGTTATGCGTAGGGTTAGATACTGATATACAGAAAATTCCAGAACATCTGCTGGGTTTTCCGGATCCGGTATTTGAATTTAATAAAAGAATCATTGATGCTACTGCTCCATTTGCGGTTGCATGCAAGATTAATCTCGCTTTTTATGAATGTATGGGAAAAAAAGGATGGGACTCTTTAGAAAAAATACTGGACTATATGCCCGGGGATATTTTTACGATTGCAGATGCCAAAAGAGGAGATATTGGTAATACCTCGAGGATGTATGCCCGTACATTTTTTGAAACTTATGCTTTTGACAGTATCACGGTGGCTCCTTATATGGGAGAGGATTCTGTGAAACCTTTTCTGGAATATGAAGATAAAATGGTCTTTCTGCTTGCGCTGACTTCCAATAAGGGAGCGGAGGATTTTCAGTGGTTTTCGGATGGTAAAAGTACTCTGTATCAGCAGGTTGTAAGTAAATCCCAGCAATGGGCAAAGGAAAGTAAGGGAAAGCTGGGGTATGTGGTGGGAGCAACCCGTCCGGACGATATAGCCGGAATCCGGGAGCAGGCACCGGACACTTTTTTCCTTGTTCCGGGAGTCGGGGCGCAGGGAGGAGATTTGCATGCAATATGTCAAAAAGGAGCAAATGCTCAGGGCGGTCTTCTGATTAATGCTTCCCGCTCGATTATTTATGCGGGTAAGGGAGAGGATTTTGCGGAAAAAGCAGCTGCTGAGGCTGCCTTCCTTCAGAAGGAAACCGCTTTGTATTGTGGCGGATGACAGATGAAAAACGGATGGTTTTAACCGGAGGATAAAAGCACCCTGACAATTAAGGGTGATTATTGAAATGTACGGTTTTACTGGGTCAGGTACTTAATGAAAAAAGCAGCTTTTTAAGACTGCTTTTTTCATTGGATATATTTTCCTTATTCTGTAATGGTGATTCTGTCCATATTGGTCCAGTGCTTGTATTCATTGGTATAATACAGATAGCCACAGGAAGCGGGAGCCTCATAAGTACCGGCAAGTTCTGCTTTCAGGTCCAGATTTACTTTCAGGGATTCAGAGGGCTTCATCTGACGATAGTACAGGAAGAGGTTGTTTCCTGAAATTTCATAGAAATCAAACACTTTTTTGTCCTGCAATTCCTTGAGCTGCCAGGGTTGTGCGCTTAGTCCTGCCGGAAGCCCTACTATCACCATCGTCATCGGTTGTCCTTCAGCAGACTGATTGGTGATATTGGTAGTGAGCCTTACTGTTTCCCCTACTTTTACCTGTTTCGCTGCGAGTTTTGTTTCCAGTTTTACAACGCATTCCGGGTTGGAGTTGGGGAGAGCGGTGTAATATTTAATGCTCAATGTATAAGGCAAAGGATTTTTTACGCCAATATATTTTACCGTCACTGATTTTTTTCCTTCAGAAAAATAAGACTCAAGCCCTTCAATGACAATCGGATTTTGCTCCCCTTTATCATAGGATTGCTCTCCTGCTTTTTTGCCATCTACATAGATTTCTATTTTTCCGCTTTCGTCTGTTCTTTTGGTGAACTGAGCGTAACGAACGAGTGCTTTGAGTGCCAGAACCGTAGCGTTCGTATTGGAGAAGGAACCGTTTCCGTTCCGGGAGTTTCTCAGGAACTCAGCCAGTTTACGGATATTGCTCATATCCGGGTTTTCTGCCTTCATCATCGCAAGCAGAGCCAGGGAAGCGGTTTCGATGGCAAGTCCCTGTCCGCCGCTACCGGGAGCAGAGCGCTCATTGGCTCCGTGTTTCCATACTCCTGCTTCATTCTGGATATTGACTAGCTGGCTCAGGGCTTTTTCAGCTTCTTTTTTACTGTTATAATTATACATGGTATTAGCTATCAGTCCCAGTTGATACGGGTTTTGGGTTTCCAGTGCTTTTTGATAGGCAGACGCTATTTCTTTTTCCAGCCCTTGCTGACGAAACTCGCTCAGAGCCCATACGATATAGGTATCCATGGTAGTTTTATCTGCCAGTCCGAATTCATGAAGTGCGTTGGGGTTACGCTGAAATCCTCCCTTACCATCTTTCCGGCTCATAAGCCAGTCCACCGTTCTTTTTACCATTTTGGCGTCCACTCCGTCCCATACCTTCTGCATATCCATGAATTCCATCAGCCCGTAGGCGGTGAGTCCTTCGTGTCCGGGGTCGCCTCCAAACCACTCAAATCCCCCTGATTTACTTTCATATCCTGCCAGGCGGCCGTATCCCCGTTCAATTAATTCTTTTGCTCTTTTGCTTACATCCGGTTTTGCTTCTCCTGTTTCCTGCAAATACTGTAATACCAGAATATTGGGATAGGTAGAAGAGGACGTTTGTTCAAAACAACCATAAGGCTCACTCAGCATTCCTTCCAATCCTTTGAGCAGTTCATTTACCGTTGAAGGAAATGCAGTAAAAGTGACAGTCTGAGAATTCATTACCGGTTTCATGATATTTACTTCGAACGTTTTGGAATCTGAACTTCCGGACAATGCGATGCTTACCGGAAATCCTTTGGGAATAATGGTAAAAGGCTGCTCTGTTTCATCTTCAAACCCTTTACCTGAGAATCGTACAGCAATATTTCCTTTTCCTTTTGTGTTTACCACATTATAGGCAAGATAAAGGGTTTTGGCTTGTTTTGCTTCAATACTCACTTCCTCAGGAAGTGCTTTCACCAGCGTTAATCCTTCAGGAGTATTTACCGTCAGCGTTCCGGTCAGTGCTTTATCGGAATTATTCACGAGCGTAACCGGAATCTTTATGACATCTTCTGTAATCACCTCTACCGGCAATTTTGCGGAAAGACTAAAGGGAAGCTGGGTAAAGAACGTTTTTTCGGCACGTCCCGGCATTCCGTCCACTGCGATGCCTTCGGTAGTAATTCTGAAAGAAGTAATTTCGTCGGATGCAAAGAAGGAAACAGTGGTTTTTCCAGTCCTGTCGGTTACCACATTTCCATTCCAGTATAAAGTACTTCTGAAGTCGGTACGCGGGCTGCCTTTGGGAGGCTCGGCACTGTGGATATAGTCCGGGGACGCAAACTGCCTTGCGATATAATACTGTGTTGAGGGGGCCTGATTCGGGATAAAAACGGGTTTGTGTTCTTGTGCTCTGAAATCCATAACCACTCCGTCGGCCTTATCCGCAAGCACTTCTTTGCTTTTGGTTTTTTCTTCGATTACAGGGAGGTCATGGATGATTGCGACATCTCCTTTTTTTTCATTTTCCTGTATTTTTCCCATGACAACGGGAGCCGCTTCTCCCATTGGCGGAGCAGGCATAGCGGGAGCCGCCATAACAGCCATCTGTTGATTTACAGGGACATCTTCGGCCCTGTTCATTGCTACTTTTTTAGGTAAAGCCACAGGTCTGTTTTTTCTGACGACTACTGCTTCGGTGGTGGTTGCAAGTTCCAGCGTATTGTCATATAAATATCCGCTGAACTGATTTCCGTAGGAGGGTACATAGATACTTGACATACGGTCGTTTTTGTCTTTTACTGTCAGATAAACAGGATTGGTTAGTACTACTCCTTTCATCATAAAGCGTCCGTTTTCACCCGTTTGTACATTTTGATTACCCAGTACTACTTCCGCTCCTTTTACGGGTTTTCCGGAGTCGTCATAGATAATGCCTCCGATTTCCGCTTTTTCAGCATTATAACTAATGACAGGCGGCTGCGTTCCGAGTACCTCTTTCCATCCGTATCTTCTCCATCCGGAGGTCATCAGCAGATATTCCAGTGCGAGGTCTCTTTTGGCAGCGTCTTCTTTTTCGTCAAAATAAAAATTAGGTTCTTCCACTTTTTCTTTTAATTCTCCTTCTACCAGTAACCATGATAAAATATTAGAGGACTTATCATCTGCAAAAGAAAGCAGCTGGTCATTTACTACTGACAAGGACAGATTGGCCGGCATTGGCATTCCTCTTTCGTCCTTTACCGTTACGGTTACATTCACCTTTTCTCTCGGAAGGTATTTTTCCTTGTCGGTTGAAAGGGTAATCTGTAGTTTTTTGTGCTTGTTTACAAATGCCAAACGCTCAGACCTTGGAATTCCTTTGCTGTCAAAGAGGGTAAGCTGCGTAATTCCAACCGGCATGGATTGAGTGGGGATAGTCAAGTTATTAGTCCCTTTGCCTGCCTGAAATGAATGGGCAAAATATTGCTGACCATGTACAGTAGCCACAATAGAAAGGGCTTCATTTTCTGTGGAATGAACGGTGACAATAATTTGCTCGTTTTCTGTTTTCTGAATATGAAGGCCATAGCCTCTCGGTAATGCTTCAGGCAGAGTGTATTCCTGAGTAATATCCTGAGGCTGTGTAAGATGGGCAGTATAGGATTCTGAAGGCTGGGGTGTAAAGGAAAATGCCCCCATTCCTTTGTGATAACTTTCAAACCGGGCAACTACTTCCCCTTTTTTATTCGTGATATATCCTTGCACGTCGGCTGGTTTTCCGAACTCATCCTTAGCAGAGAATGCAACGGTAGCGGGCATATTTTCCACCATATCTCCCCCTTCAGGGTAGAAATTTACGGATATATCATTTAACACAATAGGAACGGAGCGGGAAATCGCCTCTGTTTGACCCTGATATTCAATCAGCACATTCAGAAGCCCGTCATTGGAGCTGAGGGTCTGCGGTAACCGGAAACGTACAACGGCTGCGCCTTCTTCATTGGTAACTCCTTTTTCTTTGAGAATAGAATTTCCATCCAGGTTTACATTATAAGAGAAGGACTGATTTGCCAGCGGTTTATTTTCGTTGGTATTCAGGGTAAGGTCAGCCATTGCCTCTGCTCCCGGGCCGTATGCGTCCTTCTGAAAATCCAGCTTCATTTTAAGTCTGGGTAAAACCACTTTTTGTACGGTGAATTCTTTCTCAAAAATAGCGGGAGAGGGGTCATTTTTCATCCATTCTGTATAGGCCTTGATTTTATAGATTCCGCCGGAAAGATTTTCATCCAGAAAGTAATCCCCCTGAGCGACTCCGTCCTTTGTGATAATTTTCAGGGATTTTTCTATACTCCCTTTAGGATTGATGATTTCCACATGGACAATATCACTTTGGGCAGAAGGCCTGAGATCTTTTCCGTTTCTGACATAAACAGAAAACCAAACGGTCTCTCCGGGTTTGTAAAAAGTCTTATCCTGATGAATATAAACTTTATCTTCTGGGGTCTTTGCATTAAAGGTCTGGAGCTTCAGCAGAATCTCCTGTAGTACATCCGAAAGTTTGCCATGTATTTTAAGGTTGCTTCCGGTAAGCATCAGTGCCGCTCCAAAAAGAAGGCAAAATGAGAGTGCAGGGAAAATTTTATTTTGTAGCCTGGTCATAAGATAAATAAATTAAATTTTCCTCTATGATGAATTCCTTTTTACTTTTCCATATACGTAAGAGATAAAACAGAATATCTCTTTAAGACGGACCGGTTATTTTCGTTTTTTTCAATATGCTGAAAATAACTAAAAACTACTGTTTTATGTCTCACAATAAATAGTTGTAATATTTGTCCCGGATAAGCAATATTTTGAGCAGCGGCATTGCAACTATTAATCACCTGAAAATATTTTTATTTGCAGAAACACTTTATTCGAAGTTGCAGAAGCTACAAGTAAAAAAAAATACTATTAATGAATCAATAAATGGAGATGATATTTGTCATGTAAGTTTTACAATGTTTTTAAAAAATATTTAATATGTGATTATCATGTGGTTTGTTCGGTAAAAAAAGTCAGTTTTAGGCACATTTTTGTCATTTTATACCCCATTTGTAGTATATAGTGTACATATTGTGTATATAATAAGCTACAAAAAGTGTTGAGAAGATTGGATTTACACGTCATTACTTCCTCATAATAAAATGTTTTTGGTAAAAGTAAATCAAATTACAGGCAGTAAAGCTATAAACTGGATGTAATAAATTGGCAATATACTGCAAAATTTGATATAATAGAACTATTTTGCAAATAATAAGCTAAGGTTGTCCAATTACTGGAGATAGCAAACAACGGTTTGTATAGAAGCGAAACCTTATACAAATTAATTATCTATAATTAGCACTAAGTTTAATCTAATAGCAGACTATTATAGTAAAGAAAAAGAAGTTGGATTCTTATTAAAATATACTATTTTAGCTATAGAAAAAAGAAGTTATCAAGATGTTTTCCCTTGAGGTTGTTTGCTAATTAATTGATAATTATGTTTTTAGGTAATTGCTTTGTAAATTGCTTTAGCTTCTTGCCAATGAAGAACAGCTTGGGTAGGAATAACTATTCTTTAATAGGGCTAATTATAGCCTGGTTATATTGAATATAGGGGAAATCTATTTGGGAAAATAGCTTCCTGATTTAAGATAACTTGCAAGGGCTTATTATAAAAGAAAAAGCACAAGACACAATTTTAGCTATAGAAAAAAGAAGTTGTCAAGATGTTTTCCCTTGAGGTTGTTTGCTAATTAATTGATAATTAT
>JAIBAH010000144.1 GCA_019695295.1 Bacteroidia bacterium | reverse complement strand
TAACCTCTCCTTCAATGGCAATCGTGGGAGACTCTCTGGGGAATGAAAGAAGCATAGAAACCAACCCGCTTACCAATTATAATATGTTTGTAGTGGATCAGCCTTTTATGAAAAACTCGTTCGTCTCTCTGGTAAACACCAACGTTACCCGTTTCGGCGGAGAAAAAGATGCAAACGTTACCGGCATTTTAACCAAAATTGCAGATCAGGAAAACAACTATGGATTTAGCGGAAATCTATTGTTCAGCAGAATTTATAATGGTAATAAACCACCGCTGGATGGAATCAGCTACGAAGCAGAAGCCGGAAAATACAATGGAAATTACACATGGACACTGGGCCGGAAATCCCTTTCCGATACTTACAATCATAATGATTTGGGGTATCTGTCCAACAATAACGAAATAAAAACCTATACATCCTTTGGCTGGAATCAGTTTGAGCCGAAAGGCAATCTGATACGCAGAAGGTCCGACCTGACAGTCAATGTAGGGCAGTATTTTACCAATAAGGATTTCACCTACCTTCAGTTTCAGGCAAACTCCTTTTTTCTGTTCAAAAGTTTCTTTGCGATGGGTTTCAATTCTGAATTTTACCCCCTTGCCGGAAAAGATTATTTTGCCACGAGGATACCCGGAAAATACGTGAAACTTCTGCCCGGTGGCTGGATTAACGGATGGATATCCACAGACTACCGCAAAAAAGTAGCCCTGGATATGAGCACAGGAATCTTCAGAACCTTCGATCAGGGAATATGGCAATACTGGATCAATATTTCCCCAAGGTACAGGGTAAATAATCATCTCTCCATTTTTGCAAGCGTAAACTTTGAGGCACCCCGTAATGAAGTGGGATGGGCAACGATAGATGCTGACGGAGAATCGGTATTTGGAAGAAGAAACGTAAATACGTTTGTCAATACTGTTACTACAACCTATACTTTTACCCCCAAAATGTCTTTGAGTCTGAGGGTAAGGCATTATGCACTCTCCACCAAATACTCCGAATACTACAAACTGAATGAAAAAGGCGCGTGGTACGCTTATCCTCAGTTTACCGAATCTCAGGATTTAACCTTCAATGCCTTTAATGTAGATTGCGTCTATCAGTGGGAATTTACTCCCAGCAGTTTCCTCAATATCGTCTGGAAAAATTCAATAACCGATTTCAAGGGTCAGTATATTCCGAACTATTACAGTAACCTGAAAACGACCTTTGAAGCACCGCAGTTAAACTCCTTCTCAGTAAGGGTAGTTTATCTTCTGGATTATCAAATGCTTAAAAGAAGAAAGCCGGTATCATAATCCTGATAAAAAAAAGAAATTTTCAGTCCGGAAAGGGGGGAGCAATACCCCCAAAAAACCGCAAAACCTTTCTTAATAGAAAAAAACGGCTTACTTTTAAAGAATTTGTTATAAAACATTTATAAAATATTGGAAATCTAAAAAAAGGTTTCTAAATTTGCAGCCCAATTTAAAAAACAAGGTTTTAATTTAAGTAATTGTAAGCACTTATGCCAAAACAAAAATCAAACTCGGGGGCTTCCAAGCGTTTCCGTACAACCGCCTCCGGTAAGGTGCGTTTCAAACATGCATTTAAGAATCACATTCTTACCAAAAAGTCTAAAAAACGCAAAAAAGCGTTAGGAAACGCAGGCTATGTAGCCAGTGTGGATATTGACCGCGTAAAAGCAATGCTTAGCGCGTAAGAATGAGATCCTGGCCTGTCTGTTCTTCAGTTCAGGTTACTTGTGGTACATTATTCGTTTATTTTTATCATCAAAAAACATTTTTTTCATCATTTTAAAAATTTATGCCACGTTCAGTTAATGCAGTCGCGTCTCGCGCAAGAAGAAAACGCATGTTGCAGCATGCAAAAGGATATTGGGGAAGAAAGAAAAACGTTTGGACCGTCGCGAAAAATCAGATAGAGAAAGGTTGGACGTTTGCCTACAGAGACCGTAAAGCCAAAAAAAGAGAGTTTCGCAAGTTGTGGATTCAGCGTATCAATGCTGCAGTCCGTACTTTTGGGTTAAATTACTCAGGATTTATTGGTCAGCTTAAAAAAGCAAATATCCTTTTAGACAGAAAAGTTTTGGCTGATTTAGCCATGAATTATCCGGCCGCTTTCCAGTCTGTTGTAAACGCAGCAAAAGGTGCAGCATCTTCTTCTGCCCCGGTAAGCAAAAAAGTTGCTGCCGTATCTGCTTCCACCGAAACCAAAAAAGACAACCTCAGACTCATCGAAGGAATAGGCCCTAAAGTTCAGGACCTGTTAAACGGTGGAGGAATTTATACATTCGCTCAGCTTGCCGCTGCTTCTCCTGATGCTATCAGAGAGATTCTTGCTGCAGCAGGTTCTATTTATGCCGCAATGAGTCCTGATACCTGGCCTCAACAAGCGGCTTTGGCTGCTGAAGGCAGAATGGAAGAATTGAAAAAACTTCAGGATGAATTAGACGGTGGTCGTGTAGTGTAATCCTGTTCTGAAAATATAAAGAAAGCACCTGATGATTTTGTCAGGTGCTTTTTTTTGTGTATTTTTCGTTACCCGAATCTATTGACAAATAATATTTCCTGAAATTTATCAGGATTTTGCATTAATTGTACAGAGAAGCGATTTTTGTTAAGGAATATTCCAATGAAATTCCTTACTTTTGTAACCAAATCTTTAAATAAATATATAATATGCTACTAACTATACATCCTGAAAGCCCTCAGGAAAGACTTATTCAACAAGTAATTGATTGCCTTAAAAACGGAGGCGTAATTATATACCCGACAGACACCGTCTATGGTCTGGGATGCGATATTCATAATAAAAAAGCCATCGAAACCATTTGCAGAATTAAAGGAATCAAACCCGAAAAGGCGCTTTTTTCCTGTATATGCGAAGACTTCAAAAGAATCGGAGATTACACCGTTCATGTACATACCCCCATCTTTAAACTGATGAAACGGGTTTTACCCGGGCCTTATACTTTTATCCTTGAGGCTTCTCATAATATCCCCAGGCATTTTCAGTCCAAAAGAAAAACCGTGGGTATCCGGGTAGTGGACAATGCCATTACGAATGCAATCGTTAAAGCGCTGGGAAATCCACTGCTTACCACAAGTTTACGGGCTGACGAAGACCTTGAGTCCTACATGACTGACCCTCAGCTGATTTTTGAACGTTATGAAAAATTAGTGGATATGGTTATAGATGGCGGTACCGGCGGTACAGAAGGCTCTACCATTCTGGATTGCAGTCTGGGAGAAGATAAAATTATCCTTGTGAGAGAAGGAGCCGGCAGCCTGTCTGACCTGGGAATTGAAGTTTCAGAAGCTTAAACCCTATTATATAAATATGGATCAAACAATTCTAGAGTCTTTATATGTGGATTTTGAAAAAATAAAGCCCCTTATTAAAGAGCTATCTGACAGAATTATTCAGGAAGAAATCTCTGAGTACCCCATTTTTATTGCCTCCCATCAATGGGTCGATATCGGAAAACCCATCGTAAACCGGGAAGAAATGGAATTAAACTGGTACTTTTATGTATCCATTCTGGAGGATTTTGTCAGAAAAAAATTAATCCCTCAGAATAACGTCACTCAATTCAAAAGTACCTATGGAGACGCTGAAGAAAAAGCCTGTATGTTTACAATCATAGACAAGGACGCAAACTTCATTTTTATCCCCTATAAGGAAGTGGTACTGGAAGAAGAAGATTTCGGAGAACTATAAAAACATATTATACAAATCATTAATATCAGTATGGAAACGGCAGAAAGAGTATCAATGAATGAGGTGGCGGACAATTATGTTTTTCAACGCCATCTGATTGCCTATCAGGAGGCTGCAAAGATGATTGCCGGAAACATCATAGAACTGGGAAGCGGAAGCGGATACGGTGCGGGCGTTCTGATGCATTCCGGTATCACCCAATATCTGGCGATTGATAAATTCACCACAAATTTCCCCGAAGACATAGACAAAAGCCGGCTTACATTTCGTCAGATGAATCTGCCTTTCCTCAAGGGAATTGAAGACAATCAGTTTGATTTTGCCGTGAGTTTTCAGGTGATTGAGCATATTGAAGACGATGTAACCTTTCTCAGGGAAATATACAGAGTACTGAAGCCGGGAGGCAAACTCATTCTGACAACCCCCAACAAAAAGATGTCACTTACCCGAAATCCCTGGCATGTCCGGGAATATACCCCCATGGAAATGAAAAAAATCCTGGAAAGTGTATTTGACAAAACGACGCTGAACGGAATCTACGGTAACGAAACCGTCATGAAATATTATGACCAGAATAAAACCTCCGTACAGCGAATCGTAAAATGGGACATCCTCAATCTTCAGTACCGTCTGCCTCGCAGATTGCTGCAAATCCCGTATGATATCCTAAACCGCCTTAACCGAAAAAGAATCTCTGACGCCAACAACGACCTCACGGCAGGCATTAAATCTTCCGATTTTTTTATCGCACCGGTCAAGGAGGACTGCCTGGATTATTTTGCAATCTGTATGAAAAGACAATAAATCTTATCCGAAGACGGAATCTATCCCCGTCAAATGTCCCGATACGATTGATTGGGTATCATCAGAGGGTTCTCTCTTATAAAAAGAGTGAGCGAGTGTGTTTTTGATTTTTCTGAGAACCCGAAACGCTGTATCCAATATACAGAACAGTAGGTAAGTCGCTCTTTATTAAGCCATTAAAACCCCGGAAAGTAAAATAAATACTTTCTGAATATTTTTTATTTGTCTGTATCATAAAAGCAGATTATATTCGCAGGAAATCAATCAGAATCTTAACCCCGTTTAAACTCATGGCTACAATCAAAAAACTGGTTCAAAGTCCGAAAGAAATTACAGACTCCCTTCTCATAGAAGCTGCCTGGGAAGTATGCAATCAGGTGGGTGGTATTCATACCGTAATTCGCTCCAAAGTACCCCGTATGGTCGAAAAATGGGGTGATAAATATTGCCTTCTCGGTCCCAATGTACATCCCGGGGTTCAGGCTATTTTTGACCCTACTACCAATTATCAGGATGCCTGCGGGCAGGTCGTGCTCAGAATGCGGAAAGCCGGATTTGATGTATCCTACGGAAGATGGCTTATTTCCGGACGCCCAAAAGTAGTATTATTCAATCTTCAGAGCGCCGAACATCTTTTGAACGACATAAAATTCAATCTGTGGGAAGACCACGACATCCCCACCCCCAATAAAGACACACTCGTAGATCAGGTGCTGGTTTTTGGTTATATGGTTCAGGTTTTTCTGCTGGAACTGGCCGAAGTCGAAAAGGCAAACCCCAATAAAATACTGGTTCATCTCCACGAATGGATGGCCGCAACCCCTGTCCCTGCACTGCGTAAAGCACCCAATCAGCTGAGAATCGTTTTTACCACTCATGCTACCCTCCTGGGAAGATACCTCGCCGGAAATGACCCTCAGTTTTATGAGCACCTCCCCTTTTATGACTGGCTCAAGGAGTCCCGGCATTTCGGTATTGAAACACAGGTGAGAATTGAAAGGGCTGCTGCACACGGAAGCCATATATTCACTACGGTAAGTGAGGTGACGGGCAGGGAGTGTGAATTTTTGCTGGGTCGAAAACCCAATCTCATTTTACCCAACGGCCTGAATGTGGAACGATTCACGGCACTGCATAAATTTCAGAACCTTCATCAGGAGTACAAGGAAAAAATTCAGGCATTTACGATGGGGCACTTTTTTAACAGTTACTCCTTTGACCTGGAAAAAACGCTGTTTTTCTTTACTTCCGGACGGTTTGAATACAAAAACAAAGGGTTTGACCTCACACTTGAAGCCCTCCTTCGCCTCAACTGGAAAATGCAGCAGGCCCGGTCTGAGATGAAAGTGGTGATGTTTTTTATTACCAAAAGCCCCTATACCTCTATCAGCCCTAAAGTACTGGAATCCCGGGGTATTATGGAAGAAATCCGGAAAACCTGCGATTCCATTGCAGAAGAAGTGAGGCTGGGATTATTTCAGTCATCGGCGGCAAGTGAAGATTACAAACTCCCCTATATGAACGACTTTGTCTCGGATTATTTCAGACTGAGACTAAGAAGAACCCTCCAGACCTGGAAGTCCAAAGAGAATCCTCCGGTTGTAACCCATGACCTGAAGCATCCGGAAAGCGATGATATTCTGCTCTTTCTTAACAGAGTAAAACTGCAAAACCAAAAAATTAATCCGGTAAAAATCATTTATCACCCCGACTTCATCTCCCCGATGAACCCTCTTTTCGGAATGGAATACAGTGATTTTGTAAGAGGTTGTCACCTTGGCGTATTTCCGAGCTATTATGAACCCTGGGGCTATACCCCGCTGGAATGTGTATGTAGCGGAGTCCCTTCCGTAACGAGTGACCTGTCCGGATTCGGGGATTACGTTCTGGATACCCTTCCTGACCACAACGAAAAAGGCATATACGTAGTCAACCGGAAAAATCAGTCATTTGAAGACGCAGCCGAAGAACTCGCAAATGTAATGATGGAATTTGTACAACTGTCGAGAAGAGACAGAATACAATTAAGAAACAGGGTAGAGAGTACGTCAGAACACTTTGACTGGAAAAACCTTGCAGAACACTATGATATGGCTTATAGTCTTGCCAATGCCTGAATACGGTTGTATTTAATTTATTTTTTGTATATTTATATTTAATAAATATACGTTGGCATTATTTTTGATAAAATTAAATTATATGAAGTTTCGCTTTTTTTCAGTTTTACTGATTCTGGTTTTTGGGGGATGTAACGTTACTCCTGAACAGGAAAATCAAACAACCGGAGAAAAGGCTGGGGCAGATTACAGGATTCGCAAAGATACTGTCGGTGAGTTCAGGGCGGTCAATCTGCAGGAAAGAGAGTCGCTCCGGCAAATTTTTCAGGCAATTCCGGATGAGTATCTGAAGACGTCAATGTATGATTCTCCGGATTCGGTCATGAGAAATGCAATCCTGAATAAAACAGAATTTGCTACGCGTACCTTTCGGGATATAATAGCAGATACCACAAACCGGTATTTATTATACTACAAAGAGTACACAAACGCCGGAATTCTTACATCCCTTAAGGAGTTTCCTTTTGTTCATAAAAAAGGAGGGCTGATAGTAGTGGATATTTCGGTTTGGAAAGAAGATAAAATTGAAAGTGAGTCTGTTTTTTTTCTTGAGAAAAACAAAGAAGGTCATTGGGAAGATTCCGGAAAAAGGAAATTTTTACCTTCTTTAAAACTTCAGGACTTTTTCAATAAAGATACAGGTACCTTTATCAAAGAAGCAGATCATGATTATTTGCCATTTCTTTGCTTCGAACTTCCGCGTGAAAATCAACCGCTAAAGGTATTTTTGGGTGAGTGGAAGCATGGGAAAGAGCATTTTGAATATACACCGGAAAGAGCATTTGTAGAATTAAACTGGAGAGACGATAAATTCCAAAAAACAGAAATAATTTCCGGAAACACTAAAAAGTAACACATTAAAAAACATGAATATGTAGTATAATTTTTCAATTATTAGTATATTTTAAAAAACTAAAATTTTTAACAAAAATGATATTTTTAGCACGCTAATGTAAAAAAAATATCACAAAAAAGGCTATTTTGTTTGGATATTTGGGATTAATTGTATAATTTTACGAAATAATTACTAGGAATCTTACATTCAGATTTTATTCAACCTATCAATTTATTTTTATGAGAAAAACGTTTTCAATTTATTGGATACTATTATTAATTGCTTTGGGATTTTCAGGCTGTATGGATGAAACAGATGATGAAGACATTGCTGCAGAAAGTGCCAGGCAGGAAGTAGTTGAAGGAAAGCAGCCTCAGTCAGTACTCGTAGCGGAGAATCCTGTGGACGACAACTTAACTACAGAAGCTGTTCCCACAGAAGCTGTTTCCAATGCCAAAGACAAACAAAAATCAGCAGTTAAAGAAACACCAAAGACTGAGCCTGTACTCAAAACTTCAGCACCCGTTGTAGAAAAAACAGCTTCCAAAACCAAGGCCACTACCGAGATGAAAGAAAAGATAATTTCACCGGTTGAGCCTGTATCCAAAAGCAAGGGGAAACAAGAGATTTCAGCGGTAACCCCCGCCCCTTCTACTACCCGTGGAAATGTAGCAGAGCCTGTTACCAATGTAAGAGGCATTACGCCTACAGGACCTAAAGTTTCCGGAATCGCTGCTGTAATGAATCATGAAGAATATGATTTTAAGGACATCCGGGAAGGAGATAAAGTAAAACACACTTTTGTATTAAAGAATATCGGTACTCAGGATGTATTTATACAGGATGTAGATGCCGGCTGTAGTTGTACTACTGCGGATTACAGTTTTGAATCTATCCCTCCGGGTGGCTCAACACCTATTGAGATTACATTTAACAGTGATACAAAAATAGGCACTCAACTCAAAAAGATATCTATTGTCACCAATGCGGGTACCAAAGTAGTCAAAATGACAGGAACGGTATTCCCCAAAGATAAAAAGTATTAACATATTTCACTAACCTCGTTTTCCCTCGCCCGGCTCATACTCAGAGACCGGGCTTTTTTATGGGGCCGGGTGCAGAAAAAAGAATATTTTCCTTCATTTTTTCCCACTTAACCCTTGACATAGCCGATTCTTTCGTCAGTTTTTTGAAGAGTGTCTTGTCGAGGTTGAGCCAGTCTTCGGTACTATATTGTAAAATAAAACTCAGAGGCTTGAATTCATCTCCCGTATTTGCTTTTGCAAAACGATTCCATGGACACACTTCCTGACAAATATCACATCCGTACGCCCAGCCTTCCGTTTGCCCGCTGAAAATGTCCGGAATCTGCTCCTTTAGCTCTATTGTCAGATAGGAGATACATTTTTGTGCGTCTATCTCGTAGGGAGTGAGTGCATCCGTAGGGCAGGCATCAATACACCGGGTGCAGGTTCCGCAAAAATCCTTTACGGGGACGTCATAATCCAGTTTCAGGTTACAAAGAATTTCTCCGATAAAAAAATAAGATCCCGCTTTGGGAACAATGAGGTTTGTGTGTTTTCCTACCCACCCAAGCCCGCTTTTTTTCGCCCACACCTTATCCATCACAGGGGCTGAATCTACAAATACCCTGAAAGCCATTTCTCCTCCCGATTTTTCCTTAATCTCTTCTGCCAGTTGATGGAGCTTATTTTTCAGTACTATATGATAATCTGCCCCCCACGCATAAACAGAGATTTTAGGGCTTCCTTCCGGTTGATGAAAATGCGGTTCGGGGTAATAATTATGCAAAACTGAAATTACGGACTGAGTCCCCTCCATCAGTAAAACCGGATTGAGTCTTTTATCAAAATGATTTTCCAAGTAAGCCATTTTTCCATGACTCCCTGACTGAAGAAATTTTTCCAGTTTGGGTGCTTCTTCTTCCAGGAACCCTGCCTGCGCTATCCCGCACGAAAAAAATCCCAGTTCCTGCGCTCTCTGCTTAATCCATTCTGATAGAGTTTTACCCATGAATCATTCCTATAAACGGTCCAGAAGTTGTTGTTTTTTTTCTTCATACTCCAGCAAAGAGAGCTTTCCCTCATTGAATTTTTCATACAAAAGGTCAATCGTATGCATTACCTCATCTCTCATCAGCAGCCAATCCACCGCACTCCCTTCAAATTTGCTATAGTCTGCGGCTGGTTGTAGCCCGGTTTTTATTTTTCCGGAGTCAAAAGCCTGAATATTCTGAATCACTTTTTTGAGCAACACCCCTACTGCCTCCGCCGATACACTGAACTGATGATTGGTAAAGCCACCTTTCTGATTGACTACCGCTGTACAGGTAGTACCGCTCACCTGAATATCCCTGCAATCCTCCAGCAGAAA
>JAIBAH010000143.1 GCA_019695295.1 Bacteroidia bacterium | reverse complement strand
CTGGATATCAATGGCAATCCTTATACTCAGTGGGTCGCTCAGATTCAGAGAGTATCACCTACTTTAGGGCCTGTACAGTCTTCCGGTTATATTTCCACTCTGAGTCACGTATTTACCATACCTACGAATGGATTCGGTGCTACTTATCAGGTAACGGTATCCGGTATGTGTAATAATCAGTACTCTGTGTATTCTCCTCCGGTTCAGGTTACCGTGAACGACCCCCGTCCGCTTGCACCTACTGTGACCCCGGCTTCGTTCACTACTAACTGTGCGTCCACTACTAAATCCATTACTGTAAACTGGACGCCTTCAGGCACCGGTCCTGCTGCATTGGGAGGATGGAGAGTCAGAGTGAAAGCTGCAAGTTCTACCGGTGGCTATAATATTGCCGCTTCAACCGTTTCTCCGTCAATTAATACCCTCACCTTTAATGTAGCAGCCAATGTTACTTACAAGGTATTCGTTGAGCCAATGGGATGTAGCAATCTGGTAGGAACACCTTCTCAGGTATATCTCGTAACTTCCTGTGCTCAGCCTAACGGTAATGCAACGCTAACCACAGTAAGGCTGGATGAAACACAGAATTATGATGATTTGATTACGGATGAAGAAAACAATGCTGTGGATATCGTACTCGAAGCAGGAATCTCAGTATATCCTAACCCGAACAATGGTGCGTTTACAGTATCTGCAGAAAACATTCTCGATGAAACCGCAAAGGTTGAGGTGATGAATATGCTGGGTCAGGTAGTTTATACTCAGGAAGTAAGTACTGATAACGGATTGTTGAGCCATGAGATTAACCTCTCCAACGAATCATCCTTCGGTACTTATCTTGTGAGAATTACTACTAAATCCGGTTCTTACAAAACTAAGTTTGTGAAAATGTAAAATGATTCTTGATTGAGTCATGATAAAAAAGAAGAGGCTGTCTCCAAAGGGCAGTCTCTTTTTACTATTTAACGAATGTGGTACCTTATGGCGATGTCTTTCACAAAAGTCCGGAATTGTCATCTCCTTACTGCAAGGCGTATGGGCTGCCTCTGCTCAGGGATTGGAAGAAAATCAATGGATTGGAAAGTGCCGGTATGTCGGCTTTGGGTATATAAACGGTGGAGAGCTAAAACTATCGCTTCGTATCAGGGGAAATAAAAAAGCACTTGCAGTTTTTTGCAAGTGCTTGATTATCAGCGTGCACCCAAGAGGAGTCGAACCCCTAACCTTCTGATCCGTAGTCAGATGCTCTATCCAATTAAGCTATGGGTGCAGTTCTTTTTGAAAAGAGAGTGCAAAGGTAGCCCTTTTTTTCATATCTGCAAATTTTTTTTCAAAAAAAAGTGATAATTTTATGGTTTTCTCAGCCATCCTAAGATTCCGTATCCGGCGATTTTCCATTTTCCCTGATAATGAATGAGCGGGAGTTTTTCGCGGCTGGGAGCTCTGGAACCCGGATTTTGCTGTACAATCTCTACTTCGTCTTTTTCAACTGCAGAAATAATGGCAACATGCCCGTAAGGATTGGCGACATTTCCATTCCAGATGAGTAAGTCATTTACTTTCGGTTGAGTACTGCCGTAATTTTTGTACTGATACAGGTTTCGGTCGGCGTTAAAACCTCCATCCGGAAGGGATTTATTATAGAAATCTTTGGCATGCCCCATAGAATTAGGCATTTTATGCTTAAAATACTCGTAATAATATCTTTTCACAAATTCCACACACTGATATTTCAGGCCGAGATTATAGCCATCGGGGGTTTTATTCCTTCCGGTTACGTTGCTTACCGGACCGTTGTAATAGACTTTTACTCCGTTATAGGTGTCCACCACATCCCCGATTTTATAGGTTTTTTCCGGAGAAACCAGCGTTGGGTTTTTGTTGTTTTCTTTACGGATACGGGAAAGAAGGCCTGATGAAGATAAAATGAAATAAATCCCTGCTGATAACATCAGTAGGGACATCAGTCCAAAAACGAACAATATCACTCTTTTCCGGTTCATCTCATCAAAAAGCAATCAATAATGTAATAAAAACGTTATCGCTTTTTTAGGTTACGCATGATACCCCAGCCGGCAAAAAGACAAGCGATTCCCGCAGCGGTGATTACAAAATCATGCTCTTCCTGAACACTGATGTAAATACTTCCAGCCATTAGCAAAATTCCAATACCGATCAGGAGCCAGGATAAGTAGAAAAATGTTTGTTTGTTCATGTAAACGGATTTAATGTAAATGAAAAACAAATTAAAGGAAAAAAAAGAGATTCTCCAAAAAAACAAGGTTTAAACCTGCTTTATGGAGTAAAGACTCAAACGCTAAACGGACTTTCTACAAAAATTGTCACAAAATTTATTTTTAATCCCTTATTCAAAAAGAATATTCAGTGTAAGCACTTGCCGGTACAGGAAAAAAATCGCATTTGCATGAGAAGTATTCCGGGGGACATACTCATTGGTAAGCCCGATTGTATATTTCAATTCCGGAGAAAGTTTAATTTTTTCTCCATAAAGATTCATCCCTACCCCAAAGACCCAGTTTAAGGTATTGGCCTTTACTTTAATCAAAGAAGGGTCATCCCTGAGCTTTCCGCTGCTTTGCACATTGAGGGAATACTGAGGGCCGGTAATAAAATACATTCTTTGCCGTTTATAGAGATTACTTCTTACCTGAAACAACAACGGGAAATCGAATATGGCCGACTCCACTCTCCGGATTTGAGTATCAGGGGTGGGAAGGGAAAATACATATCTGAAACGCCTTTCCTCAAGCGAAATTGCCGGAATACTGCGGATATTCAGGTTGTCGTGGAGGTTCATATTCATAATCATTCCCAGATTCAGGCCGGGGCTGTTTTCTATCTCGATATGATCCAGCAAAATTCCTTCATCCCACACATTGACATAATCCTTTACGAGGTAGGAATTGTAGTTCAATCCCATTTCAAATCCCAGATTGAAATTCCGGAAATCGAAAGGGTGTTTGTATTTATAGCTCCTTTTTCTGATAATCTGAGCGGAAGCAGGGAGAGCAAATAGCAAACTGAGTCCAAGGACTAATAAAAAAACGATGCTTTTTTTCATTTAAAAATGTACGCGTTTATTATTTCGTATCTATTCGTATAGGTCGTCTATAGGCTATAATTATTAATAATTGAATGACTAAAAAAATTAAATGAGAAGGACTCGTTTTGAAAAATCAGATTAATTTTAAAGTAACCTGAAATAATAAACGAAGATTTGCCTGAAAAGTTGTTAAGGATACAGGTAAAAAAAATCAATATCCGGCATTCGCAAATCAAAAATTTCGTTAAAACTCAGAGGTGAAGTGATACTTTACATCCGGAAAGGCTTTTTCGGCGGCGTTTAATTCCCATTGGGAAGTAGCCAGAAACACATCTCTTCCGTGCTTGTCGGTACACATAAACTGAGAACGTCTGCGGTTAAATTCTGCAAGTTCTGCGGCATTCTCCGATGAAATCCAGCAGGCTTTGTAAAAATTCGCAGGCTCATACCGGCAGGAAGCGGAATATTCGTGCTGCAACCGATGTTGAATTACTTCAAACTGAAGTGCGCCCACCGTTCCAATCACTTTTCTGCCGTTTGCCTTCAGGGTAAATAACTGTGCGACACCTTCATCCATCAGCTGCTCGAGTCCCTTGGAAAACTGTTTCGACTTCAAAGGGTCCGCATTATCCACGTATTTAAAAATCTCGGGTGCAAAACTCGGAATTCCGGTAAATTTCAGAATTTCTCCTTCTGTCAGGGAATCTCCGATGACGAACTTTCCGGTATCATGCAATCCCACAATATCTCCCGGAAATGCCTCATCAATTACTTCTTTTTTGTCCGCCATAAAAGAAGTAGGGTTCGAAAACCGGTATTGTTTTCCGTGTCTTACATGAAGATAGTTTTTTCCCCTTTCAAATTTTCCGGAACAAATTCTCAGAAATGCAATCCGGTCTCTGTGATTCGGGTCAATATTGGCATGGATTTTAAAAATAAAACCCGTGAATTTAGTCTCTTCAGGTTGGATGATTCTTTGCTCAGTAGTACTGCTTTTGGGAGAAGGCGCGATTTCCACAAAACAATCCAGCAATTCTTTCACCCCAAAATTATTGACGGCACTCCCAAAAAATACAGGATTGAGCAATCCATTCTGATAGGCTTCCAGATTAAATTCAGGATAAACTCCACTGACGAGTTCTATTTCTTCCCTCAGTTTTTTAGCAGCTCTTTCGCCTATGTATTTTTCCAGTTCCGGGGATTCGATGTCCCTGAACTCAATCACTTCTCCCAACTCCTGCTTGCTGTGCGGATCAAAAAGCACTAATTTGGATTCATACAGATTATATACGCCCTTAAATTCGGGTCCCATTCCAATCGGGAAACTCAAAGGACACACCTTCATGTTCAATTTTTGCTCTACTTCATCCAGCAAATCAAAAGCGTCATGCCCGACCCGGTCTAATTTATTGATAAAAACCATCATTGGAGTATTCCGGGTTTTACAGACGCCCACCAGCTTCTCCGTCTGAATTTCCACTCCCTTTGCCACGTCGATGACAACGATAGCACTGTCCACGGCCGTAAGCGTACGGTAAGTATCTTCCGCAAAATCCTGGTGACCGGGGGTATCGAGAATGTTGATTTTCCGGTCTCTGTACTCAAACCCCATCACGGAAGTAGAAACGGAAATTCCCCTTTGTTTCTCAATTTCCATGAAGTCAGAAGTCGCATGTTTCTTGATTTTATTGGATTTTACCGCACCTGCTACCTGAATCGCACCCCCAAAAAGCAAAAGTTTTTCGGTCAGGGTGGTTTTTCCGGCATCCGGGTGAGAGATAATGCCAAAAGTCCTTCTGCGTTTGATTTCTTCAATAAATCCCATATTCACTAAGTATTTTCTATTCGGGGCGCAAAGATAGGGAAAATTTTGGCTAAGCGTATGTTTTATAATTTATCTTTTTTGCACAAGACGGTTTCTGCAATGCGCCAACTCCCTCCCAAATAAGACAAAAAACCACGGAGAGCGAGATTATTGCCGCCTTTTCGTGTCCCCCTCTCCGAACGAGCGTGCAGAAGCGCAAACCCAACGTACAGAAGCGCAAACCCAGCGTACAGAAGCGCAAACCCAGCGTACAGGAGCGCAAACCCAGCGTACAGGAGAACAAACCCAGCGTACAGGAGAACAAACCCAGCGTGCAGAAGCGCAAACCCAGCGTACAGAAGCGCAAACCCAGCGTACAGGAGCGCAAACCCAGCGTACAGAAGCGCAAACCCAGCGTACAGGAGCGCAAACCCAGCGTACAGGAGAACAAACCCAGCGTACAGGAGAACAAACCCAGCGTGCAGAAGCGCAAACCCAGCGTACAGAAGCGCAAATCCAGCGTGCATCAAAGAAAATCCAGCGTATCAACAGTCACCATCCCGCAATGAATACTGGGTTATAGACCTATGAATAAGATAAATTCCCGCATCATATTAGCTATGCCAAATAAGCGCATGAGATACCTCGGCTTTAGCCTATGCACCGTTCCACAAAAATTATCAGACAAACTAACCGGTTTTTTACCAGTAAAACTTTTCCCCCACACCAGGAATATGCAATTCTCCTTTCATGTCAGTTTTTTCCAGCCATCTTACAGGCTCTCCTGCGGGCTCGTCGCTAAGGTCAAAGGTGCCGTAATGCATAGGGAAAAAATGAGAAGCATTCAGTTCATGAAAGGCTTTGACTGCGTCTTCGGGGTTGATGTGTGCGTCTTTCATCATTTCGTAGGGTTTATAGGCACCTACGGGCATAAGCACTACCTCAATCTTAGGGAAAAGGGTGGAAATTTCCTGAAAATGTCCGTCATAAGCGGTGTCTCCTGCAAAATAGACCGTTTTGGCGGGGGATTGAATCATAAAGCTGCCCCATAAAATCCGGTTATAGTCATGAAGGTATCTTCTGCACCAGTGTTTGGCGGGTAAATAGGTTATCGTCAGGTCTTTTTCGGTTTTAATTTGCTGATACCATCCCATTTCAATGACTGTAATAGCGGGATTGATAGAATGAATCAGGCTTTTCATCTGCAAAGGAGCCAGTACTTTTACCTTCGGGTTGTTTTTGAAAATGACCTTCAGGGTACTGATATCACAGTGGTCCCGGTGGTCGTGGGAAAGAAGCAGGATATCCAGATTTTTGATTTTTTCTACCCCACAGGGAATACCTACCCTTCTTTTTAAAAAGTACAGGTCAAAATAAACCGGGTCTGTCAGGATGTTCAGGCCGTTGATTCTGATAAAAAACGAGGCATGTCCCATCCATACAATTCCATCTTCCCGGGTTTCAAACATTTTCTCATCCCGGACTAAATCCGGACGGAATTTATCTGTTTCCTTTTCCACTTTCTGAGGATTTCCGCCGGTTTTCCATTTGAGTACATCCCGGAAGGTCTTTTCCGGCAAAGGCGGAGAGTATTGAAACTGACGGTTTATAACGAGGTTTCCCTCCCAATCTGAACGGATAAAAGGAAGTTCCGGATTATGAAGATATTGCTTGAGCATATTTTGCGGATTTTTTCACTAAACCTTTAATTTCGGGGAAATGTTTTTGTGGAAAGAGGTAGATTTTCTGCTCTTTTTTATCAATAAACGATAAGAAATAAAAAGGATTAACAAATTAACTCATAACTAAATGCTGAGATGAAATTATTTACAGGTTTGTTTTTCTTTTTAATATACTCAACTCTTTCTGCCCAATACTTTAAAGTTACTCCCATGCCTTTTCGGGACTCTGTGGATATTGTTTTGAACGTGGATTATGGAGACAGTGTGTTTTTACAAATCTGGGCAATGAACGGAGCCTTTTCTGAAGAGCTGCTTCCTCTCCAAAAAGCTACACGGTCTTTTTCTAAGGAAGGGCTGATTGAGCATTGTCAGGACGGTATATATGTGCTCAGGAGTAGCAATAATAAGGTAGCAAAAGTTGTGAAAGCCGGAGGTAATTCTAATCTTTATTACCAAATTCATATAAATATTTTACATGAGACTATTCCTGAAGATACGCTCTTTGTATTTCCAAATCCGGTAACTGAAGGCGAACTTCACGTTCTTTTTTCAGATAAATGGGAATCCGGGACTTTAATGATTATTTCCCCGGAAGGAAAAATTGTTGAAAAAACAGACGCACAGAATGTACTGAACGAGAAAGAAAACAGATGGAAAATTACCAATCTTCCGGAAGGTTTTTATTCTATCCTTTTAGAAATGAACGGCAAAATAATTTCAAAAACCTTGTGGGTACGAAATTAGCAGGAGAAATCTCCCTGTTTAAAACAATCGTACCGCATAACTTTCGTCCGGCAAAATATTGTCAGGGATATCCGCAAAAGGAATCTGGATTACTCCGTTATTTTGTCCCTGAATAAACGCCCCTGCCCCGGGAATCCTGAGAGCTTTCGCTCCGTTTACTGTAAGCCACGTAAACAAAGTATGTAAAGTAAGTTCAGGATAAAGCCGGTGAATTGCCTTGATTTCCTCCAGCATATTCAGGTCGTCGTTGCTTGCGAGGCTATCCGTTCCCAGACATATTTTATCCGAATAAGGGAGAAAATCCGGAATATAAGGAAATTTTTTATGGATATATTCATTGGAACGGGGGCAAAGACAGAAGAAGAACTGAGGGAGAAGCCGGTGTATTTCCGCTAATTCCTTTTCTCCCGCCTCCGTAAGGTGAATGAAAATACCGGATTCAGCGTTCCGGACTCCTTCCAGGAGGTATTCCACCGGATTCGGGGTAGGGTAGCCTGCGAAAGGAATTCCGATGCTTTTCATAAATTCGGCAATTCCGCCTGTCCCTTTCTCAAACAATTCAATTTCTTCCTCCGATTCCAGCAAATGTACAGACGCAAGCGAAGGGTTTTTCTTATAATATTTTCCACATAAAGCCACGAGGTTTTCGGAAACGGAATAGGGTGCGTGAAGCGTAATACTGCTGTTTCCGGAGATATAAGCCGACTGAAAAGTATCGAGAATTGCCTCTCCCTTTTGCCAGATTTGCTCAGCCCGGTTTCCGTTACTGCCCAATACCTCCACGAAATTATGAAAATAGAGGTTGGGAAATCCGGTTTTGGGGATGAGGCTGAGGGTGTCATTGCAAATATCCCCGAAGGCCTGTGTTCCGCTTACAAAAGCAAGATGGATGGCGTTTATTATTGCATTTTCTCTTTCAGTGACGGGGGTTTTAGTGTTTTCGGAATAGATTCTCCCCACAAAACCGGACATTCCGGTATATCTTTCAATTTTACCTTTTAAGCCCGATAATTCCAGATGGCAATGCGCATTTACAAAGCCCGGACTCAGTACCCCCTTGTAAATTACAGGATTATCATTCGCAGTAACGGGCCTCAGTGCCAGAATTTTCCCATCCTCAGCGATTTCCAGTACATGATTTTCCAGCCACTTTTCAGGGGTATAAATATAGTCGGCAGTAATAATTGGCATATTCAGTAAAAATTTTGGGTAAAAATACGAGACTTTTGCGGTTAAATTTTAGTTTTCCGTAAACTTTCGTATTTTCGTGCGATAAAATCAGATTGACGCTTTTTTAACAGCAGCCTTTCATGGACAATACATCGAAATTCACTAAATGGTTGATTCCAGCCGGGATTTTGTTCCTTTTACTGGGAGTAGTATGGATTTATGCGCCTGATATTCCGGCATTTAAAAGAAAAAAAAGCGCAAAATCTACTCCTGATACTGTAAAAAAACAGAATCAAAAAACGGTTACAGACGGACGGGAAGTCAGGGAGTATATATTGGGAGCCACCAGTGTAACCTATCAGGAAAAGCCTTGTCTCGCGCTGCTGAAAACCTATGAATACGAATTTGGCGGAATTGTCAGAAATGATTTTGGGATTACCTATGTAGATTCAGAAACCGGAAAAGAGATAGACCGAAAAGCGGTGGAACTGCCTTTTAACGTTTCCAAACATTCTTTTTTTCAGGCAAAAGAGCATTTTATTTTTTTTCTGCCTACGAGACTTTCTCAGAAAGAGTCTTTTCTGATGCTGAATGCCCGGGACGCTTCCTGTTGTCAGGGGAGAGATTGCCCGGGCCTGAAATCAATAGATTCCAGTGCAGTATATATTATGGGATTGAATAATGAAAGGTTTTCGCTCAGGGAAGGGAATGGCAGGAGCTGGAATATCACCCATGATTCTGTACGGTTTACTGTCAGTAAGCAGGAATTACCCAAAAAAGGGAAATACCGGTGGAAAGAAAAAAGCTGGATAGGGGAGGAGAATGCCCAGAGACTGATAGAAACTACCTATGAATCCGAAACGAATGGTTTTGTGACAATGACCAATGGGATAGAGGATAAAGTATTGGTAGATAAATATTTAAAATACCCTTATACGCTCAGGGAGACCCGCGATGATTTATACTTCGTATATGAAGATAATCAAAAAAAAGACGCAAGGGTAATGCTTGGGATGTATTCCCTGTCCAAACAAAAAGTAGAGTGGATCCTGTGGCTGCTGGATATACCGGAATGGATGAAGTTTACAAAGCAGGGAGAGAAATTTAACCAGTATAATTATAAATCTATGTATAAAAGCCTTCATCTGATAGAGTTTGATAAATCCGTAGTGATGTTTACCAAAAATTTCTGGATTTCCGGAACGGATAAATCCAACGGAAAAACGCTTTGGTCGTATGATTTACATAAAACTGATACGATACAATGAATGGGTTTGCAAGCGAAAAAATAGTCAGCGATGGATAATTTTATCAACCTTACTGCCTTCAGAAACGTAAACAGATTCATTTAATCTCATTCTGTCATTTATTATTGAAGTCTTTTTATGCAAAGAATCATTGTTCTGCTTATTATAAATGTATATGGAATATGGAGTTGTTTTTCCCAGA
>JAIBAH010000023.1 GCA_019695295.1 Bacteroidia bacterium | reverse complement strand
CCGCTATCGCTGCTTATCAAACCTCGTTGGATAAAAAGCCCGCTGCTAATTTCGAGTTCCCTTTTCTCATTGATAATAATCAAATATTACACGCTTTGGCTGCTTAGTTATCCCGAACTCACGTTAACTAGAAAGTAATGAAAAAAATTTTACATTCATCCTTGTTCCTTGTTCTGTTTTTATGGACAACGGCAGGCTTTTCACAGCGCTATTTAACTGAAGTGTTTACCAGTTTTGATTCTACTTCAGAAGTAGTATATGGTCAGAACATTTCAATTCTTACGGGTACACCTGCACTTTCTCCTCTGAGAATGGACGTTTATGAGCCTTCCGGTGACCAGTTAACCAGCCGGCCATTGATTATTATTTGTCATACGGGTAGTTTCCTTCCTCCTGTAATAAACGGACAACCTACCGGATCACGCAAAGATTCAACTGCAGTTGAAATGGCAAAACAATTTGCCAGAAGAGGTTATGTTGCAGCTATAATGTCAAACCGTTTGGGATGGCTTCCAACTTCTCCTGATCAGGATACCCGTACAGGTACATTATTAAATGCAGCTTACAGAGGAATTCAGGATTTACGTACATGTGTTCGTTATTTCCGTCGTTCTGTTGCTGAAATGTCCAATCCTTACAAAATTGACCCCAACATCATCATTGCCGGCGGTATAGGAACCGGTGGATATATCACCTTTGGTGCTGCTACACTTGACAAAACCAGTGAGTTGAACCTAACCAAATTTATCAACGCTACTAGCGGTCAGCCGTATGTAATTCCTGCTTTAAATGGTAACTTTGACGGAACAGACTCTACCGCTTTATGCCGCCCCAACCACGTTGGGTATAGTTCAGCATTAAGTCTTGTTTTCAATTTGGGAGGTGCTTTAGGGGACTCTACCTGGCTTGAAGCGGGAGAAACTCCAATGATTGGCTTCCATTGCCCTACAGATCCTTTTGCTCCTTACGAATATGGTGCGGTAATTGTACCTACAACCGGTGACTTCGTTGTAAACGTATCCGGTACTTACGGCGCAATCCGCAGAGCAAATCAGTTAGGTAACAATGATGGAATTGTTCAGGCTGCTGCAAGTTTCAATGACCCTTACACTTTACGTGCAAATGCATTGAATAATGGATACGAAGGAATGTTCCCAATGGTAAGACCTATGCCTTCTACCCCAACCACTACCTGCCCTGACGGGAATGCATATCCTAACTTCCCCGAAGGAAGCCCATGGGATTGGTGGAACGAAACCTGGTATGAAGCCGCTGTAAACTCTCAGCAGCCCGGAGCAGGACCCACTGCAGTATGTAAAGCAAGACTTGGAAACCCTGACATGTCAGCCGCCAAAGGTCGTCTTTACATTGACTCTATCATGGGATACCTTAATCCCCGTATTGTAGGAACACTCAGCATCGTAGGAATTGACAATAAATTCAACAGAGAACTTAAATTATATCCTAATCCGGCAAAATCTCAGGTAATGATCAAGAGCACTAAAAATGAAGTAATTACAGGAGTAACTTTAATGGATATTACCGGAAGGGAAATTCGCACTTTTGATAATTTATCTACTCAGGAATTTATGCTTGAGAGAAATGGATTAAATGCAGGCTTGTATTATGTACGAATCCGCTTTAAAGACGGAGAAGGCGCAGGCAAAGTCTGGTTTGAATAAGGCAATTAAATTGTAAAATTATATTTGCGCAAACACTCAATGCAGCGATAGCGGGGCAGCAGAATCGTTGCCCCGCTATTATTTTTTTTGAATCCATCGCATTATCATACTTATATTATGAAGCACAGCACATACAAATTATATTTTATTTTTATACTTTCTTTCATTATTACTTCTGCTTATTCTCAGAATATTGTATCGGGAGTGATTAATGATAAAAGCACTGCTACTCCTCTCGTAGGTGCAGTAGTGATGATTGAGGGCACGGAAGCCGGCGGATATACAGATGATAAAGGAAAATTTACAGTAGAATCTCCGGTTCCTCCGCCTTTTACGCTCGTTATTAATTATTTAGGCTATGACGAAGTTAAACAGGTGGTATCTGACCTGAATAAACCGATAAAGATTGATTTATCCCCGTCTCAAAACAGTGAATCTACCGGAGATGTAATTATTACGGACACAAGGGTTTCCGAAAAACAAAAAACAGCACCGCTCACAGTAGAAGCACTGGATGTAATTGCAATCAAAGAGTCTCCGGCCCTGAATTTCTATGAAGGACTGGGTCAGTTGAAAGGGGTGGACTTAACCTCTGCCAGTCTGGGATTTAAAGTAATCAATACCAGGGGATTTAACAGTACTTCCCCTGTACGCTCCCTTCAGATTATTGACTGGGTGGACAATCAGTCTCCCGGCCTGAATTTCTCTTTGGGGAATTTCCTTGGAGCTTCGGATCTGGACGTGCAGAAAGTAGATTTGATTGTGGGAGCAAGTTCTGCTTTTTATGGCCCGAATGCTTTTAATGGCGTAATCAGCATGACCACCAAAGACCCTTTCTTTAATCCGGGACTGAGTATTTCTTTCAAAGGTGCAGAAAGAATGATGGGAGAATTTGCTTTGCGTTACGCTCATGTTTACAAAAACAAAGCAGGAACAGATAAATTTGCTTACAAAATCAATCTGTATGCATTTACTGCAAATGACTGGGAAGCAAGAAATTATGACCCTTCTACTTCTTCTAAGGTAGGAACGGCAAACCCCGGTGGATATGACGCAGTGAATCGCTACGGGGATGAAAACCTGACCGATGGATACAATAATGCTTCCAGTTATAGTGGTAGATTGAATTCTCCCGGGTTAGGAATCTGGCACAGAACAGGGTATAATGAAGATGACCTCGTAGATTATGATACCCGAAATATGAAGGCAAGTACGGCAATGCACTATAAAATCAATAGCGACCTTGAAGCCATTTATTCTTTTAATTTTGGAACAGGAACCACTGTTTATCAGGGAGATAACCGTTACAGCCTGAAAGGGATAAAATTTTATCAAAACCGGATTGAACTCCGCAAGCAGGATAAATTTTTTATACGGGCTTATGCTACGCATGAAGACGCCGGTAAATCCTATGACGCCGTTTTTACTGCTTTCCGCTTAAATGAACTGGCAAGTAGTAATAATGACTGGTCAACAGCTTACAGAAATTATTGGAATAAACCAAATTTAGGAAATTTTCCTTCTAAAATAGCGGCATTTCCCGGTTTTCCTGAATATGTAATTGGTATTCCAGGTGCTCAAAATCCTTACTACCCGGCCCTGGACAGTTTTCTATCCAAACATCAGGATTCATTAATTGTATGGCATCAACTCGCTCGCAACTACGCTGACTCCCAAGGAAATGGATATTACGCTCCCGGAACTGAGCGTTTTCAGGCTGCATTTGATTCCATTACTTCCCTCAAAACCACTGACGGTGGAACCCGTTTTTTTGATAAATCAGCTTTATATCATGTACATGGAGAATACAAATTTACGCCCAAATGGATGGATATTACCACCGGAGGTAACTTCAGGCTTTATACCCCCAATTCTGAAGGAACAATTTTTAGTGATACTTCCTACGTAAAAACCGACACGATCAATGGTACTGTTACCAGTGACACCATCAGAAAAGTAATCACCAATCATGAATTCGGAGTGTATGTCGGAGCTGAAAAAAAACTATTCAGTGAAAGACTGAAACTCAATGGAACGTTAAGGATAGACAAAAATCAGAATTTTGACTTTTTGTTTTCACCGGCAGTATCCGCAGTGTACAACCTGACCGAAAAAGACGTTGTAAGATTCTCTTTTGCTTCGGCTATCCGGAATCCGACGCTCGCCGACCAGTATCTTTACTATAATGTGGGAAGAGCAATTCTTATCGGAAATCTCAATGGATACAACGATTTTTATACGATAGAGTCACTGAACGACTTCCTGAACAGTAAAGTACGGGATACCCTTGTGAAATTATCCATCGCTCCTATCAGGCCTGAAAAAGTAAGAACAATGGAAGTGGGGTACAGAACCACCCTTTTCAATCATGTGTATATGGATGCAAGCTATTATTATAGTTTTTACAAAGACTTCATAGGATACAAACTTGCAGTAGATGCAAACATAGATACTGCTACAAATACTGTTACTGCTGCTCAGGCTTACCGGATTGCAGCCAATGCAACCGATATGGTAACTACTCAGGGCTTCTCTATCGGTCTGAACTATTATTTCAAGCTGTTTTACGCCATCAACGGGAATTACTCCTGGAACAGACTGGACCGCAGAGGTTCTACTGACCCTTTGATTCCGGCATTCAATACCCCAGAGCACAAGTTCAATATCGGGGTTTCAGCAAGAGATGTAGTAGGAAAAATCGGCAAGCTTAAAATCAATCACTGGGGAGCCAATGTAAACTTCAAATGGATACAGGGATTTTTATTTGAAGGGTCGCCACAGTTTACCGGACCAGTTCCGACCTATACTTTACTCGACGCTCAAATCAACAAAATAGTACCTAAGATTCATACTACTTTCAAACTTGGAGCTTCCAACCTGTTAAACAATAAGCAGTTTCAGGTGTATGGCGGACCCAGAATCGGAAGACTTGTATATTTCCAGGTTACTGTTAATCTGGATGACTTGTAATATAAAGAATCTTTAATGCAGACAAAAAAACACTTTCCCTTAATTTGGCGAAAGTGTTTTTTTTCTTAAATTTATATTGTTGTTTTGACATTAATTTATTTTTAAGAAAAATATTCCATACTTTTGTATCTCTGATTAATTTAAACCTGAAAAGAAAAAATTGATGTACAGACTTTGCCTTAAGTTTTCACCTACTTTTGTTTTAATTTCACTGTTTTTACTTACCTTTGTTTTAACCAAACCGATTTCTCATCAGTTAGGAGAGGAAGAGGAAAAGGACCGTCCGGATGAGGCCATCCGTCAGGAAATTGCCAGAACCAAAGATTTGGCCCTTGGCTATGTACCAAAAGAACGGTTAGTTGCTGCATACGAAGAAACAGAACGCATACGAAAAGAACTAAAAGATAAAAGAGCCGCAATTCCGGGTGTTTTCTGGGAAGAAAGAGGCCCCTCGAATGTTGGAGGCAGAACAAGAACAGTCATATTCGATAAAAATGATAATACCAGTAAAACAGTTTGGGCAGGAAGTGTAGGGGGAGGATTATGGAAAACGAACGACATTACTGTCACAGCACCTGTTTGGCAGGAAATTAATCCCTTTTTTGCCAATTTGGCAATCACGTCCATTGCCCAGGACCCAACTAATTTCAATATCTTATATTTTGGTACCGGGGAAGGATGGTATAACGGAGATGCCATCAGAGGAAACGGAATCTGGAAAAGTACCGATGGTGGAACTACATGGACACAACTCGCTTCAACCAATGTGGCCAATTTCAATCATGTACAAAAAGTAGTGGTGGATAATACAGGCAATGTTTATGCGTGTACCCGCGCGAATGGGTTACAGAAATCTACAAACGGAGGAACAACCTGGACGAAAGTACTGGGAAATGGGGTAAGCGGAGGCGCAAACAACGCCTGCGCAGATTTTGAAATTGCAGCAAACGGAGATTTATACTGTTCTTTTGGGATTTTTAATGCCGGCTCTGTTTTCAAATCTGCTGCATCTAATGGTGCCAATACTGGAAATGTGGGTTTTTGGACAGCAATGACCCTGCCTGCCGGAACAAAAGAAAGAATAGAACTGGCCTGTGCACCCTCTAATTCCAATGTAGTATATGCTTTATTTGATGACGGAAATAGCGGAAGGGCGATGAAAACCACTAACGGTGGTACTTCCTGGGCAAATGTTACTACTCCCTCTATGTGTGATCAGGGAACAGCAGATGCTTTTACCAGAAGTGGAGGCGGAAACCAGGCTTGGTATGATTTAGCAATTGCGGTTGATCCTTCTAATGAGAATACGGTTTACGTTGGGGGAGTGGATGGCGCAAAATCGACCAACGGCGGAACTTCATGGGCGAACTATACATCCTGGACAGGTGGAGCCGGAGGGGGCTGTACCTCACCCGCTATTTATGTACATGCTGATATTCATACTATCGTTTTTCAACCCGGAAGCAATGGAACGGCTTTGTGGGGATGCGATGGAGGAGTTTTTTATGCAACCAATATGAATACGGCTACTCCCACCTTCGCTGAAAAAAATTCAGGGTATAATGTAACTCAGTTTTATGCCTGTGCAGTAAACCCCACTCTCAACTCAAACAATTTCCTTGCAGGCGCTCAGGATAATGGTACACACAAATACTCAATCACAGGCATCAACTCAACCTCTGAGGTTACCGGAGGAGATGGAGGATTCTGCCATATCGATCAGGATAATCCCAATACTCAGATTACTTCCTATACAGGAAATAGTTATACGATTACCACTGATAATTTTGCTTCGGCAAATTTCTTTAGCAGCGCAGATGGAGATTTTATCAACCCAACGGATTATGATAATACAGCCAATATTTTGTATTGCGCTAATCTGAATGGTCAGTATAAAAGAATGACCGTTCCCGCCGGTGCATTTACTGCGGTTACCGTTACTGCATTCGGGACGGGATTTGTCACGCATGTATATGTTTCTCCGAATGTGGCTAACAGGGTTTATTTTGGGTTGGATAACGGAGATATTGTAAGGGTGGATAATGCACATACAGGAACGACTATTGCCGGCACTCTGGTTTATAACGGGTCAGGCTCAGTATCCGGAATTGCCGTTGAGCAAGGCAATGAAAATCACATGCTGATTACCTACAGCAATTACGGGCTGACAAGTGCGTTTGAATCGGTTAATGCCACAGCTGGAGCACCGGTCTTTGCCTCAATAGAAGGAAATTTGCCCGATATGCCGATTCGGTGGGTGATTTTCTCTCCCTTGAATAATGATATGGCTTTAATTGCCACTGAAATCGGGGTATGGAGTACCGATAATCTGAACGGAGGTGCAACCAACTGGCAACCCTCCAATGAAGGACTTGCCAATGTAAGAACTGACATGCTGCAATTCCGCACTTCAGACAACCTGATTGCGGCTGCTACACATGGAAGAGGCTTGTTTACTACAATGGCATTTGCCCCTTTCAATCAACTGGGCTTTGTTAACCCCACCTCTGTCTTTAACGAGAACGCAGCTACTACTCCCCTGCCCTCTCCGGATGATTGTCTTGGTTTCTCGGATGTAACCATCCCGGTAAAAGTAACCAAACGGCCCGTAACCAGTAATGCTACTGTAAATATAACAGTTGACCCTTCTTCTACAGCTACACAAAATATAGATTTTGAATTACTGAATACAACGCTTACTTTCAGTACCTCAGGCGCTATATCCCAAAACGTAACTGTCAGAATCTATAATGATGACGCTGAGGAGGGAACAGAAACTATCGTTCTGAATTTATCCACTTCTCATCCCGATATCACCGCTATCACAACCGCTCAACACACCATTACGCTTTTTAGTGATGACTACTCTCCGATAGCTGCAGCAAATACAACCGTTACTCTGGGAGCCGGAACAGTCAGTTTTGGGAATGCTCCATTCAGGGGGATTTATGAAGATGAAAAAACGCAAATTATCTATACCGTTGCAGATTTAACCGGATTGGGGATGAGTTCCGGTACAGTAATCGGGGGGCTGGGATTTAATGTCCTCACCAAGGGGAGTACTCAGCCTTATAATGGCTTTACCTTAAAACTCGGACATACCGCCGCAAATACACTTACTACAGCTGCTTTTCAAACCCCGAATGCCCCGGGCTTTACAACGGTTTTTACCGGAAATCACACGACATTTGTCGGATGGAATATGTTTAATTTTCAAAACAATTTTGTATGGAACGGCACCAGTAATCTGCTGCTGGAAGTCTGCTTTGACAATAACTCCTGGACCAATGATGATGCAGTTCAGAGCACAGGAATCGGTGCTGCAAGAATGCTTTTCAGAAGAGATGACGGACAAACAGGGTGTTCTATGGGCGTATTTACGGGTTCAACCTCTACTTCCAATAACCGGCCCAATACCCGATTTATTTACAAAGTACCTGCTCAGATACAAACAGCTGTAAACCCGGGCGTACAGGAGTATTATCTGGGACCTAACCAAACCGTACATTTTTATGATAATACCGGGAACATCATGGCCACTGTCCAGAATACAGGTAGCCACGATTTTGGATGTACAAAATTTGAAGTGGACAGAGCAGGGACAAGCGCGCTCCCTTTCTGGTATCCTTCGGATGTCACAAAAAATATCGCAAGCAAAACATTCAGGGTAACTCCTGAGAACAATAATCTTTCAGCAAGCTATAATCTTACCCTTTATTATACCAGCGCAGAAATCAGTGGATGGATGACGGCTACAGGTAATCCGCTTTCTTCTTTTGGGTTACTCAAGGTTACGGGGCATGACGTTTCAGCCGTTACGCCTACCACACCCTACACAAGTGATGTAACTTTGGCCTCCGCAGGAACCTATGCCAGCTATAATACGACACATCATTCCTTCACCGCTACATTCAGTGGATTTTCAGGCTTTGGTGGCGGAAATCCCGGACCAACTCCCCCTCCTCTACCTCTTTCCCTCATGGAATTTGATGGCAACCCGGTAAATCAGGACATTCATTTGTTCTGGGAAACTCAGGATGAGAGAGACTGTTTTCAATTTGAAATACAACGAACCAGTTCAGGAAATAATTTTCAGACAATTGCGAATGTTTCCGCTAAAAATCAGACCTTTAACCGGTATGAATTCACCGATAGGAATCTGAATGAAGGATGGTATAGTTATCGCCTGAAAATGATTGACAATGATGGTTTATTCTCTTATTCCGGGATAAAAACCTTCTCCATCGTGAAAAACTGGAATATCGGAGTATTACCGAATCCTTTCCACAATGAAATCACGATTGCTTCCAGCAAACCTTATCTGTCGCCTGTAAACGTTCGCCTTACAGATTCCAAAGGAAGCGTTCTTTACACCAATACTTTTTCTCCCAGCGAATTTATCACATTCTCTACTGAAAATCTCCCACAAGGTATTTATCTCCTGAAAGTGATATCTGAATACGGAGAAAAAACAGAAAAGGTAATGAAATAAAAAGAGACAATCTATTTTTCAAAGACAAAACAGTAACCGGCAAAGAGAGTGTTCACTTCCTTTGCCGGTTATCATTTCACGCTTATCGTATGGCTAACTTTCCAAAAGAGTTCACAATGGATTGAATTTTGGAAAAATCTGTATCCACACTCAATTCATTATTTCTTTCTTTATCTTTGAATCATCAGTTTCCCAAACTCTTTTAAGTTTTCTGATTTTACTTCCCAAAGATACAGCCCTTCGGGAAGATTACCAACAAAAACTGAATTTTGCTGTTTATCTATAGCCATTTCGAGCACTTTTACGCCTTGTAAATTAGTTATTACTATGTTCCATACATTTTTTTGCCCCGCCCACTCATTATTACTGAAACCTAAACTTACGTCATTACCGGCAGGATTCGGATAAAGTTTCAGCTTTGATTCTGCTTTCTGATTAAGGACAGAAATAACGCCGGAAAAGGTATATTTCCCGTCAAAATCCATCGATTTTAAGCGATAAAAGCTTAGGAGTTCTTCTGATAAACTACTGTCAATAAAAGAATAATTCCCTCCGGGATGAATCTCTACAGTACCTAATGCATCAAACTGTAAGCCATTATTCCTACGCTCTACTTCAAAATGACTGATATTTACAGGAGAAGCCGTTTCCCATTTGAGTATATTTTTGCCATTTTCAGAATAACCATAAAAGGATTTCAACTCCACAGGCAAAGGATTACTATTGACAAAACAGTTAATATAATCATTCATGGCATTGGAGGCTGACTCGTAACATAAAGTAGAATAATTATTTGAATCCTCCATTGCGATTTGAGTGCTGTTAAAGCCCATAATGCCTAAATAATATTGATACAACTGAGACCGAATAACTACTTTTTGAGTAAATGCAGGAGAAGAGGCAGACCTGCATTCAAGTCCTCCGTTAATGATATTATTGGTATGAGCAAATCCTTTATTATACATTTTACCGGCAGGATAATCTCCAGGTTGCGGCTCCCATAAATCATGCATTACCTGATGACAGGAAGGCTTGGGGCACTGAGGCATCATCCAAAACCATATCGCTGACTTGAAAGCCAGAACCCCGTTCATCTGAACCGAATCCGGATTATTGAGCAATATATTTTTATCATTATATAAAAATTTACTTAACTGCCCATAGTTATAATTCCAGGATAGCTGAATCGGGCCTCTTCCGTAATACCCTTTTAATGGATTGGGAGGATACTCAACATGTGGCTGAGAATAAGTACCAGCTCCATTTGAGCTATTATATCCCAGCTCATGCACATAATACAACCCCCAGTTTGCATAGTCTCCGTAAGCCCCGCCTCCAACCGGCAATTGCCAGCCTCCGGTTGTTTCTTTTGAGATATTGGCCAATAATGCGGCCAATTCTCTTTTATTATTTTGAGAAGAGTACCTGTTTATGAAATCGGCGAAATCCACGTCAATTACCGTTTCGGGAGTTGGATTTGAATACCACCAGGAATCAACATCTGAGTAAATATAGGTATTGCCATTGGATTTTCGGGTAACTGTGATAAGTTGTCCCCAAACTCCATTTTTTAATCTGATATTCACAAGATAATCAGACATTTCATTAACCGCCTGGTTAAAATTACTGTAAGAATAAAAATCTGTTGTATAACCCTGAGGATGTCCGGGTGAAGTGCCTGCACGGTTTGGAAACAACAGATTCCATTGTGAAGCAGTAATCAGATTAGTAAGGTTGGTATTCTGAGTATAACCCTTTAAACTAAAAAAAACAAAAAAAAATAATTGAAAATATTTAATATTAATAATATACTTCATCCTTTATATTTATAAAAACCAATGCCTGCCAAATTTCATTAACCAATCCTAAAGCAATCCATCCAAAGATAAAAACTTCACAAAAATCACTTTTTTATAATTTACACAAAAAAGAATCCGTTAATGATACACAAAGGTATATCATTAACGGATAATATACAAAAAAATAGCAACAGTGATATATTAGATATTACCAGGTGATACTACCTCAAAAATATCTTACTTAGTCTTTTTCTCGCCATAAAAATCAAGTAAAGGCAAAGATGCAACCAAATTTCCGTTTTCCTGAGTATCAGGAGTATTGACCATCATCATATTATACTTTCCATGAATACCGA
Organism: Bacteroidia bacterium; assembly: GCA_019695295.1. Lineage (GTDB taxonomy): Bacteria > Bacteroidota > Bacteroidia > J057 > J057 > JAAFHL01. The sequence goes on along the minus strand of JAIBAH010000023.1, from coordinate 34,866 downwards.
TATACCGCTTTTTCCCCTTCAGCCCTTCCTGCCTGTCTAAAAACTTATTGACAATATTCGTTACTACTTCCCTTTTTTCTTTAGGAACCTTTTTCAGGTCCGGCACTTTCATTAAAAACAATACTTTCTCATTTTCTACTTTGGCAAAGTACTCAAAAGTCAAAGGGTCAAGCATGGAGGCGTCCATTTTATCAAAGCTGGATTTCAACTTAAAGGAAAGAGAATCCGATTCAAAAGAAGGTGTACTCACTAATTTGCTTAAATCAGCCCTGTACAAAGCATCTCTTGTATCCGGTTCTTTGGTTGTGCCCCATATCAAAGCACCCAAAGCCAAAATAATATTTACCCCTATTATCCCTACAAATCCCAGACAACCCAATGAGTGCCATAAAGGCCGTTTTACGTTTTGAGACTGTGCGTCATATTGTTGCTTTAACTCCTTCGGAAAAGACTCTTCTTCAATGGTCTTTTTACAGTGTGAGCACTCAGAATACACCTTTTTTCCAATAGTAAGAAAGGGAATCCAGAAAATATGAAAGTATCTTCCATATACATGAACTTTTTGGGTATCACTTTGCCCGCAATGAGAGCAGGTTGTTCCCTTTACATCGAGGTCGGCGATTTTACTTCCTCTTGAGCCAAAAATAATCATATTTGTATGTAGTAAAAAATGGTGGTAAATAAATTATAGCAATTCAATTTTATCCGTTTTATTTTAAAACAAAAATACAAATATTTCACAGAAATAAAAAAAAACAATAAAAAAATCATTTTTCACAACATTTTTTTACCAACCTTCCGGAAACAAAAACACTTCTCAATGCATTATAACACTCAGAGTTGTACTCTTAAAGAAGTATTTAAACCTTCCCGGATTATTTAAAAGGAGAATCCGGTTCTTTTTTCAGAAAATTCAGGGTCATTCTATCCATCAGGCCCGGGAAAAATTTATTCAGGAAAACGGTTATTTTACCGATAGGGGTCAGAATAAGGGTTCTTTTTCTTTTTTCAATCGCCTTATAGATATGCAGGGCACACTCTTCGGCAGACATCATGCTTTCTTCATTCCGGGGAGTTTCTCCCTGAGTGCTGCCGTCAGAGGTAAGGGCTGTTTTACGGATATTGGAAGCGGTGTATCCCGGGCATACCGTCAGTACATTTACTCCCCTGTCCATTACTTCCGGCCTGAGTGCTTCAAGGAACCCCTGCAAGGCAAATTTAGAAGCGGAATAACCCGTTCTTGCCGGCAAACCTCTGTATCCTGCAATTGAGGAAATCCCGGCGATTGACCCTTTGGACTGAAGCAAATAAGGTAAAGCAAAACGGGTACAATATACTGCACCCATAAAGTTGACTGACATCAGGCTTTCAATTACTTTTACCTCAGTATCTTCAAAAAGTGCACGCATAGAGATTCCTGCGTTATTGATAAGCACGTCAATCCGCCCGAATTTCGCAACGGTATTTTCTATAAGATTCTGACAATCAGCAACCTTTGTAACATCAGCAGGCACAGCCAAAGCCTGTACTCCATACTGGGCAGCAAGCAGGGAGGCCAAAGCCTGTAATTTCTCCGGGCTTCTGGCCGCAAGTACTACAATTGCCCCCTCCTTTGCAAACTGATGCGCGAGGGCCTCCCCTATTCCGCTGGAAGCCCCTGTAATGATAACCACCTTATTTTTCATTATCAAAAAGATTTACAATAAACCCACAGGGTTATCTGTATTACAGAAATCCTGCGGGCTATGTTAAAATTGTATGTTTAACTATTATTTTGCCGCTTTGGGCTTTTTGGAAAACAAATATCCCGTACCGATTCCAAACCAGGGTTTCGTTACCGGATTTCCGCCTACTCCCGAAGAACCAAAGTAATTGTCTCTGAAAGAAGTAACATACACATTAAAGAAAAATCTTTTTTCGACAGGTTGTAATTTGTATCCTATCACCGGGGCAATGGTATATCTTGGTGTGGGTTCTTTATAATAATCCCATCTTCCGGATACTCCTCCCTGAAAATAATGACTTCCTCCACCCACGTTCAGGCTGAATCCATGAGGAAATCCATGTGTACCTACCCCAAGTTTGAAATCCAGAAATAAGTTTTTGAAACTGGCTGCCACATAAGAATAATTGACAGAGGCATACCCTCCCGAACCCATTAAATCGAAAGAAACCAAATTTCTGTGACGTTTGAACGTTTCTTTTTCATAGCTTTGCGCCACGCTTACCTGAAACGTTAAAACAGATAATAAGATGAATGTAAAAATCGTTTGCTTCATAAATATTTTAATAAGAAAAACTGTTTTTGAAAGAAAGCGGACAAAGATATAAATTAATTATATTTTCAAAAAAGTATTTTTATTTTAAGGTCAATATTCTACTCATTTTTTATTAATATTTTATTTTTTTATGGAAAATCATCAGATTCGCTTCTTATTATTCAGAATTTTTATTTTAATTGCAGCGTATTGGCTTCCGGTTTCGTCATTTAGTCAGGATATGAACACGGGTATTTCAGAAAGAGTATTTATAGAGCAGAATTATCCTCAGTTAAAGGAGGGTAATTTTTTATTGGTTTCCCTCAAAGAACAGAAAATGTACCGGGTCAGAAACTGGACTGCCATAAACACCTATATTATTTCAGGCGCAAAAGCGGGAGCAGGATGTAAGTCGGGAAGTAATCAGACTCCTACAGGGCTTCATTTTGTGGCTGAAAAATACGGGGATGATGTGCCTTTGGGGGGAATTCTGAAAGCCAGAAAATATACAGGAGAAATTGCTGAAATCTATACAGACGAAACAGATGTAAAAACAGATTTTGTTACTACCCGTATATTATGGCTGAAAGGAGAAGAAAAAGGAATTAATGCCGGCGGTAATGTGGATTCTTACAGTCGTTATATTTATATTCATGGCACACCGGAAGAAGGATTGCTGGGGAAGCCCGCTTCCCATGGATGTATCAGGATGAAAAATCAGGAAGTAACAGAATTGTTTGATGTGACCAGTGTCGGAGAAAAAGTTCTGATTATCAATATTTAGCATTGAATTGTCAACCTAATTAAATTTTCAATATATAAAGTATGAAGCTTAGTCTTTTTATGTATGGTCTTGTCCTGTTGCTTTCAGGAATTTCTTTTGCAGAAATAGTTGCACAGCAGACTCCTTTTTTTCCGGGAAGGGAGTTTACAAGAGTTCATTATTATAAATTAAGAGCAGGTTTTGAGCCACCCAAAGCAGAAAATGGGATTCTGTTATCCCCTGAACAGGTCAATACCCTGATGACGGTCCTTTCCGATACAGCTTCCTATATCGAGCCTGTATTTAAATGCTATGACCCCAATGATGTATTTATTTTTTACAACGACAAAAACCGGATTACCGGTCGGCTGGACCTGGCTTTTAAATGTAAAAAAATATTGCCCGACCCGGCTATCCCGATTGCCCATAAGAAAGGCAACGGGCTAAGTGTTCAGGCTTTGGATACACTTGAAATTTTGCTCGCTTCTTTTGCGGAAGACCTGAAAAATACTGCACCTGAGGAAATTAGTCAATTAACACATATAGTGGCAGAAGGAGATAAATGGGATATTATCGCCAAAAACTATAATACAACCATTGATTTGATTGCAGCGGTAAATAAGAAAAATACCCAATGGACTCCTACCCCGGGAGATGAACTCATTATTTATCAGAATTATCCTTATTTCAAATATCCCGAACTTAAAAAAGAATATATGAAATCGGATTTTTCAGCACTGATTGCAGGTGAAAGCCCTAAAAAAACAGAGGAACCTTCTGGTATTAAGGAAAATCCGGGAAAAGCAGAGGACAAAAAGCCAGCCACATCGGATAGCAAACCTTCCTCCGGCACGGCAAAACCTCAGGACATACCCGGAAAGGGAAACGAAATCAGTACCCCTCCGGCCGACAACAATACGGAGCAAAGTCATGTTGTAAAATCCGGAGAAACACTATACAGTATTTCCCGTAAATACAGTATTGCCGTGGACGCCATCAAAAAGGCAAACCAAATGAAAGACAACGCGATTAAAATCGGACAAAAATTAATAATACCCAAAATATGACGCTAAAACAGTTTCTGTTTCTTCTGTTGATTACCCTGAATGTTTTTCCATTGGCTGCTCAGGGCAATTTCCTTGGTGTTCCCTATCATCACGCAAAAGCCTATAAACTAAACTCAGGATATGAGCCTGCTTCTCATGCCAACGGTATCCCTTTATCAGGGTGGCAGGCAAAACAACTTAACTGGATTATGTCCTCTGCTGAGTCTTATGACGTAAGTGGCTCTGTATCTGAGGATTGTTCTTTGTATGATAAAGTAATATTTTACAATGAAACCGGAACAGAAGTAGCCTCTCTTTCTTTGGGACTGGACTGCGGCAAATTCAAACTCACTTCTTCGGCAGGTACAAGAGCCGTAGCAAACCGCTTAAATGGTGGCGGAAGTGACGCTATTTTTGAGCTGCTTGCAGAAGTATATGTAAAACTATCTCCCGTTTTACCCAAAAACGTAAAAACAGTAAAACACCTGACCGAAGCGGGAGACACCTGGGCAAGTCTGGCCGAAAAATACAATACTACGGCTGAATTGCTGTGTGCGGTAAACAAAAAAATGCTTCATGAAAAAATTCGTACCGGAATTACCCTAAAAGCTTATCCCGGGGTAAAATATTATACTTATCCCGGCACGAAACCGGTAGTTTTACCTCCCTCTTCAGGTACTGCAGCTTCTGCAAAAACGCATACTGTAGCAGCCAAAGAGACGCTTTACAGTATTTCCAAGAAATATGGAGTTCCCGTTGCATCTATTCAAAAAGCCAATAATCTGGCAGATAATGCCATTAAAATAGGGCAAGTACTTAAAATTCCTGCAAAATAAATTACTTTTCTTCGGTACTGCGTCTAAAAGGTAGAATTATTATTAATTAAAAAATGAATTTCAGAATATTATTATTGCTTACAGTTGTTTTCTCCGGATGTAGTAAAAGTAAGAGCCTCGCACAGTGTACTACGAATTCCACCACCACTATCAATCCTGCAAAATACTGGAACTTCAATGCTCCTGAAAGCTGGGGGAAAAGCAAAGATGGAAAAGGGAGTTTTGCAGCTGCAAAAAGCGTGAAAATTGGTAAGAATGGAAATAATGCTTATTTATCGCTGGAAGAAACAGATGATGCATTAACCGTAAAAAACGAAAAAGAACTATCCTGGAACAATAATATTCTGGTGTATGAATTCCGGTTCCGGTTTAACGAAAACTATAATCCATTGCTGATTTCCCTGCCCAATGCAGGCATTAATATTGATTACAGCGGAATTCAGTTTAATGTATCCTATAATAACGCAACCAGTACCAAAGGGACAAAAGCCAAAATGACGGTGGATTTTAATGGTACTGACCGTAAATCTTTTTCCTATTATACAGACAGGCAGTTTCATCATTTTGTAGCCATGGCCAACTTCAATACGCATGATATGGAGGTCTGGATAGACGGACAGCTGATTGAAAAAAGGGAAGATATCATTCCTGCCGACGCTACCCCTCCCGCATTGAGTGAGGGAGAAGTCCTGCTGAGTGTACATAATAAAGCAAGTGTTCACCCCACCCGCAGATTTCTGGGAGATCTGGACGATATTACGGTTTATACTCAGAATGTCCCCAAAACCCTGATTTATAAACATTACTTATCGGTAAAAAACAATGAAGCCGAATGGGACTTTACAGACAACTACAACGCAAGTTGTATTCCTCCTGATGTACAGGTATCCGGAACACTCAATCCCATGGATTTTGCACCCAAAAACCTAAGCAAAGAAAACGGAGTAACGGAGCAGTTAAAAACCTTTCCTTTTCCCAGGTTTAAGCCCGGGCATTCCTTACTCAGAAATGCTTTATTCATAGACCTTGAGGCTATATCTGAACCCAACGCAGGCCTGGCAGTATCGTTAAATCAGCCGGGTTATAGTACCAAAAAGCAAAATGCATCTTTTGTACAACTCCAACTGGCGCAAAACTGGAATTACTATTTGAGCATTCCTTCAATACCCGTAGTGGATAAAGCGGAAACTTACACCCGCTTTTGCGACACCAATACCGTAAGCGGAAAATTCCTGCTCAACGCAAAACTGAATCCGGGATTACCTGTATCTACCACGATTTTTCAAAAGCAGAATTTTGCAAAACAAAGTCAGAAAGTAGCCCTGACCCCCGTATGCGGAGAGGGCGGATATTATGTTTGTGAAGGAAGTAACCCCATTGGTAAAAGATATTCTTTTAGCCCCCTTGCGCCCAACGACGCTTTCACAGAGGATGGTATTTCCTATAAAAATACTTTGATGAAAATAAAACCCTTCCTGAACCGCCCGATAGATTTATTTATCTGTAATGGTGAAATGGTAGCAGGCATTGCCACTCCGCCTACTGATACCGACCCGGACGGAAGCGGCGGAATCATGGAAAAAGACAGCAGAATTCTTGCTGATTACAAAAAGTGGACACCTTCAGGATATGCCAAAAACTGGCACACTTACGATACCGAAAAAAGAATGAAACGCTACACCGTAGTATTTCGGGATGCTTTTTTGAAAGCTCCGGATGCATTATCTGCCAATATTGTAAGTCCTTCTTCTAAATTTACTCAGTATCAGATTGGGGGAGACTGGGGCAATTACCGTATGCATTACCCGATTGCCCGCCAACTGATGACGCCATTTAACGGTACATATTATGCTACTGAAAATTTCTACCCGTTTTATCCCAAATACTGGAATGAATTTTCGGCAGGCTCTATTAACAGTATTGGCAGAATGAGAAAATCACTGGAAACCACGCTCAGTGCAGGAGACAAATTTTATTCCCCCTTTATTGACCCGTATGCCTACACTTCCCCTGTTTGGGAAGAAACTGGTGCAAAAACCTCCAATCAAATCAATGAAGGAGGATATTCACCTGCTCAGTGGTTAGGATTGCTGAAGTATCTTTCTGTAACCGGAGCTGAATTTTACTATAATTTTTATTACCGTCAGTGTCCGGATAAAGGAATCGGATGCAGGGAGCATGGCAATGAATACGCATGGATGACGACTACCCCTTCTTACGTTCAGGGTATCGTTTCCCGATACGAAGATGTTTTCAGAAACGGAAATATCATGGAAGGCAATCACCCTTCCGGAAATGGCAAATATCCTGCGGATTACAAGTACACTTTTCACGCCAAAGACGAGCGGATTCTGGTGGGAGTAAGAAAATACGGGTCGAAGTACGTGATTTCCGGCAATATCAATCCTATTTCCAACATTGTCAATAATGCACCAATGGAAGGAGTAGCGGAAATAAATCTGGAGGGTGAAACCTTGATTTTCAATGTAAGAAGACAGGGAAGTGTCTATATTTATGACAAATCCGTGAATCCTGCTGTATTTTATCAGCTGGATGAATGGCACGAAGCCACTCACCCTTATTACTGGAGCAAAAACTTCCGGTTCGCCTCAGCACTTTTCGATAATGCAGGTGGAGACATCAGTATCAAAACTGAGCAACTCCTTACAAACGGAGGCACAACGGATACCCGGAATGCTTTGAGCTATATTGTACTCCCGGCAAATACCAAAGCAGAATATCATTTTCAGCCGAACCTGAACGGAAGCAGTCGTTATAATGTAAAAATCAAAGCCCGCTCAAAATCCGGTAGCGGAACCCTTCAGATATTAGTGGATAATCAGAGTAAAGGAACCGCCAGCATCAACAACTCAAACTGGCAAACAGTAACTATTTCTCAAAAAATTACCGGCCTTTCCCTGAATCAGAATCATATTCTTGCTGTAATGACACAGAATACGGGAATTGAAATCGCAGAAATTATCCTCGAAGCAGAATAAGCCACAGCTAAAATAAAAAACGGAACGCTGCTTTTTGAGTGCGTTCCGTTTTTTTTATGGTTATTTTATTATTGAATATTCATTACGGCAGGCATTAAAGCATAAGTACCGTTTTTAGGGAAATGCTTTTTGATTTCGCGCAGCAATCTGACTTCTTCATATAAAGGTTCCTGAGCCATCGCTTTTTGATACATTGCATCTGAGCCGATTTCAAACAAATCTTCAAACGGCTGTTTTGCCTTAGGCACTAAATCAATCCGAAAATCCTTTTCGGTAAGATTCGCAAGTTTGGCTGCTTTCACTATCGCTGAATCCAGGTTTCCATAACCGTCAATCAACTTAAGCGGAAGGGCTTCTTTTCCTGACCATACTCTTCCCTGAGCAATTTTATCTACGCTAAGAGTATCCGCAAACTTCCTTCCGGTTTGCACTACTTTGAGGAAATCTCCGTATCCGTTGGTTACGTAATGCTGCATAATAGAGTCATGAAGCGGATTGGAAGGGAAATTCGGATTGATGAAATCGGCATTTTCATGTGTTTCCACCTCGTCAAAAGTAAGCCCCAATTTATTATTCATAAACTTCTGCGTATTGAAAAGGACTCCAAAAATTCCGATTGAGCCGGTGATTGTATTTTTTTCCGCAAAAATATAGTCAGAATTAGCGGAGATATAGTATCCTCCGGAAGCAGCTAGGTCTCCCATAGAAACAACGACCGGTTTAAACCCTTTGGTCAGAATTACCTCCCGGTTGATTTCATCAGAAGCCAGGGCACTTCCACCCGGACTATTTACCCTCAATACCACCGCCTTTACTTTTTCATCTTCTCTTGCCTTACGCAGTTGCTCAATCAGGGTAGCAGAACCGATGGTCCCGTCGCTGCTTTTTCCCGTATTAATCTGACCTTCCGCCACGATTACCGCAATTTTATTTTTTGCATTTTCGTTTTTCTCAGATACAAGCGTACGGTATTTTTTGAGTTGAACCAAACGAAGTTTTTCGTCCTTATCTTTCACATCCAGCCCACTCAGGCTTTTCAGTTCGTCTTTTACCTCATCTTCATACGCAGCTTTGTCCACGAGTTTTGCTTTCACCGCAGCATTGCCATCCCCAAATACAAAAGTGGTAGCCAGTTGATTTATCTCCTCTACTGACATCTTACGGGAAGCAGCAACATCTTCTGCAAACTGATTCCAGATATCTCCCAGAAAAGCCTTTACCTGCATTTCACTGGCTTCACTCATTTCTTTGAGGAAATACGGCTCAACGGCAGACTTAAAAGTACCTACGCGGTAGATTTTAGGCTGAAGCTCCAGTTTCTCAAACATTCCGGTATAAAACATGGGTGTATAGGAAAGCCCGTTAAACTCTACAATTCCGGAAGGTGTCATATAAATTTTATCGGATACCGAGGCTATATAATAGCTTTTTTCTGTATAGGCCTGCGCATAGGAAACGATGAATTTTCCCGATTTTTTAAAATCGTTCAATTCATCCCTTAACGCTTTAAGAGAAGCCCAGCCTCCCGAAAAGACCATATCAATATCCAGATAGATCCCTTTGATTTTGTCATCCGTTTTTGCATGACGGATAGCCTGAATTGTCTGATACAATCCGATTTTAGCAGAAGCTGACGCACCGGGGAATAATTTTTCCAGGTCTATTTCCGGCTGCTGAGCACTTTCAGACACCTCGCCTGCCAGCTTCATATGTAAAACAGATTTATCTTTGACTTTTACTTTGGATGACCCTCCTCCTGAAGTTGCAATCATACTTGCAATGCTTAATGCGAAAAGTAAAATCACCGTGAGAACTACAACACCAAATGCCAGTAAAGCGGCAAGAAAGGTTTTCCCGAACGTCATATTTGATTGTGCCATTATTGAGTTAATTAAATACAGTTATGTTAAAAAATCGTTTCATTTCGGGGAATATGTCGTAAGGATTAAAAAAAATATTACAAACAATTTCTTCCGGGAAAAAAGAATCAATATTCCGGTGAGAAGCGGAAGTGAATTCTTTGGGTAAAACAAGGAGAAATTCTGTTTTTCTTTTATCTTTGCCTTTTCAATAATTTTCAGGCAGAACTATGCTTTTTCCAGAATTTGAAATCGTAGTAAATACAGAAGGAGATGTCAGAAAAGTGTGGGACATCAGTCGGAAAAAATGGATTATTTATACTCCGGAAGAGGAAGTACGTCAGCACTTACTGCATTATTTTGTCAGGGAAAAAGGAGTTCCTCTCAGCATGATTGCCGTTGAAAAGGAAATAAAACTCTATAAAAGAAAAAAAAGGTTTGATGTCGTAGTGTTTGACAAAAGCGGAAATCCACTGATATTATGTGAATGCAAAGCACCGGAAATCGAAATCACTCAGATGACTGTATATCAGATTGGAGAATACAACCTGATACTGAAAGCCCCTTATTTGCTGATTACCAACGGTAAAAGCCTGTTTTTTTATCAGGTCAGCGAAAACGGGGTTTATACTCCTCTTTCATTCATGGGAGAGTAATCCGGAATTTATAAAAAGAAACGTTCAGTAAAACCCCGTAAAGGATTATTACTGAACGAACCGGTATCACTAAAACTTTACCCTTCCAGAAGAGTATATGGTTTCAGAGAATTATTTTTTGAATTTCATATTCATTTTCAAACCACCTTCTTCCATAACGAAAGCTAAAGAATTAGCTGTAAGTTCAGTTACATTTAATGCTTTAGGTCCTTTTTTGTCAGTAAGGGTAAGTACTTTGTCTTTGTACTCATATTTACCTTCTTCTTCTTTACCTCTTAAAGTAATTTTAGCAGCACCGTCAGCCATGAAATCAAAAGACATTCCTTCTTCAATCATTTTTTTAACCCCTTCATCCATTTTTTCTTTCATTTTAGGATCTGCATTAAATTTATCTTTCATTTCTTTTGGTAAAGACTCAACATCAACCACTACATCAGAAAGAGTCCACTTACCTACAACACTTGCAGCACTTTCAGGTGCTTTTTCTTCGGTTTTAGCAGCTCCATCATGAGATTCTTCTTTTCCACCACATGCTGAAAACATAGAAAATGTTGCTGCGAACGCTAAAACTAACCAAAACTTGTTCATAAAAATTTAATATTATTTGTTAATTAATAAAAAGTCTGCAAAGTTACGCAAACTTTTTAAGTAACCAGTATCTTTTTTAATAAATTTATATAAAACCTACATTATTTTAGCCCTTTAGAGAGTGTGTCTCTTCTTCTCCATTCATAAAAGGCGATATTCATTACCATTAACAACATTCCGTAAAAAACATCTTCAAAAGGAATTGTATAAATTCTGATTCCCAGATTTTCGGCATTATTGTAAATCAATACCGGCAAAGCCGTCAGGAAACCATTGACAATCAAAAAAGGAATCAGGGAAATCCCGAACGAAATCATGAATGCTTTGCTGTTAAAGGGAAAATTGTTTCGGAAAATCACAAAGGTCAGAAGCAAAAAAGCACCCGCAAACAGAAAGTTCCAGAATGTATAAGCTTTGTCATGAAAAAACATAGCAGCAATCACCAGTATTCCACCCAACAGCACAAGCACCTGATTAAAGCGTTTGTCCTCAGCCGGAAATGGGAAATAGCAGAGAATACATTCATAGATAAAAATACAGGAAAAAGGAACTACCATAAAAAAAAGGTACTCTTCCAGCGGAAGGCTTCCCAGAAAAACACCGGTAACAAATTCCGGATTGAATTGCCAAACGCCCTTTCTTGTAAAAATCTCGTCCCACACCAGAAAAAAAACAGCGGTTATAAGCATTCCCGGAAAAAAGTATTTCCATTTGGTATAAAAGGCCACTTTCTTGTCAAAGCTCAATATCAGAGGCCCTAAAATGGTAAATAAATCCAGTAAAAGATAGGTTAAATGTGTGTTCATATTTTCAGGCAGATTGTCTTTCGATATCTTTTGCCACTTTATCCCAGTATTTTTTATCCACAATCAGCATTCCAAAAGACTCTCCTTCTTCTTTCTGCAAATGTTTGTGATGCATTTTATGTGCCCACCGTATTACACGGACATAACGGTTATCAGAACGGGTGAACCACTTAAAACGCTGATGTATAATCACTTCGTGTACAATAAAATACGCCATACCGTATAATGCAATACCGGCTCCAATAGCCACAAGCCAGTAGATTTCATAAATCAGCCCCCACATGATAAACTGCCAGCTGGGAATCGCAAAAATCAGAAAAAAGGCGTCATTTTTTTCGAAAAAACCGGGTTCTTTCTGATGATGATCTTTATGAAGATACCACAGAAAACCATGCATAACGTATTTGTGCATTGCCCATGCTACCCATTCCATCCCGAAAAAAGTGAGAATTGCGATGAAAATATACAGAAAAATCATAATATTAAAGATAATGACATAAAAAACAGAACCTGAACTCCAAACAAAAAAACTGCCGATATGTTTCTTCTGACAGGTAAATAATTTGCCTGAATCCCCAAAATAAGAAAACTTATTCCATACCAGCAAATATAATTATACATTGGGATGATATCTCCTTTCCAGTACCAGAAATCCAGTTTGCCGGCGACCTGCTCCAGAAAAAAATCCAGCACCACTGCCAGCAAAGCCGATAAAGCTACTTTTACCCAGAGATTAAGCCTGAATAAATGTATCACTTCAGAGGCACAATACATGGTCACAAACCAGTTAACCCCAATCAGGAAAGGCACCCCCACGATTTTAGGTCCAAGATTTGCCCCATAATTATAATCGCCAAACAAATATCCGGTATTCACTCCTATCATTTCTGTAATCATCCCGATTGCAAACGAAAGCACAAAAAACCACAAAAACGGTTTCCCGGATTCTCTCCCCGAATAAATCATGATTCCCAGGGTAATCAGTAAATTCAAAGGAGTGAGTGCAGCCATTTTTTGGGTATCAAAAAAAACCATTCCTACCCAGCCTACGGTATAAAATATCACTATCAACGCATGCAGAATTGTAGTGCGGGGAATTTTCCGGAAAAAGGCAAACAGTGCGTGTGTCATCGGTTTATTTTTTGGAATAACGGCGGAAGTTAAAAATAGTTTTGACAAAAAACACTGAAATATATTTTTATTTCAACCTGACTATTTTTTTTAGTCTGTTCATCACAACGCTAATAACATGATTCATATCTCCTGAAACCCCGGTAAAATAAACCGCTCCCGTAAACAGAATCAGCGTCAGCATTCCTCTCAGTATCATTGCAAGAAGAGGAGGAAACGGAAAAGGGAGGTAAAACAACAGAAGCAGCAGGAAAGCGGATATTCCGGTGACAATAATATGTCCAAAGGTATAAGGCAGCATCTTGAAATGTTGCCAGACGATATAGGAATTAAAGGCATTGAACAACAAGAGCGCAAGTCCGGACGCTATCCCCGCCCCTACCGCTCCCCATACCGGAATCAGGAAGTTATTAAGGCCCAGCGTAAGCAATAAAAGTGCGATGGACCCCCATAAACTGGCTTTGTAGTGCTTTGAGTACACCACAATGGTATAATTCACGCCATTGGCTACGTCAATGAGCCTTGCAAGCCCTACAAAGAAAAACACCGTTACCGCTTCCGGAATATCGAGATGTAACAGGATAAGCAAGTCCTTCAAATTGGTTTGGATAATAATAAACACAAAAAGGCCTGCGATGAATCCGTTAAGAGAGGATTTGACATAAATTGACTTTAGCTCATCAAAGTTTCTTTTGTGAATATGTTTGGCGACGATGGGCCCCACAACCGAATACATAGACCGGGCAGGGGTATAAACAAGCTGAGACAGGAAATAGGCTATCTGATAAATCGCAGCATTCGTCTCTCCCATCAAAGCCCCGACTTGCAGTACACCGGTTTGTTCCATGATGATGACTGCAGAGCGGGAGAAGTAGTTGTAAAAACCGTAAGACAGGGTGATTTTCATAAGCCTTGTCCGAAGGATACTGAAATCCACAGAAATTGTATAGCGTTTGAGCCAGATAAGGTAAGAGACAATTACCCCGAAAGCAATCAGATATCCGCCTGAAAATATCCATAAAAACCCCTGAAAATGAATCAGGTTCAGCCACAATAATAAAACAGCAACCGTATGAAACATTCTGTTGCCCACTTCAAGAATTGCCGTAGGCACAACAGACTTCATATTGGACTGTGCGTAATTGGTAAAAACGCCCAGAAAGGTAAGTCCGTAACCAATCGGCAGAAAAAAAAGGTAATACTCAGGAAAGAGGGTACATTTTACAGAAAAAGTATTGAGTATCGGGGTTTTAAAAATAAAAAAAAGGAGGGTAAACAGAATACATCCTGCGAAGGGAAGAAAAAGGGTAGTGATAAAATTAAAAGCGGCTTTATCTTTTCTTCCGGAATAGTGTGGAAAAAACCTCAGCAACATTACATAACTTCCCATTCTTGCCAGTTCTGCAAAAACCACCGCAGCAGAGAGCAGGAGCTCGGCAATCCCCATTTTTTCGAGTTTCAGAATATGTGTAAAAAGTACAAATTTGTTAATGTACCCCAGTAAGATACCGGCGTATGACCAAAGTGTATTCTGAAAACCCTGACGCTGAACTATCCCCACAGTGTATGATATTTGGCAGATGAATAAAATCAGGCTTCTTCTTTGGGAAGCAAAGGCAACTGATTCATGGCAAGAAATACCTGAGCCGTAGTTTTAACGTCTTTTTCACAATAGGTTTTGATTCTTTCGAGATTATTCTCAACCCAATACACCCGGCTTACTTCACTTCCTTCGATATCGTCCTTTGGGGAAGGAATCCCAAAAACCGCAGAAAGTAAATCGAGGCTTGTAAATGCCTTCATATCCCCGAATCTCCATAAATCCTGAGTATCCAGTATAAAATCCACATTCCACGTTTTTTTACCTGCAATATCCAGCAGTTTGGGGAGTTTTACCCGATTGATGAGCATTCTCCGGCAAATGTAAGGGATATCAAACTCCTTCCCGTTATGGGTACAGAATTTTTTAACCTGTACATCTTTTGCAAAAAAAGTATTGACCATCTCTGCAAAATCATTCAGCAGAATGTATTCATCATGTCCGTAAAAAGACTTGGTTTTCATCACCATTTTCCCCTCTTCCAGAATCAGGTATCCACAGGAAATACAGATTATCTTTCCAAACTCAGCCTGAATCGCTGCTTTTTCAAAAAACAAATCTTCTACATTCAGACTTTTTTCAGGATTCTGAAATTTTGATGCTTTTTTATCCCACAGCGGCTTCATCCTTTCGGGCAATTCCGCATAAGAAGGAGTCATACAAACAGTTTCTACATCCAGAAAGATTACTTTTTCGATTACCTGATGAATATTGTACATTATAATTATAGTGTTGAATTTTGATAGCGCAAATTTAAGCAGGATTTGCAGATAATCAAAACTCCGGACAAGAATTCTTTCAATTCCTGATTTCTCTCTCCTGACTGACACTCATAAAGAGAAAATGCGGATGTGGTTTTGACACACCCGCAATTTCCAGAGAAAAATCTCAAAAAAGTATTGTTTATTGTAAAACCCAAAGGGCTTCTCCGTCATAATTGAAGGCTACAACTCCTTTATCTTTTGTGTAATAAATGTTTTTACTTCCTTCTGCTTTGTGATATACATTCTGAAAAGATTTCCCGTTTAATACCATGGAGGGGGTAAAAACCGGCGGAGTAATTTCTGTATTGGTAACTTCCAGGTCATTGAAAACCACCATTGGTAAATTAATCTGAGGTTTGGACTTATGCGTAATCAGTACTTCGAGTACATCATAAAATTTTTGTTCTTTCACTCTGTGGCTTATAGTATAGGAAATCACGAGGGAACGGGTGCTTTCCACCCCACTTACAAATACCTGTTCCATCAGAAAGCGGTCACAGATTTGTTTCAGTCCCTGATCATAGCAATCTTCCAGTGAGTTAAAGATTGTTTTCTTTTCGTTATTAAGGATTGTCATGCTCTCTCCGGCCGCTGTTTTGTAAACAAGTACTTCATTTCCCTGAAAAGGGAGCCATTCAAGTGCCTCAGCATTTACCTTACTGGGACCGTTCTCGACAAATTTGGTACAACCTGTAAATAAAAGCGTAGTCAGAATGACAGAAAAAAGACACAAAAAAGTAATCCGGTTCATTTTTTTCAGTAGTTAAACATTTAAAAGCAAATAAATGAAATTCAGGCATTATATCTAAACCTGTAAATATTACGAAAAAGCAAAAAAAAGGTTTTACTTCTCCGTTTTGAAAATTAATGACATAGATTCTTAAAACGTAACTATCTGAACCAAAAATTATTTTTTCACAACCATAAACACCCTGAATCCTACAAAAGGCTCAGGCTTTTCATACATTTCAAACTGACTGATTTCGACCTTATCTCTCGGAGAAAACCAGCTTCCCCCTTTGGAATAGCCTTTTTCGAGGGTCATTTCCGCCACATTGCCACTCATATTATATACCCCTAAGGCATTGGGCTTATAGAACTTAACAGGGGCGGTTATTACATGATGATCGGTCATTGTCATCTGGTTCTTATGGGATTTTCTGGAGGAAACAGCAGCAGTGATGTCTTTAAAATTACACATAAGATTTCCTTTTGCGTCCATGATTTCCACCCCTTCAAATCCATAAATATTTTCCTTTATGCCTCCCTGAGCGGCAATTTCCCATTCAATTTCAGAAGGTAGCCGGAATACTGCATTCTTAAAATTAGGATTCACACTCACAGCGTAGTTCCGGGTCAGCCATTTACAATATTCAACCGCACCTTCATAGGGAATATTGACAACAGGATAGTCTGAAAATGAACTATGCCTGTGATAATCAGAGAGTTCCTTCATATTAATACAACAATTCCATCCCAGAGAATCGACTTTCACTTTACTGAACAGTTTGTTTTTACGGTCAATTGTAGTCATAAACTGCATGTATTCATCATTGGAAACTTCAAACCGGGATGCATAAACCGAGTCATTAATCTTTACAAACTGCATTTCAAAAGGGGAAAGCGTTTGAGCCTTTAACGAAAATACGGTACTCAGAAAAAAGATAAGAGAAATAAAAATAGACTGGATTTTCATAATATACTGTTTGATAAAATATTCTGAACTGATAAAAAAGCAAATATGATACCAATATTTCAAAATACAAACAAAATTCTAATATATTATGCTATTTCTTCAAAAATATTTCATTGGTTTACAGAAAATCTTTTTTGTTTTTTTGCACAAGTGAAAAATAATCCGGATATTTGAACAGAAAAAAATAATGTATATGAATTCAGGCAGTTTCAAAAAGATAATATGGGTTTTGGCCGGGTTTTTTCTATTCTCCCTGAGCAGTTGCAGGGACGAAGGAAAGCTCATCATCATAGAGGACAATAATCCTCCTCCTTATGAGGGTATCCCTACAATCCTCATCGAAAATTATGTAAACCGCTTGTATATTGACCTCATTGGCCGGGAACCTACCGACGCCGAAATGCAGTCAGAAACAGATTTTCTCAAATCTCAGGGCCTTCAGGAATCGGCGAGATACAACCTTATCAGCAAGCTTCAGAGCAATACAACCTATCAGGAAGGAGACAGCAGTTTTTTTATTGCCTATTATCACCGTTTGTATGAATTATGGAAAGGCCGGTTTATTGAGGGTGCTTCCAACGAAGACATCGAAAGTGAAATCGGGATTTTTGAATATGCCTTACTCGGGGATTCTCTTACCGGGAATACTCAGGGCGTCGAGGCAAACCGGGCTATTATCCGGAAATTTAAGGCAGTAATCCAGTCAGAGTTTGCGTATCGTAAAGGCGAAATCAAAGTGGAGGATGTATTTGAGCGAATGCTGAATAATGCATTATATGATAAAATCAATATGAATACCTTTAATTTCATCCGTGCCAGTTTTCAGGATATATTTGGAAGGTATCCAACTGATTCTGAGTACAATGACTGCTACAATACAATTGAATACAGTACTGCGGGCACGCTTTTCGGGGTTTCCTGCTCCAATAAGGATGAGTACATCACCATTTTAACCCATTCCCGCGAAGCCAAAGAAGGGATAATCCGGTGGGCTTATTCTACGCTTCTTGCAAGGGAAGCAAAAACTGCAGAAGTTTTTAAAGCCATGCAGGACTTTAATAATACGGGTAATTTTCAGAAAGTACAGGCGGATATCCTCGTAACGGATGAATATGCCGGTTTTAATTAATCAAGAATCCATTTATCTTTTATAAAAAATCAAATCTCCATGAAAAAAGCAATATTTTCGGTTTTTATCCTTTTTCTGTTTCTTTCGGGTTGTAAAACCGGTCAGGATGTCTATGAATATGAATTGAATGAAGTGAGCGTAAACCCTTATAATTCCGGAAAAACCAAACGCAAAACGGAGCAACAATATATTTCTATTTTGTATGCTAATCTGTTTCAAAAGGCGATTTCTGCCAACGAACTGATTGAAATAGAAAAGGTGATTGCCTCTATCGGCGATAAAGAACTCGTACACGAAGTAGTGGTGAGCAACTTCATGAACCGAAGCGGAATTATTGTCCCCTCAAAAGCGGATATGCTTGCGGACAAAGACGCATTTATCAGGGATACTTATAAGCGGTTTTATGTAAGAGAGCCTTCGATTGCCGAAAAAACGTGGTGGATTAATTATATTACCGCCAATCCTCAGGTAAACCCGGAGTTGGTTTATGTATCGTTTGCGCTTTCAGAAGAATATCTTTTTTATTGAATTTTTTCAAAATATCCTTCCGGATAATCCACTCCTGTAAGAAATAATCCTTCTGCAGGAGCACTTTCCCTTGCTTTTGTACGGCTCAGTGACTCAATGATTTCCCGGAAATCGTCTTTGGATAATTTGCCCTCCCCTACTTTTACCAAAGTGCCTACAATCGCTCTTACCATTCCCCTTAAAAAACGGTTTGCCTGAATATGAAAAGTCAGGACCGGAGAGATTCCCGCAAATGGAAGTCCTTCAGTCGGCGTAAAGCCCCAGTATGCATAATCTATCCTGCATAAGGTTGTACTATTGTCTGCACCGGTTTTGGCAAATGCAGCAAAGTCCTGATATTGAAGAAGAAGAGCAGCAGCTTCATTCATTTTCTCTACGTCCAGCGGAATTCTGTGATACCAGGTAAAATTATCCAGAAAAGGGTTTTTCTGACGGATAATATGATAGGCATACCGCCGGTTGATGGCATCAAAGCGGGCATGAAAATCCGGCTTGATTGCCCGGTTCAGGCTCTGAACGCTGATATCCCGGGGTAATATTGCATTGATTCTGTACAGAAAATCAAAGGGAAATTCGCCTTCATAATCAAAATGAACAATCAATTGAGTAGCATGTACGCCTGCGTCGGTTCTTCCCGCTCCAAGTGTATAGATGGGGCAACGCAGTAAGTCTGACAAGGATTTATCCAGAATCTGCTGAACGGAAATTGCATTTTTCTGAATCTGCCAGCCTGCGTAGTTTTTTCCGAAATAACTTATGTCTATAACGTATCTCAAAATTTGATAGTATTATTACTTTATTTTTTTGTCGTATTAATTCTCCAGATTAAGAAAGCATTCACGAGTGTCAATATTGCAAACAATTTTTCAAATGTGGTTCTGGCCAGTAAATTACCCACAGTATTTAATGTAAATACAGCAAAGAATATCCATAAAATAAAAGTAATTGTTTTTTTGCTTAAAAACAATGAGATAAAATCGCCTTTCTGTAATAAAATAAAAACATAAAATGAATTAATCAGAATGGAAACCCCTTCAAAAACATACATCTCTTCGACCGTTTTCAATCTGCCTCCCCAGGTGATTTCATAAGGAATTAGTCTGATCAGGATGAGTAAATGAAATATTATAGCAAATATCGTAATGCCAACCAGAATTTTTATGTATGATTTGTTTTTTACCATCAGAACTTCTCACTTACGTAGCAAAATCCTCTCCCATTTTGACTACACTAAAGGCCAAAGATGTTTTCAACTTAACGGAGAGTTGAGTGCCATTTTGTCACCAAAAGTACAAATATTTTTCGGGATACAGAATCAATGTGATAAAAATCACTCAACTTTACAGAAACTATTGGTTATTTTGCATAAAATTTAATAGAATGGAAATTTTAGGCTATATACTGGCTTTAATTGTTGGGGTATCACTGGGGTTAATCGGAAGCGGAGGTTCTATCCTTACTGTTCCGATTCTGGTATATGTAATGGGAGTAGAACCCGTACTGGCTATGGCCTATTCGCTTTTTATCGTAGGGTCCACTGCGCTTGTAGGCGGGATTCAGAATGCACTGCAAAAAAAGGTAGATTATAAAACCACCCTTATTTTCGGGGCACCTTCTATCGCTGCGGTTTATGCAACCCGGAAATGGTTAGTTCCCGTAATTCCACAGGAAATCCTGAGCTTTGATTCCTTTACGCTGACAAAACCCGTTGCAATGATGTTGCTCTTTGCGGTATTTATGGCTTTGGCTTCCTATTCCATGATACGGTCTGGGAAGAAAACCGAGGCTACCGCTGAAGAAGAAATCCGGTACAATTATCCCCTGATTTTGCTGGAAGGGACAATTGTAGGCATACTGACAGGACTTGTAGGCGCGGGAGGAGGATTTTTAATCATTCCTGCTTTGGTTTTACTGGCCCGGCTTCCTATGCGTTTGGCAATTGGTACATCTTTACTTATTATTGCAGCAAAATCCCTGATTGGATTTATCGGAGATCTGGAAAGGAGTAATGCAATCAACTGGATGCTTTTATGCGGATTTACGCTCGCCTCCATTGCCGGTATTTTTATGGGCAATTATCTTACCCGTTTCTTTTCCGGTGATAAACTCAAGAAAGGATTCGGATATTTTGTATTATTGATGGGTATTTATATAATTTTTAAAGAACTATATTAATTTTTTTATTTGAAAAATCATGAGTAAATATTTTTTGTTAATTGGCGTATTGAGTTTCTTTATGATGTTTTCCTCCTGTTCCAATGGGCAGACTTCGGGTGTTAAGCAATTAGCCTCCGCTGAATTTGAGCAGGAAATGAAATCTGAAAATGCGGTCATCATGGATGTCAGAACTCCCGGCGAAGTAGCAGCGGGATACATTGAGGGAGCTACTTTGTTTGTAGATTTCAATGCTCCTGGCTTTGAAGAGAAAGTTTCTTCATTAGACAAATCGAAAACGTATTATATCTATTGCAAAAGCGGAGGAAGAAGTGGTAATGCCTGTTCTTTAATGGCAGCCAAAGGATTTAAGGTAGTAAACCTGAGTGGCGGAATCAATGGATGGAAAGGAAAAACAGTGAAATAAAGAAATTTATTTCTCATTTTTTCGTTCTTTTAGAAAATATAAGATACTGGTAATGAGTTATTTTTGCCAGTATCTTTATTTTATTTGAATACTTTTTTCAATTCCCGTACAATATATTGGATGATATTCTGTTTATATTTTTTTGCAAATAATCTTTTTTATTAGTTTATTTGTAAAGAACTATATTTTTTTTTAAATCTTTAAATTTATCATCAAATGAAAACCAAATTTTTCTCCATTGCTTTTCTTTTTTCCCTTATGTTTCTGAGCACAAATGTGAATGCACAGGAGCTCTACTTTTATGTTGTAAACAATACAGGTCTTACCCTAAATGCGGTTCACGTATCTCCGGCAGAATCAGAAAAATGGCATGACGACACCCTTCCTACCTTATTCGAAGACGGAATGGAAATCAAGGTAACTGTTCCGGCTGAGTTTGGAGAGTCCTGTATGTTTGATATGCAGATTACAGACCTGTCAGGACATGGCGTTATTTTCCCCAATTTTGATGCCTGTAAACTCTTGAGAATTACGCTTCTTGACGATCAAGGACATTATACGATTGAAAACGAATAATCAATACAATATTATATTTAAGCATCCGGAAGGGTGCTTTTTTTGTTTTATAAATAATCAGAACAGATGCCGTTCTTATTCCGTATAGTAGCTTTTATTTTTCACAAATCAATAAACCGTAAATCCCCATGAAATATTTTTGCTTCCTTCTGATAATTGTAGCGATGATGAATCAGCAAAAAACAGTCGCCCAATCTTCATTCTGCAACCCCAAAGCAGTATTCGCAGTGGATGACTATCTTCTAAGTCAGAAAGTCGGAAAAAAAACCCTGCCGGAAGTAAAACCTGAATACGAAGGCGGAACAAAATTCCTTACAGAGTTCGTACAGTCGAAACTCTCTGATTTGCCGGAGGAGCAAAATCAGACTTTTTTCGCCAGTATTGCATTTTCCCTGAATTGCAAAGGTCAGGCAAGTGCATTTGAGTTGCTGGGCAAACACGAAGGGATAGAAACAATGTATTGTGAAAGAGCACTGGAAGCCATACAGGAACTTCCCTCAAAATGGCTTCCAGCCAAATCCAAAGGACGGTTTATTGATTGCTATGGTGTCTTGATTTTATCTTTTTATCAGGGCAAATTAATAAAAGTGGCATTAAAATAGCAGTAGAAAAAGAAAAATCCTTAATTTTGCCAAAAATTTGAAAACAATATGACTCAATCGCAAACTTTACCCCTCATATTATCTGAACTTGGACTATCTAAAGATCAGATTATCAGGGACTATCGCATTTCCTATCAAAGTCGTCAGGCAAGCTTACTGGGCAGAAGAGAAGTACTCAGCGGAAAAGCCAAATTTGGCATCTTTGGGGATGGAAAAGAAATTGCTCAGGTAGCTCTTTGTCAGTCTTTCCAAAAAGGAGATTTCCGCTCAGGCTACTACCGTGATCAGACGATGCATTTCGCTCTGGAAATCATGACAATCAAGCAGTTTTTTGCACAGTTATATGCAGACCCGGATATTGTGAGAGAGCCTCATTCTGCCGGACGTCAAATGAATGGTCACTTTGCTACTCAGTCTCTCAATGCAGACGGAACCTGGAAATCACTCACAGAACAATACAATACCGCAGCAGACGGCTCCCCTACTGCTTCTCAGATGCCTCGTTTGGTGGGATTGGGACAAGCCTCCAAATTATTCCGGGAAATCCCTGAATTGCATTCTCTTACCGGATTTTCCACTCTTGGAAATGAGATTGCTTGGGGAACGATTGGGAATGCGAGTTGCGCTGAAGGCCTTTTCTTTGAAGCGATCAATGCAATTGGGGTTTTACAGATACCGGTAGTCATGTCGGTTTGGGACGATGGATATGGAATCTCCGTTCCCAATCATATTCAAATTACGAAATCCAATATCTCTGAAATTCTGAAAGGATTACAAAGAGATGAAAATAGTCAGGGGTTTGAAATTTTTGTGGTCAAAGGATGGGACTACCCTGAACTGGTTAAAACCTATCGCAAGGCTGCCGAAATTTCAAGAACAGAACACGTTCCCTGTCTCGTACACGTTATTGAGGTAACTCAGCCTCAGGGGCACTCCACTTCGGGCGACCACCGTCGCTACAAAACCCCCGAAAGATTGAAATGGGAAGAGGATTTTGACGGACTCAGCAAGATGAAAACCTGGATGATTGAATCCGAAATCGCTACTGCTGAAACGTTGGATGAACTGGAAAAAGAAGCCGTAAAAGACGTAAGAAACTGGAAAGCAGAAGCCTGGAACGAATATCAGCAGGAAATTTTGCGGGATGTCAATGATTTTTGTCAGCTTGCGTCCGAAGTTGCTGCTCAATCCTCCAACTCAGCAGCAGTAAACGCAATTATTGAATCTGTAAGAAAAATAGCGGAGCCTTTCCGCAGAGATATTATGACTGCAATTCAGCAGATTTATCTTGCTGTAAGAACCGAAAACAATCCTTCGATTGAGCGGTTGAAAAGCTGGAAATCCGGACAGGACACGCTCAATGAAGATCGCTACAGTTCCCTTTTATATTCCGGGACTGCATTAAAAGTGCAGGAAGTCAAGCCGGTATTCTCTGCAGATTCTCCTGAAATTCCCGGTTATGAAATCCTGAACCGTTGTTTTGACGCTATTCTTTCCCGTGACCCAAGAGTCATCGCTTTTGGAGAGGATGTAGGAAAAATCGGAGACGTAAATCAGGCTTTTGCCGGATTACAGAATAAATACGGAGAACTTAGGGTCTCTGACACGGGTATTCGCGAAGCTACAATTATGGGACAGGCTATAGGGCTTGCTATGAGAGGACTTAGACCTATCGCTGAAATTCAGTATCTGGACTATCTGTTGTATGGTTTCGAAATTCTTTCCGATGACCTTGCCACCCTGATGTGGAGAACCAAAGGCATGCAGAAAGCTCCTGCCATTATTCGTACCCGCGGACACAGACTCGAAGGAATATGGCATTCAGGCTCTCCTATGGGAATGATTATCAACGGACTCAGAGGAATGTATGTGCTTGTACCCAGAAATATGACACAGGCGGCAGGTTTTTACAATACCATGCTGCAATCCGATGAGCCGGCTTTGGTAGTAGAAGTACTCAACGGATACCGACTCAGAGAAAAGCTTCCGGAAAATATTGCAGAATTTACCCTTCCTGTCGGGGTTCCTGAAACATTAAAGGAAGGCAGTGATGTAACCCTGGTTACTTATGGCGCATGCTGCCGGGTAGTAATGGAAGCCGCTACTCAATTATCTACTTTAGGTATTGAGTGTGAAGTAATTGATATTCAAAGCCTTATCCCTTTTGATATTCATCACTCAATCGTTGAATCCCTGAAGAAAACCAACCGCATTGTTTTTGTGGATGAAGATGTAACCGGAGGCAGTACAGGCTTTATGATGCAGCAGGTACTCGAAGTACAGGGCGGATACCGCTGGCTCGATTCTCCGCCCAAAACGGTTTCTTCCAAAGACCACAGACCTGCATACGGAACTGATGGAGATTACTTCTCCAAATCTCAGGCAGAGCATGTTTTCCGTGCTGTGTATGAAATGATGAATGAGTTTAATCCAAAGCAATATCCGATATTTTATTGATTTTTGGATAAGGGAGTTTTTCAATCATTTTGAGTCTTCCTCCAAAGGGATGAGGGCTCAATAACTCAGCCGTCTGATCATTACCCTTACCGGAAATAAGGGGCAATTGGTGGCATACCATAATTTTATATCTATCTTTCCACCATCGGCGTCTGTTTTCTCAGGAAGATAGAGAGCCTGAGTGAAGCAATAAACCCCATTATTAAAGTCTATCGGGTCTATCATGCCACTCATTGGTTCTTTAATCTGTTGTCCGTTGAGGGTGTAACTGCGTTCTGCCAAATACCGGAATTGACTGGAGTATTGTTTGGGTACAAAAACAGAGATTGTATATTTATCCCACTTATAACGGGCCGGATACAGCGTTTTTGAAAAATAGGCTATATGGTTTATATCTGCACTTAATACTTCACTTACATAAGCATTGGGCACAACAGCTTCTTTGGCTTCAGCAAGCGTTAGGTCCAACAAACGGGAGAGTTTTTCATATTCCAGGTTTTGATTATTTTGCACTACTGTTGGGTCAGGGAGACTTACCTGTGGGGCAGAGGGAGCCGGTTTATAATCTTTAGAATAAATCACCTTGTACCACATAGCATAATTCTGGTAGCCTGTAACAAGTTCGGTAGTTGCATCTTTTGTGCCATTCTCAGACAGATATTTAAAATGTTCAATCAAAAGCTGGTTATCAATGGTATCTGTTCCCACACGAAACCATATACCAAATTCATCAGAAATCCTGACGGGATACTTTTTGCCTGCAATGGAAAAACTCCCACTACCCGGAGTCAGACTATAATACCCGTTGAAATGTGCCTGCAACCGAATGGTCGTATCCGCTACATCATATAATATGGATTCATGGTTTTTGTCGGGGGAGAAATTATAGTCACTGTTTAGCGCAAAAATGCCCCGCATATGCAAATTTCCATCTACTTTTAAGGTTCCCTTAAAAAGATTTTTTTTAACGGTATCGAGACAAAATTCCATCAGTGATTGATAGTAGCGATTTTCAAATTCGTACTTGGTATGAACAAAAGCCGGTCCCCCAAAATTTGCAGGACATTTTTCCGGAGGATTAGTTTGTGTATAAGCCGTAAAATACAATACCAGCAAATAAAAACCTGTCAAAATCCATTTTTTCATATAGCTTTTTAAGTTAATCATGAAACTACACAAATATACGATTTTTAAGGTCAATTTCATATTTTAAGATTTCAAAGAAAGTATTTTTTTAAAGATTTCTACTTTTTAGCTAAAAATTACCTACCCCTTTTCATTAAGGGACTATGGAATGATACATAAAATGAGATAGAAATTGAATTATTATTTATTTTTTTTACTTTTGTATCAGATGGATCTTTCACGATACATGTTTAACAGTTCCAAAGCCAGGTTCTCATTATTTTTAATCAAATATAAACTTTTATACCTCATAAATTATGACCAGAAAATTGTTCGTTTTACTACTTTTTTGTTTTACTTTTTTGGCTGTCATGGCTGACCCGATTGAAGATATGACGATGGAAGAAGCCAAAAGCCTGGTAAAATATCTGAAGGACAATCCGTATCTCGTGGATTATTGCGATTGTTGTGATAAAAATCCCGGCGGAGAAAGGGTGTTTGCAAGTCTTATCCGGGTGGATGCGACGGAAATCATCCCCTGCACCTACGATGCAAGCCGTTATTCCGTTAAATTAACGGCAACCGTGATTGCCGGAGGAAATGTGAATACAAAAGGGAAAATGGAAAGCGTAGAAATTCAAGGGCATGTGTATGAAAATGAATTTGACTATCCGACTCTGGCAACCCTGAATTATCATTTTGCCTATTCCAGAGGAAAAGTAGTAAGATTGGGAAGTGTAATTAATACTGAGGTAGATAAAGCATATCATTGTAACCCGCTTTTGGAATTTCCGCCGGCAAAGAATCTGGGGGATTTTCAAAAACCCTATCAGAAATTTTTGAAGAAAAACGGAAAGTAGTTAAAAATCCCCGTCGTCGGTCTGCAGAAAACAGTCAACGGCGGGGAATACACTTTGGAGACAAAACTCTTTTTCTTATTGAATGTCTATTTGTTTATCCTTAGGATACTTTATGGTATAGGAGAAGCGGATTTTTTTACTGGAATTGGGGGGAACACTTACCCTCCAAAGCAGTTTTCCGTAGTCTTTTATATATTCTGCTCCGCCGAGTTCTTCGGTTTCCACCACAATATCGGTATTCCTGGAGATGGGTATCTGATCGAGGATTTCAATACTGGCAGCGACTTTCTTATTGTTTTTCACAGTAATATCAAAAGCCATGGTCTCTTTTCGGTTTGTACCGATAATTTTTGCGGAGGTTACATCTACCGCTTTTACTCTTTTGATTGTGATATTTTCATCTCTTCCAAAGGAAAGCAGAAGTGTATCTGCTACCGTTTTGGGGTCAATAAATGACTGACCAATCAGGGTATTCTGATAAAAAATATTGGCATTGCCAGGCATCAGGTTATATTGTCCGTAATCGGTTATTTTAGCAAGCAGAAAAACCGAAGGGTCTAATTTTGGTACGGCATGATATTGATACAATGCTTTGATTTCATGGGTCTCCACCTCAACGATATGCTCTTCTCCATTGGCGCTGATGGAGTGCTGAAGGGGGACATCGAGTAATACGCTGAAAGCATTGGCATTATTCAGGACTTCCTGTACATACTGTACTTCATCCTGGTCACGGAGCTGGTTTGATAAACCCAAACTAATTGAGTCGGACAGGCTCAGGGATTTATATCTTCCGCGTTCCTCCTCCTTGTCCATATCTTCATTTTTTAAGGTGTAAGTATTCATTGCACTCGAAGGAGCGGATGATATCGTTGCAAGATTATCTTTGGCCGGACCTCCGTATCCTCCGTAATACACTCTGTAATTTACATAAGCAGGATTTAAAACCGGGCGGCTGTTGTTTAAAAAAGGATTTGAAGTAGATAATTTCAGGGTTACCTCTTTCCAGTCAAATCCTGAATTCTGGCGGATTCCCCCTCTGTAGGTAAGCAATACCGGCTTATCTGTCCCTTCCGAACTAATATCATACATTGGTACCCAGGAAGCCGAAGTAATCAGATAAATACAGTCTAATTCTATTTCCTGAGAGAAATTACTGTTGATTTGCAGCGCAATTTCACCGGTTACCTTTACTTCCGGAGAAGCGATATTGGAAATTCTCTGCCGCATAGAAGCCAGTTCCTGATTCAGTTTTCTTTCTTTAATCCCGAGTTCTCTCCAGCGGTTTTTAATTTCGAGTATTCGGGTACGGTAAAAAGTAAGCATCTCTTTCATTTCCGTCATGGACAAGGTAGAAACTGTACCGGAAGGTCCGGAAATTGCCGTTCCTATTTTCTGAACATCAATTTTTATCATATTTTCTTCCCCTGCAATCACATCCTTTTCATCTGTATATCCGACCAGGATATCTCCGAGTATCACCATGGAATCCTGAATGATTTTTATGCGTGGGTCGAGTTTTGGGGTTTCGGGATAACGGGACCGGAATTTAGCGGATAATAATCTGGCGTCTCCTTTAATTTTTACCTGAAGACTGGGTGCATAAAAATCAGGAGAGAGATTTTCGAAAATCACCTCAGAAGTTCCTTTTTCTACCTTTACTTTGGCTGTTGTCATCAGCTTTGCTCCGTTGAGATAAACGGTTACTTCTTTTACAGTACTGTTTACCCTGTTTTCGGCATAAGCCCTGAACATCGTCATCCATACAACACAAACAATCAGTATTCGTTTCATAAAAAATTATTGATTTATTAATTTGATTTCATTACACCCAAAAGATGCATTCATTCACCGGATTTCACACAAAGAAGCAGAAAAAAATTTAACTTTGCAGAAAAAATCCCGTTTTATCATGATGACTATAAGCAGGCTCTTTCTCATTTTTAGTGCGAATATAAAAATTTGTATGATTAAAACGCTTTTTATTTTCTCCTTTCTTATGATTCCCTTATTCCTCTTTTCTCAATATACTGAAAGCAAATATCTTGAGGTTGAGGGTATAAAGATTCATTTTCGGCAATGGAAACCTGAGGGAAAACCCAAAGGACAGATTCTGATGATACACGGATTTTGTGGTTCGACTTTTACGTGGAGAAAAAATACCGATAGCCTGATTTCACAGGGATACGAAGTCACAGCGATTGATTTACCGCCGTTCGGATACAGTGATAAGCGGAAATTACCCAATCTTTCTACTTCCTTTCTGGCGGGGCTTGTCTGGAAAACCATCAGCCTGCTTGGAGATTCTACACAGCAATGGATTTTATGCGGCCATTCAATGGGAGGAGAAATATGCAGAACGATGTTTTTCCTGCATCCTGAAAAAGTAAAGGGCATTATTTTTATAGACCCGGCTTTTATTCTGTTTGGAAATCCGTCTGAGTTCAGGCAAAAAATACTGAGTAATGATTTTGTATATAAACTGGCGGAAGTATCCGGAAAATTTTTATTTTTAAAAAAAGGGAGTATTCGCCAGATTCTCTCCCTTAAGGCTTACAGCATCCGGCCGGACAAGGAAGCCGTACTGGGTTACCGGAAAATTCTGAATCAGAAAGGACTTGCCGGTGGCATTGCGAGACTGTTGGGCTCCCCACAGGTTCAGGAGTTCCCCAATCAGTGTATTAATGTTCCGTGTATTCAGATTTGGGGTAAAAAAGACCGGGTAGTTTCTTTCCGTAAAACCCGAAAATGTTATCATACTATGCCTCCGGGTACGGGTATTTATCTCATAGCCAAAGGAGGGCACTGCCCGATGGAGACACACTCCGGTGAAGTAAATTTACGGATGAGTGTGTTTTTAGGGAAATTGTATTGATGGTTTCGAAGTTGTTGGTGTGTCGAAGCCCACCAACAACCTGATTTTATCAGGATACATTCAGGTGAAAAAAACCTGCATGGGCGAGGTTTTCAGGGAAATTGTATTGATGGTTTACTCTTTAAAAATCATATGCCATACTGATTCCGGCACCGTAGGTATTCATTTTGTAAATCCCGGAAAATCCCTCCTGAGTAAAAGTAAAGGTTCTTTCCCCCGTCATTTCATATTTTCCACTCATTTCTATATGAAAATTTTCAGCCGGAGTAATTCCAAGCCCTGCGGTGAGTCCAATCCGGTTGGCGTCGGGGTATTCAGGGCTTACAAAGCCATTTCTGACCGGAGACAAAATGTAATACCCCCCAAACCGAAAGGTAAAATGCTCATTGGAATTCCACTCAACGCCCGACTTGAAAGAAAGGGTATTTCTGAGATTTACATGACGGGCATATTCCGGAAGTTGTTCTGCAAGGCTGTCATAACGGATAACGGTAGAATCCCATAAATTCCAGCCGGCATAGGAAACCTCGGCAGCAATCAGTAACTGACGTAAGGAGCGAATACCAATACCTGCGGTTGCAATATACGGAAGCGGGAGTTCTGTACTGAAAGTGGTAAAAGGAGTAGTTTTAGAATCATTCAGAGCGTCAACGGATACTTTGCCTTTTTTTAGATGAAGCATTACGGGGGTTCTCAGATTCACTCCGGCACTGACTCTCTCATTCCACCTTACATAGACTCCGGTATTGAGGCCCCATCCCTGACCATTTCCATAAATTCTCATATTGGTTTCCCCATTGGAGGGAATAATATCCGGGATGACTCTGTCTGTCCATAAACCTGCCCTGCAATACATTAACCCGACTCCTACTCCCACCTTTTCGGAAATTCTGTAACTCACTGCCGGTTGAATAATGATTGTATTGAAAACATAATTATTGACAATTGCTCTGCCTTTCCAGTCGTTTTTCCAGGACGTCTTGATAGAAAAAGGCGAGTTTACAGATATTCCCAATGCCCACCGGCTATATTTATTCAGCCTGAAAATTCCGTAAACGCCAAAAGGAGTGGTCCACTGAGGATTGCTTACGGTTTTATACAGGGAGGGAGTACGGTTCTGATACGCTGTGTAGGATAAATTGGAGGTTGCGCTGATGGCAAACTGATTTTTGTATTGCATCGGAAGTGCCCCGGGATTCAGAAAAACGCTTCCTGCCCCCAAAGAAAACCCTGCTCCCGTATTTCCCATACCAGCAGAGCGTATCACATCATAATTGATGTCAATCCCTCCTGTCTCTCCTCCCAACGCAGAAAAAGCAGCACAAAAAAAGAATATAATGCAGGCCGCAGAATTTTTTAAATAATATGACATCCCTTTGGCTTAAACTAACTTATCGAATCGCTTCATTCGGATTTATTTTCTTCATTCACTGATATATCAAAACGGTAATGACGCTTTTGCTTACGCATCCATCGCAAAAGCAATTAATACTTTTACGAAATTACAAACTTTTTTAATACAATCTTAATTATTCGTTAGATTATGGTAAAAAGATAATACCTTGAGGGTGATATTTTTATTGTTAAAATAATTTAATGAAAATTCTCTTGCAGCTACCCCCATTTTCCGGGCTATATCGTGGTTTTGGAGAAGCAGAATGACTCCTTCTGCAAATGCAACGGGAGAGTCTGCAATCAGTACTTCAACCCCATTTTTGGCGGGGTTTCCTTCCATTGCCAGCGTAGTAGCCACGACAGGTTTTGCCATTGCCATTCCTTCTATGATTTTAATCCGAATTCCTCCTCCTGTAAGCAAAGGCGCAAGCATTACCCCTCCCGATGCCATGAATTCGTGCGCATCTTCTACTTCTCCGATAACCCTGACCCCCCTGATTCCCTCCGCAAATCCTTCGGGCATATTTCGCCCTGCTATATAAAAGATAAGATCCGGAAAACGTAAGCGGACTCTATCCCATACTTCATTCAAAAACCAGTTAACCCCCTCAATATTAGGCGTCCAGTCCATAGAGCCGATAAAGAAAACCGGGTATTTTACTTCACCGGGAAAGGGATTCTTTTTTCCCATTTCTGAAACATCAATGCTATATTCTGCCACGATTACCGGTTTGGATACTCCTGCCTCCTTCATCATTCGGGCGTCTCTAGCGGAAAGGCACACGATTCCATCCAGTTCTTCCCGGTTCAATATCCCCCATTCGTATTCCTGGTGCCTGTCTGCAAGACTTTTCAGATATATTTTTTTGAGAAGATTTTTTTCATTTGCCCTCATTCTGTACCAGATTTCCTGCTCGAGATTATGGGCACGAAGCACAATTTTTGCTTTCGAATGACGTCTTATTGTATCTAAGTATTCAGCCATATATAATCCGTCCAGTTGAATAATATCAAAACTGCGGCTTTGTAACAGGTTTTCCAGTCTCTTGCGAAAATCCGGAATATTAAACCTTTCGGCATGAAATGGCTGACGGGAAAAAAGATAGTTCTTCAATAGTCCCCATTGGGTAAAAGCAGTATTTACCTGTACGATTTCAAAATGAACCTTCCCCCTGAACTCCGTTGGAATATCGGATTCATTCATTGTATGTTTTTGGGTGCTCATCAGAATTACACTTACATCATGCCCTTCTTCAACCAAAGACTGAATGCTTACTTTCATCACTACTGAAGCTCCGTCTTTCGCAGGAAAAGGAGGCTTTATACAAACCATGAGTATTTTCATAAAATCAATTTCTGATAAAATCCAGTGAGTTCTTCCGAGGTTTTATTTTCTGAGGTTAAACGACTTACGTATTCACCTGCATGTCTTCCGATGGTATCGGCTATATTTTCATGTTCAATGAGCGTTCCAAGATACCGGCGGAATTCGGCTTCTCCTTTGGCTATCAAAGCATGTTCTCCATGTACAATCCTAACCCCATCCATCGCAGGCGGTGTAACCACCAAAGCACACCCGCAGGCCATTCCTTCCCATAGCCTTTTTTGCCAGCCATCGGATTCGTACACCGGTAGTACCATGATGCTTTTGCTGCGAAGGAAATCATAGTAACCGGCTATTTCTCCTTCCCAGACTACTCCTTCGCTGAGGCCAATATTCCCCATATTTCCCTCCGGTTTTACCCTTGAAACCACATGAAGACGGATGTCAGGATACATTTTGTAAACGGGCAGCCAGATATTCTGAAAAAAACGGGAGAAAGCACTGAGGTTTGCCGGATACTGAAGTGAACCGGTATAAATTACGCCTTTCTCTCTTACCGGAGCTTCTCCTGAAAGGGAAATATTCCATCCCAGGGAAAGCATTTTTACTGTAGCTTTATTAATTCCTTCTACTTTTTGTTTGATTGCATTTTGGAAAAGCTGCTGAATGTATTGTTTGTCTGCTTCCCCCAAAGTCAGAATATAATCTATATCTTCGAATAAAAGTACCCGGGTTTCCTGCTCTTTCATCCTGTTCCTGATTTCGTTTGCCATACTTACAGCGATTTTCCCCTTTGAACGGGATATAGCAGCCTGTAACTCAAACGAGGGTAACTTATGAATTCTTAAAACAATTTGCCCTCCGTGCTTTGCATAGATTATTTTCAGGTATTTTGAAAGCTGGATATCTTCTATTTGTATGATATCAAAAGTATTGTTTTCCAGCACTTTCAGCAATTCCTGTTCTACTCCCTGTGAATAATATTTTTCCATTTCCAGCGACTGGGAAGAAAAAAAGAAATTCACGTATTTTTCTACCGGGGTGATTACCGGATTGATTTCCACCGAAATATAATCAGCAATCGATTTCACCTCTTCCGGCATTTTCGTAAAATCAAAAGCTTCCCCTGACTTATGCATTCCAAATACAGTCACCTCAGCACCCGCAGCACTCAGCCTCCGGACGGTTTCCATTATGGTAAAACTGTATCCATTGAATTCAGGATACGGAAAATGTACTGCAAAAATCAGTATTCGCATTCCTTTTGATTAATTTTTTAATAACCAAACCCTATGGATTTTGTTTAAAAAATCAATTTTATACAAAAAAAAGCTATGGATTGTATGCAGAACATTTCAGCATATTGAATAGCTCCAAATAACTTGCAAAAGAACCCAAAAGCATAAAACAATCCGGTTCTTTGAGAGATTATTGCCTGGAATATATTCCTTCCAGATTCCAGCCAAGTCCCGTTCCGCCATCTTCTACAAATCCTCTGAGCTTGATGGTATTAGGATCAATAAATTGGATGGAAAAATTATTGGATACTGGATATTGGGAGCATAAAGAGCTTGCGCCGGCTGCGGTATTCCCACTCGAACCAATAGTGGTATAAATTTCTAACCTTCCACTATTACAGCTATAATTAAATAAATTAGAGATTTTGATTTTGGTTATATCAAAATCAGGTGCAGTAATGGTGAAATCATAGATTCCGGAACTGTTTCCTGAAACGGTATTTACATGATCTCCTCTCCAGGTCCCTACAAATCTGGAACGAACCTCTATTGTACATATTCCATTTGCGTCTTTTTCATAATACGGGTCACAATTGCAGACACCCGAAGGAGAGGAACAAGTTCCGTGCCCACAATCTTTATTATAACAGAGGTCCTGAGTGTCACATTTCCCCGAGCCGCCAATCGCCCAGCCCGGATCACACTCACAATTTCCTTGTGAATTGCAATTACCGTGCTCTCCACAGTCCTTATTATAGCAAAGGTCTTGTTCCGTACATCTTCCATTTGCGTCTTTTTTCCATCCGGCATTACATAAACATTCTCCCTTTTCGTAAACGCCTTCCCCACAGTCTTTCTTATTACAAGAAACCATACATAAACAAAACACAAAAAATAGACATAAAAATACGTTTTTCATAATTTTGTAACATTTTAAAGTTGAATGTGCTTTTTTGATTATAATGCAAAGTTAAAAAGAATATTTAACATTGGCAATCGTTTAAAAAAAAACCTAAAAAAGGACCATATTTTTTTTAGAGATGAACTAAACGGAACTAGTCGTATCTCCAGATTTATTATGAGGACTTACGCTCTTTCTTATATAAGACATTGATTCTCTTTAAATTTACATAAATTCTCATTATTCAAAAGTCCCTTATTTTACCCTAAAAAG
>JAIBAH010000142.1 GCA_019695295.1 Bacteroidia bacterium | reverse complement strand
CCAAAGATACCGACTATTTGAATGTCCAAAATAAATGAAAACTCTCCCAACAAAAATATTGCTGCCAAGCGTGGCGAACTGAAGCGCAAAGCCAAACGCCGCCACGCCATGCAGCAATATAGTCGTTATGGGTAAGAATAAAAGAAACAACAAAAATTAATAGTCAAAATCATGAAGAAAAGACAAATCATCACAAAATATACTTTTATTCAAATTCTACTTGTCATATGTGTGATATTTTCTTGTAATAAAATGCCTCCTTCCATTCACAAAACAGAAAACAAATCTAAGGCAATTCTTTTTTCCTGTGACTCTTTACTGAAATTGTACGCAATGAAACCAAAGATAGAAGTATGGATAAATGAAAGACCAGAGCTGTTACATGATAAAGAAACAGCTTTTGATATATTAGGTGATTCTATGGCAAAAGCATTAGGTTACACTATAGAAACATGGAAAAATGGGAATAGCAAAGATACTATTTTTATGATAGGAGAGGGAGCAAAGATAGAATTAAGAATTATTCCAGATACTTTATTAACCTATTACTGCAAAGAAAAGCCAATTTATGGAATGGAAAGAAGGGAGGTTTGGGTTAAATGCGATAAAAAAAGATTTAGAAGACTTGGATTTGATAATAGTGAAGACAAAATATTAAAAAATGATGGACTAGAATTTCCTTTACCCGAAGCACATAATGAGATAAAAGGTTGTAATGGATCTTATCGGTTATTTTTTAAAATTATTGCGAGAAATATTTTTTATCAAAATGGTAGGGGCGAGAAAATAATTCTTATGCCAGAATTTGAATGGCAAGCTGAAATTTTATGATTTTTTTGAGGTAAGAAATATTTTTAATCATTCATAAATTTTGTTTTGATAAATTAAAATAAAAAAAGCCCATAACATTTTCATCTCCGCCCATGTCTGCTAATCAAAGCGCAAGGCAAACACACAGCAGACACAGGCGTAGATTTTAGCGTTATCCTAAATTTAAACAAATGAGCCCTAAAACAGGATTGATTTTATAACCATACATTTCGGGGTAAGTTAATTTCTAATAGAATCCGGTTACTTGGAATTAAAAGCTCAGCAAGTTTGAAACTGAGTATTGATATTCAGAATTATATTATCCATAGATTCTTCGGGTGATTTTTATGTAATTTAAAAAAAATACTCCGGTAAACTAAGGTTAGCATATGAGTTTTTATTACTTTTGCGGATAAGTTCCATAAACATTTATTTATGGATTACGTTGATATACTTTGTTTCATTAAATTATTAATTATTTATGAAGAAAATTTATACATTACTGGGTTTTTTGACGATATTTTCCTCTGCTTCACTCGCTCAGACTGACACTACGGCAGTAGAAGAAGACTACAGCGCATACGAAAATATGACGGTTCAGGAAGGAAGTATCAAGACTTATTGTACTCAGAAAGTACTGGGTCAGGCTCCCGCAAGATTAATCGGGGTAGGATATGAACATCAGTTCGGTCATGATTTAACCACAGGCCTTGAAACAGAAAGCGCAACAGACGACGAAAACTATCGCTTCCAATCTGCTTCGGTTTTCCGGGCAGAGGCCAACTTCCCTGTGATTTCCCGCAACAGCTTTATTTTTAGTTTGGGTGGAATATATACTCAGACCAGCTACAACTTCAAAGAAAATGTGTCGGAAGTATCACACCCTTTGGTAAGAACGCTTGACGCATCAGCATTGCGCAATTTTCAGGTGAATGCCACCCTCTTCAAACCATTGAATGCCAAAACCTTTATCCTTGCCCAGGTGTTGGGAGAATATGCCGGAAACTGGAAAGCTTCCAGTCTTCAGCCATTTGGCCGTACCAAATATTCTGCAATCGGAGTAATAGGCAGAAAGCCCAATGACCGCAAAATGTGGGGATTAGGAATTGCCCGTACCTTCAGAGCCGGAGAGTTGAATTATATTCCTTTGATAATGTTCAATTATTCTTCCCCCAATCTGAAATCCGGAACAGAGATTCTTTTCCCGGCTTATGCTTATTACCGCTATAATTTATCTGCTCAGAGTATCCTGAGAGTGGGAATGGAACTGGAAGGAACCAGTTTTAACCTCAGAAATGTGTCCGACGTAACCATTCTGCCCGTTCAGCATCCTTTGGAGTTGCGCCGCTCCGAAATCAAGCTAAAAGCCATGTGGGATGTACCCCTAAAAAACTTCTGGCGTACACAGATTGCTTTAGGGTATCGTATTATGTACCGATATAATGTGGACCAGGAAGTAAACGGAAAAGAAATGCTTCGCCTGTTTGGTATCCTGAGTGATGCTCCTTATTTCTTTGAAAACAAAGTAGGCTCTGCGGTTACTGCCGGAGTAATTTTTAATCTTGTAAGTCCATAATAATCATATAGTTAACAATTTTAATTTCAATTTATCATGAAAAAATTATTTTATATTCTGGCCCTCACGGGGGTTTTGGGGATGAGTAGTTGCTCGAAGGAGCAGACGCAGGTACAATTCGAACTGAAAGGAAAGGAATTTGTACTGGAACAACCCACTCCGGGGTCCAATACCGCTCAATTAGAAGTTCCTTTTGAGGAAATCAAAGCGGCAGTGGAAGCCAAAGGAGGCGATGCTTCGCAGATTTCAGATGTAAAGCTCGAAAAAGTAGAAATCGTAGCAAAAGACGGAAATTTTGATGGTTTTGAATCCATTTTATTACAAATGACAACTCCCAAAGCCAATCTTTCCGAAGTAGCGGTATTAAATCCGGTGGCAAAAGGAACTTCTGCAGCACAACTGAAAACCGCTGAAAACGCCGAAATGAAAAAATATTTTACCGGAGAAAACCTAACGGTGGTATTAGATATGAATTCAGCAGAAGGAGATACATTGAAACATGTATTATTATTAAATGCAGTTTTCAATCTATCCTCCGCTAAAAAATAATAATATGGTTAAAAGTTCGTTTTTTTACTATAATAATTTAATACAAGTAGATTTAATCATTAATTTTATTTAATATCTCATCATGAAACAGTTTTTGTGTCTTTTTGCAATTTTATTTGCATTTTCATTTCAGAGCTTTGCTCAAAGCAGCGCGGATGACCTGATCGGCGTTTGGGAGCCTTCTCATGGAAAAGGAAGGGTAAAAGTCGAAAAAATAGGGGATAAGTACTATGGAAAAGTAGTCTGGATTAAAGAACCAATTGATCCCGAAACCGGACAAAAAAAATTAGATAAAAGTAATCCTGATCCGGCATTGCGTTCCCGTCCCCGTTTGGGTTTGCGTGTATTGAAAGATTTTACCTTTTCCGGTAAAGGCGTTTGGGAAAAAGGTACAATCTATGACCCTGAAAATGGCTCAACCTACAATTGTACAATTACCATGAAAGACAAAAATACACTGGATATCCGTGGATATATCGGCGTTTCCGTTTTTGGTCGTACAGATGTATGGAAAAGAGTAAAATAATAGCGAATCTGTAAAGGTAAGCTGACTGTCCGGAAGTTCATTTCCGGACAGTTTTTTTAATAACTAACCATAACAGGACTTACGCAATTTACTGTTTTTGGGTCATTGAGCGTAGTCGAAATGACCTAAAAATAGTAAATTACCGATAAAAAACACCTGTTTTGCGTAAGTCCTACATAAAAAAGAAAGCCCGAAGGCTTTCCTTTTATCTAAAAATCTTTCCGGATTTATATTTCGTATTAAAAAGAGAAATACGTTCGCTGAACAGATTAATCCTGAATCAAAACCTGGCCTGTGCCGCTTTTCCCATCAGTAATAATCACTTTTGCGTTACTGGAAGTAGAAATTTGCTGCAGGGCTTCAATTTTCCTTAACTCCAGGATTTTATCGGTTAAGCCCTCCGATAAAATAACGTTTGCGTCCCGTGTTCCTTTTGCCTCAATGGTTTTACGCTCTGCTTCTTTTTGTTCTTTTTGTAATACAAATTCCATCTGTTGTGCTTCCTGCTCTGCTCTCAGTTTGGATTCAATTGCGCGAGAAAGTCCTTCCGGCAAGCGGATACTCTTCAGTAATACTGCTTCAATTACAAACCCCCTCTCTGAAAGGATATTGTTCATGCTCAGGGCAATCTGCTTTTCAATTTCTGCGCGTGCGCCGCTGTACATATCTTTTGCCAGAAACTTTGCACAAACATCAGCGGCAGAAGAGCGGAATACATTCCGGATGATGGTTTCATATTGTATGCCAATGTTTTCTAGCACCATCGGGACTTTTTCTTTTTTGATGTGATACAATATCGAGATATCCGAATTAATGGTTAATCCATCCTGACTGGGAAGCTCAAGATTCATCTCCAGATTTACAGACTGAACCGGAGTTTTGAGGATTCGGGTTGTGAATGGATTATAGAGATAGGGACCCGGAGGCATGATTTTAGTATTCAGCCTGCCTAAAGTTCGTTTGCTGCCCACTTCTCCCTGCCGGATAATGGAACAACTGCTGAGAAGCAATACAGCGATAATTCCTAAAATTTTTGTTGTACGCATAAGAGTAATATTAAATTTTGTTTATGATTAAACTATTATATATAATGATTATTAAATACGATAAATAAAGCAAAATGTTTAAGATTTTTTAACAGAAAAATACATTAAAATTAGCCCTTCATTATAAAATTTCATATCCCTCCCCAAAGCGAAACCTTACGCTCCGGAGATTGAACCTTTTCCATAAAATGAAATATCAATGCTGTATATCCGGTAAATTAGTTTGAAATTTGAGAAAATTTTATAATTTTTTTGTTTGATAATAAATAAATTTATATTTTTGTAATGAATGAGTACCAAATTGTTATTTTATGAAAACATATTTATTTTTACTAACCTTAATTTGTTGTAATTTAATTGCTTTGAGTCAGGATATGTCAGGCTGGAGTAAAGACCTGAATGCGGTTCTTTTACAAAAAGAAGTCTATCAGACTCAGGTTACTTTCCCTGCCAATCCTTATGTAATACGGTTTGATGTACCAAACCTTTATTATAAGGAGTTAAACATCAAGAATGTAAATGTTATCGTAAGGAAAGGAATCAAAGCGGAGCTTACCGGTCATCTTTATGAAGTTTTGGTTTCATGTAATGGTACAGAGCCCTGTATGGATGTAAACATTGGCGTTGGCAAGACATTTAAAGATGCAAGCATGAGGCTTTTGTTTGAAGAAGAAAGAGACGCTCAGATAGTGGCGGAATTATTGATGAGTTATCAGCAGCAGGTAAGTGAGTGGTAATTATTTTTTGTTTTTTTTAAAATATATCAAATACCTGATTTAAATCATTTTTTTTCGTATTTTTCGACCATAATTTTGTAGTATAAATCAGTTAAACCAAAAAAAAGCGAATATTATGAAGAGAAATGCAGTTTATTTGAAAGATTTACATTTTGAGCACGGAGTGTGGCTCAAAGAATTAATTTTTTTCTCAGAGGAGTTGGGTATTTTCCAGAAAAGATTAGAAGAAGTGGCTTCCAGAAATACAGAAATGGAAGTGCTTTCCAAAGTAGAAAGTTTTCAAAATCGTTTTATCAGGCAGGTAGAGGTGATGCAGGAACTTACTCATGACATAAAGGAACATGAAGAAATTCTTGCGCATTATGCCGCAGAGCATCCGATTGCGATAGACCACGTACATTTTCATGATCACACCTCCCTTCGTGACAGAGTGGATACCTTCCGGGATTTATTCGTAGAAATGAAGCGGGAATTCCTTCGTTTTTGTGCAGAGTGGATTTAATGATTCATGCTGAAAAATAGAAAAACAGGCTGATACTTAACGTTTTCAGCCTGTTTTTTTTATTGGAAACGGATTATTTGAGGGCACCTTTGGCCTTTTTCAGGTCAAATAAAGCGGTGATAAAATTATATCTGGCTAAAATTTCATTGATTTTTGCAGATTCGAGCTCAGCTTCTGCATCTGCTACTTCCTTATAGGTTACCAGTTCTGACTGAAAGCGGGTGCGGATAAATTTCAGGTTTTCTTCGGCAAAGCCGGCATTTCGTTTCTGTACTTCCATATCCATTTCGGCTCTTCTGACGTTGCTTTCAGCCTGTGCAATTTGGATTTCCCTGTTTTCGTCCCACTCTTTGAGCAAAGATTCGGTCTGCATAATCCGGATTTGATTTTGGGCCAGCAAGGTTTTGTTTTCCCAGAATGGATTCAGATTCCAGTTGAGCCTGACACCCGCATAGGATAACGGAGACCATCTGTTTCCCTCTCCCAGCTCGCTTCCTTTATTGATCAGACCCAGTAAACCGGCGTAACCATAAAGAGAAATTACAGGATATTTTTTTGCATGCAATTTTGCAACCTGATTTTCAGTGATTGCAATCTGCAGTTTCTGCTGACGATAAAAAGGCAGTTCCGTTTTAGGAATCGTAAAATCTTTATAGTCTTTCGCTTCTATTTCCAGTTCGGTCCAGTCATCAGTGACATTAATTATCTGATTCAGATTCATGCCCGAATGAAACTTCAGAATCTGTTCGCTGATAAGGATACTTTCCTTTTGTTTTTCTATTTCGGAGCGGGTATTGTCAATATTATTCTGGAGGCGGGACAATTCTATTTTCTGAATCAGGCCATTGGTTACCTTAGTACTGACTTCCTTCATGTCTTCATTCAGTCGTTTGAGTGTAGCATTGAGCTGAGCGAGTCTTTCCTGATTGGTGAGTACGTTAATGTAACTTTTAACTACATTGTTGATAAGCTCTTCTTTATCAGTCTCTTCAGTGATTTTGCTTAATTCATGGTTTAACTCAGCCTGATGAACATCAAAATTGATTTTTTTATCATAAACCGTATAATTTGCGTCCACTCCGGCAGTAGGGTTGAAAATAGCACCGAGTTTAATGGGGTCAGGAAGGAAGGGTAAAACCGTTTGCTGACGCACGAGATTATAGCGCAAATCGGTTGCGAAATTTACCTGTGGATATCGCTTCATCAGGGCTTCCTGAATCTGGCTTTGAGCCAGTTCCTGCGCAATTTTATCGGTTTTGAGTTTGGTTTTATTTTCCAGTGCTGATTTTTTGGCTTCACTCAGAGAGAGACCCTCAGTAGACTGAGCGAGCACCCAGTGCAAACCCACCGCTAACAAAATTAATAGTATCTTATGTTTCATATCATATATAGAAATTAAGTTTAGGAATTAAAAACGGAATACTTCCGCAGGTTCCAGTTTCGTAATTCTTCTCACGGCAAAAGACGCTCCTCCCAGAGCAATTAATAAAATAACGCCAAAAAATACCGCAAGAAACTGAGGACTATAGGAGAAAAACAGCCCGGTATTGGCAATTCCTTTCCTGAAAGCGTCCATGAGCAAATATCCGATACCGAATCCAAAAATGGCAAATATCGTAGCCTGAAGATAGATTAATTTTGCAATATATCCGTTGGTTGCGCCAATCGCTTTCATGGTTCCATAGTCCTTGAGTCTGTCCACAGCAGCAGAGTAGAGCGTTAGCCCTACGATAAAGAACCCGGCAATCAATGCAAATATAACAAGCGTACCCACAGAAGTAGCAATACTGGTAGTACGCAGAATGATAGATACCGTACTGGAAGCAAGTTCTGTTCCTTTCCATGCCCTTACCCCGAATACATTACTGTTGATTAATTTTACCATTTCATCCTGAGAGGTTCCGGGTGCTACTTCTACCAGAAAAGCACTTGCTGTATTGGAAGAGGCCCTGGTAAGTGCCCTTGCTCTTTCGATGGTAGTGAATACATAAGAAGCTCCGAATCCCCTAACTCCTTTGGTTCTTGCCCCGATATAGACTTTCTTTTTGTTGATTTCAAAAGTAGTTCCGGGATCCGTAGAGCGAAAGATTCTTTTGTCAAAATAATCTACACACACTGCTCCGTCGGCGAGCAAATCCGTAAACGTTCCATCCGTAAAATCAGAAGGCTTTGGTCCTCCTACAAAACCCGGGGCTTCCAGTCCGATGAGCTGAATGCCTGAATTTTCGCCATCTGGAAATTGAACGAGTGCTCCACCGATAAAAACCGGATACACATTGGCTACGCCCGGGAAAGACTCAATGTGTCTCGAAATTCTCATATCCAGCTGACCCAGCGCATTTACATTCTCAGTCTGACTGTCAATCACCCAGATATACTGAGGGTTCATTTCGGCCAGGGCTTTCATTGCGTTTGTAAGGAAGGTGAAAACACCGATTTGCTGACCGATGAGAAAGGTAGAAATCACCACTCCAAGCAAAGCTCCGAAAGACTTGGCTTTGTCGTATAACAGAAATTTAATGGCTGTTTTTAGCATAAAAATACGTTATTTGAGTTTGATTTCACAATCCACGCGTGAGCCATAAAGCAGATTCGCCGGTGGATTACTGAGCCGGATTCTTACTTCTCTTACCCTTCTGTCTTCCAGCTTGCCTACCTCATCGGAAAAAAGCGATTTTTGTTTCAGATAAGGAGCCACCTCAATGACTTCCCCTTCTGCAAGCATCTCTTTGGAGCCCTGAAGATGAATGACCGCTTTTTGTCCGGTAGTCATTTTCTCCGCAAACATTTCATCTATTTCGCAGACCACATTTACCGGAGAAGCCGGAGCAAATTCCCCGATTACTGTCTGAGGGCTGATATAAGCACCCGGAGTTACTTCTACAGAGAGTATTTTCCCATCAACGGGTGCGTAGACATTTCTTTTGTCTTTTTCCGCTTCGGAAATACTCACATCCGCTTTAAATTCATTGACTTTGGCAGAAAGGCTGGTTTTCTGGGCTTTTTGAATTTCTACCTGAGCCTTGAGATTATCCTGCTGGGCTTTAAGGTTGTTTTGCTGCGCAATGAGTCTTTCTACCTCTGCCTGCGCAGACTGAAGCTGATTTTCGGCATTGTCATAAGTCGCTTTGGTTTCAGCCCCTTCATTAAATACTTTGGCGATACGGTCAAAATTTTTCTGAGCATATCCAACTGCAATTCTGGCTTTGGCGATTTCTTTTTCAAACCCGTTGATTTGAGTTTGCTGAGTCTGAACCTGTGTTTCCTGAGCACGAATCTGAGCGTTCTGGGATTTCACCTGCTCTTCCTGAGAAGCTACCTGTGCTTTGGCTTTTTCGATTCTACCAGCTTCCACAGTGCTGCTCAAAGCGACGAGTAATTGCCCTCTTTTTACCTCCTGACCTGACTTAATAAAAAGCCCGTCCACCATTCCGGCTACTTCAGGATAGAGTTTCACGAATTTGGTTTCCGGCTCTACCCTCCCGATTCCTATTACTTTATCCGGATTTACACTATATGTTTTGATTTTCAGTGAATCCTTTTTTGCCTGTATGTTTTCCTCTTTTTTACTGCCACCACAAGCACTTAATCCCAGCAGAAAGACCGTAATTGTCGCCGCAGAGAGGAATTTATTCCATTTGATTTCACGAATGCTGAACCCAGGTTTTTGTACTTGAAACATAATATAAATCATTTATTCCGAATTGTATTTTTATTGAT
Organism: Bacteroidia bacterium; assembly: GCA_019695295.1. Taxonomy (GTDB): domain Bacteria; phylum Bacteroidota; class Bacteroidia; order J057; family J057; genus JAAFHL01. The sequence goes on along the minus strand of JAIBAH010000142.1, from coordinate 698 downwards.
TGTAACCTGAAATCCCTGCCTGTAATCCTTCTGTTTACAAGGAGTTAAGGCAGTATTTACTAAAATAAAGTAACAGACTGAATGAATTTTACCCTGAAATAATCATTCAAACGGGGAAGATATACTTCCTTTTCAGTCCATTCCACCTCAATTTCTTTTCCCTTAAAACTTTCTGCCGCTTCACCCATAAATAATTCTGACCCCTCAAAATAATCCATCCAGAGAAACTTATAGGTTCGGCCTTCACTATCTTTGACCAGAAGGTAAGCAAAGTCTCCCGATTTGTCTATTCCTTCAAATAATCCGCTGGTAATGTCTGCCTTATTCGCAGCGTCTTCATTTGCAGCATTTTGTTCTTCAACGAGTTTGAGAGAATAGTCCATATATACTTCGCAATTGATATCAATCATTTTCAGCCCTATCTTCATCCCGAGTTCCCTTCCTGCGTCCTGTCCTTTGCTGAGGTCAAGTTTGTTTTCTTTCATTGCTTCATTGAGGCCATCGGCAGAGAATAAACATCTCACGAGCACCATTTCATATTTTTCTCTTGTAAAGGGTTCGATTTTTTCTTTCGAAAGACACTCACAGGTTTGCTCAGCTACCTTTTGGGTATATTTATCAGACTGAGCATAAAATGAATTGAAGAATAAAACAAATAAGAATAGTGGTAATAATTTTTTTTCCATTTTAAAATCAAT
>JAIBAH010000022.1 GCA_019695295.1 Bacteroidia bacterium | reverse complement strand
TTCTGTTACCTAAGTTTTAGGTAGCACAAAAGTATAACTTTGTTCCCTAAAAAACAACTTTTTTAAAGTTTTTTGTACATCTCGCTGATTTTTTAAAGCTGTTACCTAAGTTCAGGAAAAGTTAGGGGTTAATAAAACAAAAAAACGAAACTCATCCGGTTTCGTTTTTTTATCTGTTTTTCAGGGTTAAGCAGCAGTACCCTTTCCTTATGCTTACAATCAAATCTTGATTCCTTTGATAATTCCTCTGTTTTCGCCGGACTTTAAAAAAAGCATGATTTCGTTTTTTTCTACTGATTCCGGAATGCTTTTCTCTATTTCTTCCAGTGCGTGTCCGTGTGCATACCCCATACAAAAGAGAATCCTGTAAATATCGTGCATTCTGTTCAATTGATCAGAAGAAAAATTCCTCCTTTTAAGTCCTACTCTATTAATCCCTTCGTACTGAACCGGATATCTCCCGGCATTTACAAAAGGCGGAATATCTTTCCCGATAAGGGAGCCTCCGGATACCATTGCGTGTTTCCCGATTCTTACAAACTGATGAATTGCCGCCATTCCTCCGACAACCACAAAATCATCAATCTGAACATGTCCTCCCATATTTACGCTATTGGCCAGAATTACATTATCTCCTATCCGGCAATCATGTGCTACATGTACATACGCCATAATCAGGCAATTTTTGCCAATAATCGTAGTATTACTGTGCTTGGTACCTCTGTTGAGGGTGGCAAACTCCCTTACTACTGTATTATCTCCTATACAAAGGGTACTTTCCTCTCCTTCAAACTTTAAATCCTGCGGAATGGATCCCACGATAGCTCCTGAAAATATTTTGCAGTAATTTCCTACCCTTGCGCCGTGATGTATCACAACATTTGACCCAAACCATACATTATTACCAATAAAAACAGAACCGTGAACAGTGCTGTAGGGCTCAAAATGTACATGATTACCAACAAAAACATGGTGATCCGAATTTGTTGATTTATTTTCCCGGAAATCGAGGCGGGTTGCGTCAGAAGAAAAAGAGCAACCGGTCGAAATATAGCAGTTTTCTCCGATTGTGACTCCGCTTTTCAGTATAATATGAGACTCCAGAACAGAGCCTTTTTTTATCGTAACGCCGGATTCTATTATACAAAAAGGACCAATAACCACATCCTTTTCAATGACGGATTCAGTGGAAATAATTGCAGAAGGATGAACCATAAATAATTTTTAGCAAATCAGAAGGGCCTAAAAACCTAAGCCCGTATAAAAATAAAAAACACTTGTTTTAATCCTCGGTTTTGGGGACAACACTTGCAATGAGGTCTGCCGAGCAGGCAAGTTTACCATCAACAAAAGCCTGGCCTTTCATTTTACAAATGCCTCTTTTAAATACATCCATTTCCAGTTTAAAATACAATTTATCCCCTGGAGTAACCGGTTTTTTAAAGCGGGCATTATCAATTCCAACAATATAAACCCATACTTTTGTATAATCTTCAACCTTGTTCATCAGCATGATTCCTCCTACCTGAGCCATTGCTTCGAGCTGAAGTACGCCCGGCATGATAGGATTGCCTTCAAAGTGACCTACAAAAAAAGGCTCATTAATGGTTACATTCTTATAACCTTCAATGGTATTCTCATCAAAGTGTGTTATCCTGTCCACCAGTAAAAAGGGATAACGATGAGGGAGAAGTTTCATGATTTGATGTATATCAAATACTATTTCTGATTTTTCCACAATCTTAATTAAATAAAAAGTGACTTCCTTTAGATATTTCGCGTTGCAAAGATAGATAAAGTATTCATATTAATGACAATTGCGTATTAAATAGTATTATTTTCTACAGTTTGTAGTTTTTTAATATGCAGAAAACGGGCAATTATTTCTTGTTTTATTACCTGGAAGAAAAAACAAGCTCTGTCATTTTCTGCTGAATCAGCTTAGCCAGTTCGGTATTGGCTTTGTGCCCGGGCTTTCGCGCAATGATTTTCCCTGATAGCGGAAAACCCACAAGGCTTAAATCCCCTATTATATCCAGCAACTTATGTCTTGCGGGCTCATTGTCAAAAAGGAGTTCAGTTCCGAGAAATCCGGATGAGATTTCATTTTCAGGCAATGGAAACAGACGGGATAGTTGTTGCTTTTCGGTTTCGGTAAGGGGTTTATCCACAATTACAACGGCATTATCCGGAGAGCCTCCCCGAATAAGCCCTACACTGTGCATATAGAGTACGTCTTTCAGAAAACAAAATGTACGGCAGGGAGCAATTTCTTTTTCAAAATCACCCAGGCTTGTAAGAGACGCTGACTGCGGCGGCAATACCTCAGAGTTATAATCCACTTCAACATAAATTTCGAGGTACGGATGGGGTTCGACGGAGAGATAAACGTCCCGGTCTTTTTCTTCGTAAATGATTTTTTCTGTCAGTAAAAACTGCTTTTTAGGTGCATTCTGATTCACGATTCCGACAGATTTCAGTGCCTGAACAAACGCAATTGCGCTTCCGTCCATAATTGGCGGCTCGCTTGTATTGATTTCAATGATAAGATTGTCTATCCCTAATGCGAAAACGGCAGCAAGTACATGCTCCACAGTCTGAACTACTGCTTTGCCATTGCTGAGTACAGTTCCCAAACGGGTGTCCACCACAAGCTGAGCATTGGCTTCCAGTTCGGGACTGTCAGCCAGGTCTGTTCTTTTGAATATGACTCCTGTATTTTCTTTTGCGGGAACAAAAGTAATTGTGGCAATAATTCCTGTATGTAATCCAGTACCGGAGAGACTTACCGGATTTGAAATCGTCCGTTGTGAAATCGTCATTTATTCTTTGTATTTATTTCTAAAGACGAATTATTCTGTAAAATAGCTGCCTGTCTAATTGAGAAAAGCATTTATAACAAAACAACAAAAAACAGGGAGACCACAGTAAAACACTATTAATAAATCATTTATATACAAAAAGTATATTTCATTCAGAATAAAAAAAGGTTTCTTCCTATTGTTTCGTATTCTGATAGATGATAACCCCAATTGCAATCAAAGCAGCCACTGCAAGAATAGTAAATGCGATTTTCCATGCCGAGTAGGGCTTCGTTCCTGTAATTTTACCGGTCTGCCCGTTGACAATAAACCGGTAAACTTTATTATTGTAGCGGTACGCAGCAATCCAGATTGGCAATAAAATATGCTTGAATGTAAGTTCATTCTTACAGGTTGACACATTGAGAAAACGATAAGTATCTCCGGGTATTCTTTTGACACACTCCTGACGGATATATTCGTCCATGATATTATCCGCTACCTGATATCCTTCTTTTACGTCTTTTTGATATACCTCGCACTCCCAGCCCAACAGATACTGACTATCATAATTTACCACCTCTTTCAGTTCAAAAGGAAAAACCTGCTGAATTGTATCCTGAGGGATTCCCTTTGAAGCCACAACCACTACATCATCAAAAAAATGGTCATAATATCCTCCTGCGGGAACCCACCTCACTTTCTGAACCTGCCGCGTCTGAGTATTGCCTTCTGCATCGGTATAAGATTCGGATTCATAGTAATAATAACCGGCATCCGCAGTCCATGACGACTCGGTAAATGCGTCAAAAGTCCAGAACGGAAGATATACTCCCTGAATTTTATGAAGTTCGGCCATCTTCTGAAGGTCATTGGGATGAAACCACCCTTCTTTCACCCAGTCTTCAAACGCTTTAAAGGCCATTTTCTGAGGAAAGGTAAAAGGAAGTACGCCTGAGGGCTGAATCACTTTGGTATCCATCGCTTCCTCATTTACGGCAGTAGAGCCACAAAAAGGACAGGAGGTATTCACCTGATTGGCAGGGAAAGCTGTATTTGCGCCGCAACTGTTGCAATGACACATTTTGGTCTCCAGTCCCAGTCCGGAAGGCAAATCTTCCAGCCTGAATCCTTCTCCCAGTCTTCTTTCTACTACTTTATCGCTTCCTTTGGGGATATCCCAGGTATTTTTACAGAAGTTGCATTTCAGTTTTTTTTCTTCTGCGCTGTATCCTACATCCAGCGAACCGCAACCAGAACATTTAAACCGTCCAACTCGTTGAATTTTATTCTCGTCCATTTTTTCAGTATAAGGATAAGGTCAGGGGGTTACTTTATTTACCGGAAAGTATTTTTTTATATTCAGCTGTATTATTCAATATAGCTAGTGCTTCCTTAATATAAGGGTCATTCTCAAATCCGGATTCTATCATCCCTCTTCTGTAATAATATCTTTTGATGATTTCGGCAGAAATAGCCTCTGCAATTTCCTCTTTATTCTGAATCAATTCTCCTTCTTTTGTGCTTTTCAACTTCTCCTTAAACTCATTGATTTCTTTTCGGAGAGGCTCCAGATGATTTTCCTCTTCCAAAAGATGCTTAAGCTTGGCAATTTCTTTCTCGGCGGGAGTATCATACGTGAATTTTTTCTTGCGTACAAATTCAATAAAATCCTGATAATCGGTATCCGAAAGCTTAAACTTTCTGGCTTCTGCTATTTTGGGATGTTTGATATAATACTCAGTTGCAAAATCAAAAATAATCTGCTGGGAGATTAATTCAACCGTAATGGATTTCGTTTTTTTCTGTGTAATTTCTATTTCAGGGTCAATTCCGCTTACGTCATATACAACGCGGTTATTGCGGGTTTTGAAGGGCTTGCGCAAGCTGTCCGCCGCCTTTCCCGGGGCTTCGTCTGTATAGCGTCGGGAATAATCAATGGCCTGAACACATCTTCCGCTGGGAATAAGGTACTTCGCTGTAGTGATTTTGAGTTTGGCGTTATAATTCAGGTCTTTGGTGGCCTGTACAAGCCCTTTTCCAAAACTTCGTGTGCCGACAATCACCCCTCTGTCCAGATCCTGAATAGCCCCGGCTACAATTTCAGAAGCACTTGCACTCCTTCCGTTTACAAGCACTACGATACGCATTGCAGTATCAACCGGAGCTTCAATCGTTGGATATTTATTCTGAGTGCCTTCCATCCGGCCTCTCGTTTCTACCACAACCTGCCCTTTTTTGAGAAAAGCAGACAAAACGCTGACCGCTTCATGCAAAAGTCCTCCCAAATTCCCCCTTAAGTCCAGAATGACACTTTCCATTCCCGGGTTGTTTTTTTTGAGATCAGAGAGTGCGTCCCTTACTTCTTTGCCCGCTTCCTGTGTGAAGCCTGTCAGTGCAATGAAGCCGGTTTTGTCATTAATCATTCCGAAATAGGGAACGTTTTCGATTTTTACATCTCTTCTCTTAACTGTTATTTTCTGAGTAGCGGTTTCGCCGAATCGCTGAATCGTCAGTACTACCTGACTTCCGGCCTGTCCTCTGAGAAGCGTCCGGATATCAGCCTTGAATTTTCCCTGAATCACTTCATTATCTATCGCTACGATTTCATCGCCGACCTTCACCCCTGCAACTACTGCGGGGTCATCTTCATAGGCTTCCGTTACGATATAATGTCCGTCTTTTTCGGCTACAGAAGCCCCAATCCCTCCATAAGAGCCGGTACTGATAAACCGGTAGTCCTCTATTTCACCGGCACTGATATAATTGGTATAGGGGTCGAGCGATTCCAGCATTGCATCTATTCCCTTGCGCATTACCTTGGTAGGGTCCACCTCATCCACATAATATGCGTTGGCATCCCGGAATACTTTACCGAAAATACTGAGGTTTTTGGTGATTTCAAAATAGTCATCGGTTCCTTCTGCTACGTGTCCTACACTGATAAACGACGCCAGAATTATCATACCATATAAAAAGCCCCGTTTCATTTTAGTTTGCATATTTTATTATTCTGTTATATTTTAAGTAAACTCCGAAGTCCTGAGTATGAATAAAATTCCTCTCCCGGATTTTTTCCGATTCATACTCCTACCCAACTTCAGTACAAAATTAATGATTTTTCTGAACATTTTCCTCATGGAAGAGATAAAAATCCGATATCTGCTGAAAAGAAATAATTACCCGAAAGAAATACTAAATTTTCTTTTTATCCTGATTTCCCGGATGAAAAACCTGTGATACCCCCTATTTTCTCTCCCACCACATCAGCATTTTGGCAACCACTGACCGTGCTTTAAATTTCAGGGCAGGAATATCCATTCCGTTTTTTTGTTTTTGTTTGAAAAAATTCACTTCGTTTACGACTCTTCTTACTGCATAATCATAATATTTACGGGAGTAAGTCCGCTTAAAGTCAATATCCCGGTCGGTGCTGTTTGCCCATTCGGGTAACGCAGCGATACGGGTTTCTATTTCGGTGTAAAGTTCGGTTCCTTTGATAGGATAGGCCACCGTAATCGTGAATAAATCCGGGTTGGAGACTTTGAGGTGATGGATTGTTTCTTCGATGTCTTCTTCTGTTTCTCCGGGATACCCCAGCATTATAAAAGTTCCGGCCTGAATTCCGTTGGATTGCGCAAGCTGAATCATCTCTCTCACCTGATTTACACTCACCCTTCTGTCCATTAAGTCTATTACTTTCTGAGAGCCGCTTTCTGCCCCAATCCAAACCCTGAAACATCCGGTTTCTTTGAGCAGGGCAATTGCTTCGGCATTGAGCCTGTCTGCGCGGGTGATGCATTCATAGGGAATACGCAGGTTTTTTTCAGCGAGTGCGTCTGCAAACTCTCTTAGCCATTTGTGGCTAATCGTAAATACATCATCCACAAACCATAATGTATCCGGCTGATAGTGTGCCTGAATCCACTCCAATTCTTCGGCTACTTTGCGGGGAGACCGCCGCCTGTAACTCAATCCGTAAACGGCTCTGCTACACCATTTGCAGGTATAAGGACATCCTCTCATGGTACTTACAGAAATCGCATTCTGACCGTGTTTTTTCTTCCATGCATCCAGATAAAGCTGTAATTCTACTTTTTGTCTTGCCGGAAAAGGGAGGGTATCGAGGTCTTTGATTTTGGTTCTTTCCCGGGTAAATACGGTTTCGCCGGACTCGTTCCGGTAAGCAATCCCGTCTATTCCATCCCGGATTCCTTCCATAGAGCCGGAGTGCTCTGTCTGAAGATTGACAGATTGAATCAGCGCAAGCAGGGATTCTTCTCCCTCGCCGATAATCAGGTAATCTGCCTTATATTCAAGAAATTTTTCTGCGTGGTTTTTTACTTCAGGCCCTCCCAGAATGATAATCGTGTCTTTCAGTTCAGGCTCATTTTTTACAAAACGAATGATTTCCAGCACCGGGATTTTTGTCATAAGATTGACGTAAACCGCCAGAAAAGGGGGCTTTTTTACACGCAAATGCTGACAGAGGGCTTCAGGCGTGGAAAAGGTAGTATCAAATACTTCATTGGCGATATTATTTTCATCGAGATAGGCGGCAAGGTAGAGTATTCCCAGGGGAACATACGGCCGCATGATTTGCTGCTCTTTTTCGTCATTGCATAAAAAATATCCGTGCGTAAATAAAACCATAATTAATACAGGGGCTTTTTTTTTTTTAGGGTTACTCCAATCTTTCCATTTCAATATAAGCATGGTCCGATAAAAGGGAAAATATTGCAAATGAGTTAAATACTTTTTCCCAGAAATACAAAATGCGAATCAGCCATTTATGTTTAAAAAAAAAGGGGGTAAGATAGGATGGTGGCAAAAACAATCCGACCGGGCGTATTTTTATGGTTTTAAACCGGGGCAAAAGACGCTTCAGTTTACCCGGACTATAATAATACGTCAGCACCGAAACGCCCTCTACGGATGCTACGGCAGGCTTTGACCCTAAACGACGAAAAGCCGGCCCGGGCTTCCTTTTTAACAGAAAATAAAAAGTCTCCCACAAGCAAAAGGAAGGCATCCAGACTACTATCAGCTTTCCTCCGGGTTTAATCAGCGTATGAAGCCTGTCTCCCAGTGCCTGAATCTGTTGTCCGTTCAGGCAGTTCCACCCTCCGAAGTCAGAAAAAGCAATATCAAAATGCTCTCCCTGAAATACATCCTCCGGATTAGACAGGTCCCAGTAAAACGCCTTTATCTCGGCTGATTCCTTCCGGGCTTTTTCCAGTGTAGCCTGAATCATATTCCGGGAAATGTCAGTCGCTGTTACTTTTGCTCCGCAATGGTAAAAATACACAGCATCTTCTCCCGTACCACAATTCATCTCCAGAATCTGCTTATCCCTGAGTTCGGGCAAAAAAGAATAGACACACGCTCTCTGCCCCTTTCCGGTTTCGGTGTGCGTAAAATCCTGATCGTATGTGGGCGCAGCCTTATCAAACTCTGTGATTTCGTCCATTTTTCTGATAAAAACATCTTTCAATACAAATATAGTAATTAATCTCTGTTTATTGAGAAAACGGTGAGATTTACCTCAAAATATAATTATCCGCCGGGATAAACAGAGTATATCCGTCAGTCATTTGACTATAAAAGAAAACAAAGGCAGGAATCGCTGTTTTCAGAAAACATTCCTACCTTTGTACCCAAAAATATCACATTATGCATTTACTGAGAATAGTAAGAATGGACTTTAGTCCGGAAAAAGTATCCGGTTTTATGGAGGTTTTCAATGCCAGTAAACAAAAAATCCGGGCATTTCCGGGCTGTCTTTATCTCGCCCTTCACACGGATTTGCACCATGAAAACGTAAAATATACCTACAGCCTTTGGGAGTCTGAAGAAGCGTTGAATCTTTATCGCCACAGTGAGCTTTTTAAAACGACCTGGGCAGCCACGAAGGTATTGTTTCAGTCGAAAGCTCAGGCTTTTTCTCTGATTCAGGAACAGGTAATAGCACCTGCTTCCGAATAAAATCAGGAAAGGTAGGTCTCCAGAAGGCCTTCGGGCAGGGTTACATTGAGTATCCGCCCGGGTTTATCCACTGCTCCTGCAAACACAATAGGAATCAGCACTTCCTTGTTTTGATAATTCATGACGATGATGTCATTTCCCGGCATTTCCAGAATATCCTCTATCGTTCCGAGTTCCCCGAGCTTTACGTCATTGATCCGGAATCCGATGACCTCAAAATAATAAAACTGCCCTTCTTCCAGTTTGGGTAACTGGTCTTCAGAAATAAAAAGCGTACTTCCAATCAGCTCCTCTGCCGCTTCTCTCGTTTCTACTTTCTGCAAAGCAATGATTCCTTCACTTGAGTTTTTGAAACTGATTTTTTCAATATTGAACAAAGTCGGTTTTGCGCCTTTTTTGGCCAGAAACACCGATTTCAGCTTTTTGTAATCGTTTATATCCTGTACTTCCATCCGGACTTTGACCTGCCCGTGTATCCCGTGTGCATCGGGTATGTATCCTATTTCGATATAATCTTTGTACATCATTGGGGTTTTCAATAATAAACCCCGACAAAAAGATGTCAGGGTTATTGGAATTTTTTGCAATTGATAAACGTATTATTTTTTTTCGGTTTCGATAAACTTGAATCTCTCCAGTTTTTTCGTACCGTTCTGGCTCCACCAGCGATCAAAGATTTTTTGCTGATCTTCCGGAGATTTATTTTGCTTAATGAGCGCATACTTCAATTTGATACCGGTATGACGCAGTAATGCATCTACTGTATCGGTTGGTTGTGCACCATAACCTAACCACTTTAACGCAAGTTCGTGGTCAATACTTACCTCCGCCGGTTGCTTTACAGGGTTGTAGTACCCTACTTTCTCGATAAACCTTCCATCGCGGGGGGCGCGGGCATCTGCCGCTACAATCGCGTAGTGAGGGGCTTTACCCCTACCTTGTCTTCTCAATCTGAGTTTTACTGCCATATAGGACTGAAAATTAATTAGTTAAATTCTTATTACTTAATTTCGGACTGCAAAATTACTACTTTTTATTAAATCTCCAAAATCTTTTTTATTTTTTATTGGAGTTCTATTTTATTTTATGGTAAGCCTTACTTAATTTGCACTTTCATTCGCAAACATTATAATTAATTACAATGAATCATCTTGGGCCAGAGGAAAGTCATAATCCCTGGAAAACGCTTTCGGAAAAAGAAATTTATGAAAATAAATGGATTAAACTTACTGAATTTCAGGTCTTGAATCCGGCCGGCAATCCCGGTATCTATGGCGTTATTCATTTTCAGAATAATGCCGTCGGTGTAGTACCCTACGAAAATGGATTTATCTGGATGGTGGGACAGTTCCGCTACCCCCTAAACCGGTTTTCATGGGAAATACCGGAAGGTGGAGGGCCATTGGATATCAGTACTTTGGAGGCTGCTGTCAGGGAACTTAAGGAAGAAACCGGAATGACCGCTGCTAACTATGAAAAAATCGTGGAAATGCACCTGTCCAACTCTGTTTCGGATGAGTACGCCATCATCTATCTTGCCACTGAACTTACACACGGAGAGGCGGAACCGGAAGAAACAGAAGAACTTCATCTCCGGAAAATTCAGTTAGAGGACGCTTACGCACTTGTGGAAAAAGGCCTGATTACCGACTCTCTCACGGTTGCTGCTATCTATAAACTGATGCTGATGAAAGCAGATGGAAGATTACGGTAATTTTTTCTGTTACTTTTTTTGATATAAAGCCAGTTTTAAGAATTTTTTTGCTGATTTTCAGTACTTTACAAAACGTATCATTTCATACAATTTAATAAAGCGATACTTTTTTTATTTTTTTTGTAATAAAATGTAAAAGTCTCAATACTTATTTAGATATTTGTCTAAATATTTAAATTATTAATTGAAAACGATATGAAAAATTCCCTGATTTTATGGTTGTCGCTTTTTGTAATTTTTCCTCTCAGGAGTCAGACCTTACAGGAAACCGGCGTTTCGCTCACGATTGCTGCCGGAAAGGTTCACGGTACCTTAACGGGAGATTCAAAACTTTCCCCGACAGTTGCATTAATTATTTCGGGCTCAGGTCCCACAGACAGAAACGGAAATAACCCCATGATGTCCAATAATTCATTGAAGATGCTGGCGGAGGGGCTTTCCAAAAACGGAATCGCAAGCCTGAGGTATGATAAACGGGGATTAGGAGAGAGCAAAATTCCTGATCTGAAGGAAAAAGACCTTCGGTTTGAAGATTTCGTATCGGATGCTTCTGATTGGGTAAAATGGCTGAAAAATGAAAAAAAATTCCAGAAGGTAATCATCATTGGTCACAGCGAAGGCTCCCTTATCGGGATGCTTGCGGCAGGACAGGCGGGCGCTGACGGCTATATTTCTTTGGCCGGAGCCGGTCAGAGAGCCGACAAAATACTATATGGTCAGATTGGTGCACAGTCGGCATTGCTTGCAGAATACGCCAAACCGGTACTGGATAGTCTGGCGATGGGAAAAACCGTAGAAAAATACAATCCGATGCTTGCTTCTCTTTTTCGTCAGGAGGTTCAGCCTTATCTGATATCGTGGTTTCAATATACGCCTCAGGACGAAATCAGGAAGCTGAAAATCCCGGTTATGATTGTTCAGGGCACAACCGATATACAGGTAGCAGTCAGCGAAGCCAAACTTCTCAAAGCAGCAAAACCCGAAGCAAAGCTGCTGATTATAAAGGAAATGAACCATGTTTTGAAAAAAGCCCCTGAAAACAGGGAACAAAATATCGCAACCTATTCAAATACAGACCTGCCGGTGATCCCGGCCCTGATTACCAAAGTAAGTAAATTTTGTAAAACCATTCAATAACTCCATGCCTTGAATACTATATTTAAAGCATTAAACGACCCTACGAGGAGGGAAATTCTGACCCTGCTGCAGCAGCGGGATATGACTGCGGGCGAAATTGCAGACCACTTCAGTATTACCAAACCCAGCATTTCCCATCACCTTGATTTACTCAGTCAGGCAGGATTGGTGGAAAGCGTAAAAAAAGGGCAATTTGTGCATTACTCTCTCAACATGACTGTACTCGACGAGATTCTCAACTGGATTATCCAACTTAAAAACGACAATAAAGAATAATTTTTATTATGAAAACAAAATTTTTCAGAGAAGGAGTTATATGGGCATTGAGCCTGTTTCCTTTTATTTATCTGCTCATTATCTGGGATTATCTCCCTGAAAAAATCCCGACTCACTGGAACTATAAAGGAGAAGTGGACAGTTATTCGGGAAAAAACACCGCGTTTCTTCTGGCAGGTCTGCCTTTAGTGATTCAGGTATTAATGAATTTTTTGCCTGCATTTGACCCCAAAAGAGAAAACTATGCGTCCTTTCAGGGCTCATATTACAAACTCCGGTTGCTGATAACCCTGTTTTTCAGCTTTCTTTCGGGTATGATTTTGTATGTTTCCGCTACGAATCAGATAGCCTCCTTTACCGACATTATCAGTGTGAGTATATGCCTGCTGTTTGCAGGTATCGGGAACTATATGGGTACAATCAAACCCAATTATTTCACAGGAGTAAGAACTCCCTGGACTTTATCCGATGAAGAAATCTGGAGAAAAACGCATAAGTTTGCCGGCAAGCTCTGGTTTTTCGGGGGATTAATCATGGCTCTTGTAGTGGTTCTGTTTCCCTCTGTAACGGCATTTATTATTCTCAGTGCAGGCATTATTGTACTGGCATTGATACCCGTTCTCTATTCTTATCTTCTTTTCAGGGAAAAGTCCTGAGGAAGTCCAGGTTTAAACCATAAAAAAACGCTTCGGGGGAGTAAAAATCCCCTGAAGCGTACTAAAAGCAGGTTTATGGAGTTTGCATGAAATGACCCTTGCTGTTCTTAGCGGTTGTCTCCTTCAGCGCACGCCCCTTTTCAATCTATGTCATAATTATGATAGCTTCCGCCGGCACTGCTGGAGAGATACGGACGGTGATTTTCGATAAAATGAGAAGGCTCAATATATCCGTCTGTGGTACCATATCCCCCGCCGATAGGCATTCCCGGACGTGAGCGCAGTTCCAGATGAAGATGTGCTTTATATTTTCCGTTTACATTTCCCATAGTGCCAATGTTCTGTCCTCTGACAATCATATCACCGTCACTTACTTCAATGTTCTCGAGGTGGGCATAAATAGATTCTATCAGGTGAATTTCTTCAGAAGTACCAATATTATGAAGTATCCTTACGACATTTCCCCAGCCGTTTCCTACATTTCCTGCATAAATTACGATACCGTCTGCAAGACTATGGAGCGGAGTTCCCAGGTCTTCGTTTCCAGTCCCTCTGTTCCAGTCTTCGCCCTGATGTTCGTGCTCGCCAAACAAACGGCTTGTATGAAACCCGTTTCTTTCTCCTGACTCAAAAGGAAAATCAAACCCATCAGCCGAGGGAATAACCCACCAGGGAAATCGGTCCAAATCAATCCCTACATCTTTTAATCCCGGAGCATTAAGCGATTGTACATCATTGTGCTCAAGATCAACTCTAAGAGTAATTACCTCATACTGAGGGATTTTCATTTTTTCTATTACACGACTATCTTTTGCAAGCTGAACCGTAAAATCATAAATACCGGAAGGCAGCATCGGAAACTCAAAATACCCTTCTGAGTTGGTAATTACCCTGCCGAGGAACTGTTGATTGGTAAAAGCAGAGACCCAGGCGTTGGGTACCGGATTCAATTCAAAATCTTCTAAACGGCCATATCTTTTCTGTCCCATCAGGGGAATACTCCAAAGTAAAGCACTGAATACAAAAATAATAACTCCTTTTTTCATTTTATGTATTTTTGAAAGATTAAAGGCAAAACCCTTTTTAATATACGATTATTGCACGTTAATTATTTAACAAATAAAATGCCAAAATTATATTTATAACGATTATAATTTTAAACTGCTATATATTTTACAGCGTACAAAAATAATTTATTTAGCATAATAACTTGCGGCAAAAATAATCTTTTTTTAATTACGGGGTTATTTCTTTGCAATTCCCCTTTAAAACTACACTTTTGAGCGTTGCAACCGGTTATCACGCTGATGTCTTGCCATTGCAAGGGATATCAGTTTTTCGATTAAAATTCCATAGGGAATTCCGGCTTTTTCCCATAATTTCGGGTACATACTGATATTGGTAAAGCCGGGGAGTGTATTGATTTCATTAATATATACGTTTTCATCCTGAGTAAGAAACACATCTACCCTCGACAATCCCTCACAACCCAGTACCTGAAATGCCTGCCGCGCCACGATTTTTATTTTCTCGAGTACACTGTCCGAAATATTTTCGGCAGGAATTACAATTTTAGCGTCATCTGTCACATACTTTGTATCGTAATCATAAAAGCCTTTCGTAACGATAATTTCCCCCACTCCCGTTGTTTCCGGAAACTCATTCCCCAGTACCGCACATTCGATTTCTCTTCCGGTAATCATTTCCTCGACCAGAATCTTGGTGTCAAACTGAAACGCAAGTGAAACGGCCTGATGAAATTCCTCCTCATTGGTTGCTTTGCTCACTCCCACGGAAGACCCCATATTGGCCGGTTTGATAAATAAAGGACTCCCCAATCTGTTTTTTACTGCGGCATAATCAATTGTATCCATTTCGTGGCGGTGAAATACCATACAGTTTGCCGTCAATAAACCAGCCTCCAGAAACAGCCTTTTGCATACATCCTTGTCCATTGCCACCGATGACCCCAGCGTACTCGGGCCTACATAAGGCAAGTCCAGCTGTTGTAATAATCCCTGTAAAGTACCATCTTCTCCGTTGGGGCCGTGGATAATCGGAAAAACGGCATCGGGTCTTGGGAGAGAAACCCCTTCTTCTGTAAGCAACAGCGGCTGAACGAATCCCGGAGCCAGAGAAATATAAGCCCCCGAAGTCACTACCTTAAAATCAGAATCCAAAAACAAATCAGGCTGAATCAGACTCCATTTGCCGGTTTTATCCACCCCTATCAGCAATACTTCAAATTTGCTTTTATCTATCGCCGAATAAATATTTTTTGCAGACCATACCGAAACTTCATGCTCAGGAGATTTCCCGCCAAACATCAGTGCTACTGTAAGTTTATCTTTTTTCATTGGTTTTATTTTTTCTTATTGACTATAATTATTATAAAATGTATCAAACAAGTTGCAAAATTAACTTTTTACCCAAAATAATGGTAAATAAAATAATAACTTATTCCTGTTTCTCTCTTTTGTGGCAGAAAACAAGCGGCGCACAGTCAGGCTACAGACACGGCTTATGTAACTTTATCTTTTTTTATTGTAAAAAAATTGTGGTACAGGTATTGTATAATCAAAAACAGTTGTGTAGTATTGCACCTGTATAGTTTTATAAGGGAAACTTTAATCGGTTTCTTTTGGCTATCAGGTCTTTTTAGCAAGTTGAACAAGTGTATTTCTATATCCTTACATTGAAAAATAAAGGCAGGGTTACCCCGTTATTTTTCACCTTAAGGATAAAAATCATCAGAAGTATCTCTGCTGTTTGCAGGATAGTTTCAGATTATCTCTTTTTTAATTAAAAAAGGGAGCGGAAGCAACTTTTTAAGGGGAAAAGACATTTATAATGATATTGCTTACGTCTAATTCAATTCTCTGAGATGAAAAACATTTTTGGGTTCTGCTTAAGTGTATTATTGCCAATGACCGGACTTGCTCAGGCTTCAGGATTCTCTATGGGCCTGAATGTTGCAAATGCCCCTTTGGGAAGCGTGGAACTTAACGCGGAATACCCTTTGAAAAGTGCAATTACCCTAAGAATGGGATTGGGTCTGAGGCAGCAGCCGTTATTATCCCCAACCAACTTATCCCCATCTTTTCTGAAACAATACAGGGACCTTCAAAACAAAAGTATCGGGTCAAGTGTAGGCTTTACCTTTGCTGACCATTATGCCAAATCCTACCCCTATTTCGGACTGGATCTAAACGGAGTGTATGTGAATGATATTTATGCGGATGATTCAGGAGAAAAAGTAGCCGTAAAGGGATATACGGGAGGAGTAATGCTGGGGCTTGGATTTGTGCTGCCGGTTACAAGCAGGATTAACATTGATATTGCCGGCAAAATCGGATATACGAAACCCCTCAAAGACGACAGAAATAATTATTTTTTACCCCTGGCCGGCTATACCCTTTCCGGAACGAATGAGTCTCTCTCTCAAAAATTCATTACCTTTATGCCCTCCGTAACGCTTAAATACACCCTGATTCCCGTTGCAATAAAACCCGTTATTCCGGTTGTGCCGGATGAAGTAATGATAAAAGACCTTGAGGCCAAGCTGGATTAAGTAATTTCTGTATCTTCTGATTTAATTTTCTCTGCAAGTCGGTATAATTCTTCCGGCATCGCTTCTTTATCCGTTATTGGCACCCATTTTACTACCTCTGTCAGTGCCTGAATGATGCCTTCCAAAGGGAAAAATTTATTGACAATAACTGTTTTTTGATGATGTACGACACAATATCCCCCCCGAAAGCTCCCTTTTTCGTATCTTACAATAAATCCCTGTGATTCCAGAATTTTTTGAAGCTTATCCTGAGTACCTTTGCTAACTCTCATATATTGAATAATTTACAGTGATTTCCGCAAAAACTAAATGCTTGTTTCTCTACAAAAATAGCATTTTTTTAAAAAAATATTGAAAAAATTTTTTTTGTATAAAAAAAACCCCTTATCTTTGCACCACAAAATTCATAAAGCGAAAGTAGCTCAGTTGGTAGAGCATAACCTTGCCAAGGTTAGGGTCGCGAGTTCGAGTCTCGTCTTTCGCTCTTCAGAAAAATCAGGCTGTCCTTCAGGGCGGTCTTTTTTTTTGCAGTATCCTGAGAATCTGTCTAAAAATTTATCCTTCTTTTTATAATGAATAATGAAATGAATGACTCCCTGCTTATTCTTTTTGTAAAGCATCCTGTACCCGGACAGGTAAAAACCCGCCTCGCCGCTGATACCAATACCGAAACGGCTCTCAGCGTATATAATGCATTGCTGGAATATACAGAAACCTGTGTCCGGGAAGTTCCTGTAAAAAAAAGGGTGGCTTATGGAAATTTTATCCCGGAAACCGATTTCTGGCAAGAAAAAGGATATGAACGCAGCATGCAGTCAGGAGATACGCTGGGGAAAAGAATGAGTAATGCAATATCGGAGGCTCAAAAAGAAGGATACTCAAAAGTAGTTCTCATCGGCAGTGATTGTGCCGAACTTAGCCCGAAGATTCTGACTGAAGCATTTGAAAATCTGCAAAAGCATTCCGTTGTTATTGGGCCGGCCGGCGATGGCGGATATTACCTTATCGGAATGAGCGGGTATTTCCCTTTTATATTCGAAAATAAAGATTGGAGTACAGATTCCGTTCTACCCTCGACTTTGTCAGATTTGAAGAAACACAATATTTCCTTTAAGCTCCTCCCGGAATTAAACGATATAGATACACTCGAAGACTTGATTCTTTCCCGAAATACCGATTTTAGTATGCGATTCATCCGTAAAAAATGATTTTTTGAAAAAACTTCTCTAAAAAATAAGATTTTATAAAGATTTATGTATTTTTGAGCCGGATTTCGGAAAAAGCGTTTTTTCCGTTTTTCGGAGAATATAAAATAACTTCTTTCATAACCATAAAAAGTATGAATTCGATAGGGATTACTTCAATTATTGCAGGACTCGCACTGTTTATAATCCTGACACTCGCTGCCTACACGGTAGTACTCGAAAGGATTTTGTCTGCATGGATTCAGCAGCGTACAGGCCCTAACCGGGTAGGAAGCCCTGCATCCGGCAAAATGATGATTGCTGCAAAAAATTCTATTTTTCTGCGTATCATTAATATCGGCTGGCTTCAGCCTCTCGCAGACGTCATCAAACTTCTGCTCAAAGAAGATATTATTCCCGCCGGGGCAAACAGAAAGGTGCATTTCCTTGCGCCCGTAATTGCAGTAACGATTGCGCTTATCACTATGTCTGTAATTCCCTTTGCAAGAGGGGTATATATCGCAGATGTAAATATCGGCGTATTGTTTACGCTTGCGGCTACTTCTATCGGGGTTTACGGAATTACCCTCGCCGGATGGTCTTCAAACAGTAAGTATTCTCTTCTGGGAGGAATTCGTAGTTCGGCTCAGATGATTAGCTACGAACTTGCCATGGGGATTGTGGTAGTGTCCGTTATCCTTCTTACCAACTTCAGAATGGCTGATGGTTCAAATTGTCTTTCTTTGGTAAATATCGTGGAAACTCAGGTGCAAAGCGGTGTGTGGAATGTATTTATCAACCCGATTGGTTTTCTGATTTTTATGACTTGTGCTCTTGCAGAAGCAAACCGCTCTCCTTTTGACCTCGTAGAAGCCGAGCAGGAGCTTGTGGGCGGGTTTCATACAGAGTATAGCTCCATGAAATTTGCCAACTTCTTCGTTGCAGAGTATCTCCACGTTATTATGGGTTCCATGATGGTGGTTACGCTCTTTTTTGGTGGCTACGGCGGACCGGCAGAAAATATCCTTGGCGTAGCGTCATGGGGTAGTGTGGGACAAATTGCCTGGGGATTGGGTTGGTTTGCATTTAAGACGTTCTTCTTTATGTGTGTGTATGTCTGGATTCGCTGGACAATCCCAAGATTCAAGTACAATCAGCTGATGAATATCGGATGGAAAAGTTTCCTCCCGCTCTCTCTCGTAAACTTAGTAGTGATTGCTTTCGTTCTTGCTCTCATCTACGCAGGTAAGTAAACTCAGAAAGCACTGATTTGTCATAAAACAAAAAAGGGAATGGTCTCGTACCGTTCCCTTTTTTTGTTGATTGTGAATTCTTTTCCATTTTTTCTTGACTACTCCAGTGCCCGGTAAAAAGGCACGTCTGCCCAGCTGAGGAGTTCCCTGTCGCCTCCGGAGTCGCCATAGGCAAAACAACGATAGGTTTCGGACTCATTTAACAGTATAGTCAGGCGATTTACCTTTTGCTGACCATAGCAGTTTTTTCCTTTGATTTTCCCCGTAAATACTCCCTCTTTAATTTCCGGCTCTGAGGCAATCAGCGTAAACCCGTTTTTTTCGGCCCAGGCCCGGGTCCAGAAAGAAAGGGAAGCTGTTACAAGATAGAGTGCATGTCCGTTTTCTTTATGCCATTCTATTACTTCTTTGGCTTTAAGGCGGATTCTTTCCGGCAGCAATTTTTCTGTATAGTCTTTTCCCCATTCATACAACTGACTTTCGGAATCGCCTTTAAAGAAATAAGACAATAATTTTTCCTTTGCTTTCTGTCGGGGAATGAGTTTCAATAAATACCCGAAAAGCATAGGAGAAAGAATCAAAAGACCCGAATAATAGGCAAAATCTCCCTTCACAAACCGGATATAGTCTGTCATTGTATCCTTTGTGGTTATTGTTCCGTCAAAATCAAACGCTGCAATCGTAGTAACTGTAACCACCGGATGAAAAAAAGCCGGTTTATTATGCTTTTTCTTCACTTAACCATTATTAGTGCTTAAAAAAACCTGAATGATGAAACCGAAACAGCCGGAAAATCAGGAAAATACTCCCTGTAAAATCATTCCCTTGCTGTATGACTGATTACTGAACCAATGAGCGGAACAACTTCACCCTGTTTTCAATCTCTTCATTGCTCCGATTCAGAATCCCTTCCACTCCGAATTTTTCAACACAAAAACTGGCCATGGCGCTTCCGTAAACCATCGCTTCCTTCATGGTTTCAAAAGAAGTGCTGTCTTTTCTTGCGATATGCCCGATAAATCCGCCGGCAAAGGTATCGCCCGCTCCCGTAGGGTCAAACACGACCTCCAGCGGAAGAGCCGGTACGAAGAAAATCTGACCATGATAAAAAAGAAGTGCTCCATGCTCTCCTTTTTTGATGACCACAATATTGGGACCCATCGCATTAATCTCTCTTGCTGCTACCACAAGCGAATACTGACCCGTAAGTTGTCTCGCTTCTTCCTCATTGATGATCAAAACATCCACATTCCCGATTACAGTTTTGAGGTCATCCATAAAACTGCTAATCCAGAAATTCATGGTGTCCATTACCACAAGTTTGGGTCTGGAAGGGAGCCTGTCGATTACTTGCTGCTGTACCGCAGGAGAGAGATTCCCGAGCATCAGATAATCACAGTCTTTATAAGACTCCGGAATTACGGGGTCAAATGTACCCAACACGTTGAGTTGGGTTTCGAGGGTGTCCCGGTGATTCATATCATTAAAATATTTCCCTGCCCAGAAAAAAGACTTTTCATCCGTTTTTTGCTGAACTCCGGAGATATCAATCCCAGCCTCCTCCATCATAGCCAAATCCCGCTGACGAAAGTCATTTCCTACTACAGATACCAGCTGAACCGGCTTCCGGAAATAAGAAGCAGTGAGCGAAATATAAGTTCCTGCACCTCCGAGTATTCTCTCTGCTTTTCCAAAAGGGGTTTCTATCGTATCGAACGCAACGGAACCCACCGTTAATAAATTTCCCATAAATTTAGAATCTTTGATAAATATTAAAATTATCCCGGTTTATTCAAAACAGGGAAACGGCGACAAATTTCTGTATTTTTCTATTGCGAAACAAATACATTTTTGCGGGTTACGGCGTAAACGGGTTAAAAGAATCTTTATTGTAAGACAAGAATATCCTCCTTTTTTTCAAATACCCAGCCGACAATCGCAGTTTTAAATATGTATAATCCCCGAAATTGATTGTTTATTGAAAAAAGAACGGGTGAAAAACAGGATATCATCGTCGTTTTTCCTGTATTCCTTGATTTGAAACAAGATTTATATACCCCTTCGGCAAAACATTCTAAAAACGTGTAATGTATCGCTGTATGATTTTTTTTTCTTTGTGAAACTCCTTTTAGGTAACTATGATTTCATAACTACATTATTATCAGCCAGTTGAGTATTGTTTATGAAGAGTGACGCCGGACACCTTATAGATTAGGAATACTGTTTCTCTATCATATACGGAATCTAAAACCGCCTAAAAGTCAATAATATAGCGATAAAATGTAATGAAAAATAACCCTAACCAGTATTAGCTTTGTAATGTGAAATAGACGGGGGTATTAAGAATAGTGTAGATTAATATTTAAATTTCTTTAAATTCAGTTCCATATATGAGAGAAAATACTGCTAATCCATGTAATCTGTGTACTCAAAAACACACTTCCGTATTTTGTAATGCCCGGGAAGAAAATCTTCCTGAAATAGACGACTACAAAAAATGCGGGATTTACAAGAAAGGACAAAGGCTCTTTCAGGAATCACAACCTGCATTCGGAGTATTTTGTATCAGTCAGGGGAAAGTCAAAGTGGTAAAGTCAGGAGAAGACGGAAAGGAGCAGATATTGCGATTTGCCATGGAGGGAGATATGCTGGGGTATCGGGCGATTTTGGGGGATGAACACTTTAGTGTTTCAGCAATTGCGATGGAAGACACAAAAGTATGCTATATTCCCAGGGAGCAGTTTTACAATGTGATTGATCATGACGGAGCGGTTACGAAAGAAGTAATGAAAAGGCTTTCTGATGAATTAAAAAAGGCGCAGGACAAAATTACGGTTTTGAGCCAGAAAAGCGTTCGGGAAAGAACCGCAGAAACCCTGCTTTTTCTGAAAGGGGTATTTGGATGTGAGAGCGATAAAGAAACGATAAATGTATTGCTAACCCGGGAGGAACTGGGAAATCTCATAGGAACCGCTACCGAAACGACCATCCGGATTCTGTCAGAATTTAAGAATGAAGGCCTGATTGAGCTTAATGGTAAAAAAATCAGGCTTTTAAAAATTGATGGTTTGTTAAAAATTGCCAGCATTCAGGATTAATCCATTCTGACAGGCAATAAAAATACACCTTCGCTATTCTTTTCCTTTTTCGGTAAAAGGCTTACAGAATTCCTTTTACCTGTAAAAATGCAATAAAATTTTCTCTGATTTCGGGACTCATAATCCACGCCAGAACCACCCCTACGATTGCTCCCCAAAGGTGGGCTTCATGGCCTATATTGTCTTTTGCATTTTTGGAAGCATACTGACTATAAGCTATATATAAAATCCCGAAAAGCCATCCCGGTATCGGCACCGGAAACATAAGCATAATCAGTTTTGAATCAGGATTGTTCAGAATTGAAGCAAGCACTACTGCACTCACTGCTCCTGAGGCCCCCAGAGCCCTGTAGGCGGGATTGTCTTTATGTCTTAAAACCGTAGTAAGGTCACTCAGGATGAGAGAGACAATATAAAAAATAAGGAGCTTCAGGCTTCCCATCACGTTTTCAAGCCCATATACGCCGGAGGAAAAACTATACAGGGAAATCATATTGAAGGCAAGGTGCCACGTATCTCCATGAATCAGTCCGCTCGTAACTGTCCGGTACCAACTTTTATCCCTCGCCATTTGATAGGGATAAAGAATAAAACGATTAAACAAAGAAGCATCATTCCAAGCCATGATAGAGGTAACCACAGTAATCAGAAGAATGAGCAACGTAACCGGAGATGAAGCTATTTCCATTTTATTTTATTTACCGTACAAAATTATAGTAAACTATACCATTTTCTTATAATCCACTCCACCGAAACAACCCCGAGCAGGCAGGCCAGAATATGCCACCAGTCCATTACCGATTTTTTATTCTTTTTAAAGTCCGTGATGGTTTTGAGAGATTGTTGTTTGATTAAATCAGGGAGTTTATCCAGTTCTTTGTAATGAATCATTTTGCCGTTGGTTCGTACAGCCATTTGCTGCATAAGGCCGGCGTCTGCCCTGAGATTGACATGCTCGATATCGGCTCTTCCTACGGAAAACTGTCCCTTATCGGTACCAATCAGCGTACTCCCCTTTTTTCCTTCGGCATTGTACGTATAGGCTCCCTGCGGAAGGTTGTATATTTCCAGGTAATACTGAGCGGCTGAGGTCTCCTTGAGAAAATAATCATTGATTTTTCCATTCGGAAATTTCACCGCTACTTTCATTTCTACCCCTGAAAGCGGATTATAGCTGTCGTCATAAGCTTCGCCCTTCAGAATAGCCGGCTCATTGCCCGTAAATACGCCCTTTGAAGGATAAATTCTGAATTTCCGTTTATCGTCTGTAACCATGAGCCATTTTACGGTATTGAAATACCAGTCATCAAAAGACTCAAACGATTCTGTTTCCATATACGAATTCATCCGCATTCTCCAGAAATTTTCCCCGATAAAGGTCATATTTTTTCTTCCGAGATGGCTTTGCAACGCAAATACAGGATATTGATTCATTGCAATGTTTTTCACCTTCGCTGTTGCAAACACCTCGGCAGTGGATTTGGCTTTCCATTCCGATTTGTTTCTGTAAACCGGCGGCGTATTACTCATCATTCTAATCCAGTTATCATCAAAGGTAAAAGTAGAATGAGATTTGATTTTGGCATTAAAGTCCGGAACTACCTCTTCGGATTTGGGGTTGATACTTTCCGGGGCAATTGCCATATATTCAAAAAGCGGACGCATCGTATTGAGGTCTGTAAACATTCCTATATAATAAATTACCGGCACCTTTCTGTCTCTGACTTCCGCAAGAATCTTCTGCACTACCGGGGCATCCGCAGGCGAGTTGGGGAAATTGTGCAGAATGAATAAATCAAAGTCCCTGAGATTTGCATTTAAAGGACTTGTGTAATATTCTGCTTTGCCCTTGAGTAAAAATTCAGAGACAACGAATCCGTCTTCATGTGACATAGCTTCATTGAGTGCTCCCAGGTCGGGGTGAGGTGAACCTCCGAAAATGGCAATTTTCACCCGGTTTTCGAGCACATTGATGGAAAAACTTCTGGTATTATTCCGGTAAGTGATTTCGCCTTCGAGCTGGGATACGCTGACCGAAAACTGCTGTAACCCTACCTGAGAAGGCCGTATGATAAAGTCCACTTCTCCCTGTACTGCCGTTTTGGATAAATTCAGGGATTTGGTATCAAGCACTTTTTCGCCCTGCTGAAGCGTTACTTTAAGCGGAGCTGCGTCGTATCCGTCGTTGGCAATTTTTATTTTTACGGGAATATCCGTATTCAGGTAAGCAAGTTCGTTAAAAATCGCTTCCCGGATTTTAATGTCTTTCTGAAGAGTAGTGTCCCCCATAAGCACCGAAAAGACTGGCTGAGGCGAGCCTTCCAGCGAATATACGGGATTTACACCGCTTGTAATGATTCCATCACTTAATACTACAATTGCGCCAAGGTTCTGGTTTTGATAAATACTTTGTACCTCCCTGATTGCCGAAGCGATATTGGTGCCTCCTCCATTGAAAGAGAGGGAATCCGGATTAAGCCGGGGCCGCAACTGAGAGTCGAAACGGTATCCCTCCACTATATATTCTTCTTCCGGCAAGGCGTTCATCATTTTTTTCAGGTCTCCGGGGTAGGTTTTCCGGATATAGCTTGAGTCTTTATTCAGCAGCATACTTTCAGACACATCCTGCAATACAACCACAATCGGGGGAAACCGGAGTTTGGTTAGAGAGTTCAGCAGAAGGTCCAGCAACAAAACACCTAAAACGGATAGTAATACAAAACGCAGCAGACTCACAATCCCTCCGGGAATCAATGGTAACTGATGTCTTGTATTTTTATACATTATATAGGTAATTGCCGCAGCAATCAATACTATCGGGAGAATCCAATACGGAGAATGCGTAAAAGAAAGTTTCATTTAATAATATTAGAAAATATATTTAACCAATACTGAAACAGAAAAAACCGGAATCCGGATAAAATACTTCTGAGTTATTGCTGTTTTTTCAAAAATCTGATTTTTCAAAACAGCAGAAAAGACGAAGTATATCTCTGAACGGAATGGAAAACGACAAAGTTACAGTTCTTTTAAGGTTTTGCCAAATTTTAGAATTCTCTCACTGTAAAAAAGGGTATCCAGTAATTTTTATTATTCAGGGAAACCTCACACCAAATGTCTTTTTTCTCCTTTATTTTCATAATACTTCCGGGCACAGGAGCCTCCGTTTTGGACTGACTTGCATAAGAAGGAGATTCGTAAAAAGCAGTATTACTGATAATCACACAGCGGGCCGGCATTAAATAATTGCTGTAAATGAGCCCTGATATAATAATAGCATCTGCAATCAGTAATCCAAAAAGATTTTTCAAAACCTTGATATTCCGGCTCTTCCAGTAATACAGCCCCAAAAGAGCCGTTACAAAAATCAGGGTTAATACAATGTATAGTGTATTTCTGTTTATATAATCGTAATATCCGAGCCGGTCATCCGCCATCACCCCTTCAAGCCCCGACTTATCCATCAGGATATGAATTCTTTCCTCCGCTTCTTTATCTCCATACTCTATAGCCGTTTTTCTGAGAAAAAAAATCGCTTCGCCATAGCGGTTAAACCGCTCCGAGATATAAGCCATCCGGTAAAGAATATTTTTGGAATAATTTCCGTCCCTCAGTAAGCTATCATAAATTACTCCTGCTTCTTTGTATAACCCCTTTGAATATAGCTGATTTGATCTTTCTTTTTGGTTATTTGTGACAGTACCAAGGCAGTTTAAAAATAAATTTAAAAAAAATATCAAAAAAATAAATCTCATATTTTGTAAATCCGTAAAAATACTCTACTTTTGCAGACGTTTTCAAAAAACGATGCGATTGTCCACAAAAATACATCTTTTTTTGTAAAAACAAAAGACTTCGTAGCTCAGCAGGTAGAGCATCTCACTTTTAATGAGGGGGTCCAGGGTTCGAATCCCTGCGAGGTCACAAGTTTTGTAAATCTATCCCTGCCCAGGTGGCGAAATTGGTAGACGTACCATCTTGAGGGGGTGGCGCTCGCAAGGGCATGCTGGTTCGAGTCCAGTCCTGGGCACTTTTTTACAAGCACTTACAGGGTCTTGTTTTTTTATTTGAAACAATTCCGACTTCGTAGCTCAGCAGGTAGAGCATCTCACTTTTAATGAGGGGGTCCAGGGTTCGAATCCCTGCGAGGTCACACATTTACACTCTCCAATTTTAAATAGCTGCTTGTTTTTATAGCAGTTATTTTTTTTTGATCATTTCATTCAATCCAACTTCTTACTTTCTTTTTGCGTTATACTATTGAATACATCAATTTAAACATTATGAATACTAAAAACTTATTTTTAACTGTTTCTTCTTTTCTTCTTGTCGTACTTTTGTCATCCTGCGGCCCCAAAGTAAATACTGAAACCGGAGATATCAATCTGGAAGTTAAAAATGTAGTGGGTGACCAATCCCTGATTTTAAGTACAGGTGTTTATACCAATGCAGCCGGCCATCAGTTTTCGGTTAATACCTTTAAATATTATATCTCTAATATTCAGCTGAGAAAAGAGGACGGAAGCCTTTTTACCTATCCTAAGGACGAATCATACTTCCTGATTAACGAACTGGACGCTGCTTCCAAAATCGTTTCCCTGCAAGACATTCCCGCAGGAGATTACAAACAATTGATTTTTGTACTGGGCGTTGACAGCACGAAAAATTATGCCCCTGCAGCTGAGCATACCGGTACGCTTGATCCGGGTGAAGGAATGTACTGGACATGGAGCTCAGGCCACATCTTCTGGAAACTGGAAGGAAGTTCTCCTGATATCAACAATAGCGGCAGCGACAAATTCGCTTATCATATCGCCGGTGCGGGAGGGATTCCTTCTGCTCTGACCATCAATAATGTAAAAACGATTACTATCGATTTCGGCACAGAAAAACTCTCTGTAGCGGACGGGTCAAAACCGGAAGTCCATATAAAAGCCGATATCCTGAAAATTTTCAATGGAGATTTGCCCTTCTCTATCGTAGATTATCCAATGGTGACAGATTTATCCAAAGAATCCGGAACGCTCGCTAAAAATGCAGCGAATATGTTCTCTTTTGATAAAATCCATTAAGAATCCTTTATCCGCTCATTTGGATTTCATATAAAGATATCCTTAATAATAGAGAGGGCTTCCGGCTCTCTCTATTATCGTATAAAAAACCGGGGTATTTCCCCAATTTACTATGAGTAGATTCAAAAATTATCCGGCAGGGATACACTTCTGTTACTTATGCTTATGCTGGATATCGGTATGGGGGTTTTCGGTACCGCTTCAGGCTCAGCAGGATACGATTTATACCCTTCCTGAGCAAATCATCAGGGATTCCGGCATTGTTGCCTTTCGGGTACAAAGTCATTATAGCCTGTATCAAAAAGACTCTACCGGGAGTTTTGGCGTAGCAGGGGTTTCGGCGGATGCTGTACTAAGGCAGGCTGAAGGAGTCTATATCCGGAATTATGGCGGACATGGCGGCATTAAAACCGTTTCCTTTCGGGGATTTGCCACCAATCAAACAACAGTGAGCATTATGGATATCCCTTATCAGTCCCCTCAGAGTAGCGTTGTGGACTTCAGCAGCTTTTACCTCTCCGCATACGACGGAATTGAGATATACCGTACCGGAGAGAGTGGCAGTCAGAATCCGGGAGGTGGAAATATTAACCTGAAAGTGCGTCCTCCTCAAAAAAAACAAACCTTTTTTGGAGGAATCGGGAGTTTCGGAGAAATCAGTGCCGGAATAGAGTCCGGATTTGTGGTGCGTAAACTTCATTCATCGGTTATGTTTCAGGTACTGAAATCAGAAGATAGTTATCCCTTCCGGATAAACGGCGAGCAGAATTTACGACAAAATGCCGGATTTCAAACCCAGCGTTTCCAGGTAAACAATCAGTATAAGCTGAAAGAAGGCTGGAACCTCACCTATTTCCTGACCGGTCACAACAGTTCTCAGGGAATCCCCGGCCCGATTCTTACAGGGCTTCCCCTTAACCCCGGAGATAGTCTGAATCAGAAAGATATATTTCACTTTCTGAGAGTTGAGCACTCCCCCCCCAAATTCAAGTCCCTGTGGTTACCCTTCAGGTATCAGTGGAGTCTCTCTCACCACTGGAATAATATGGCTGTCACCGTGAACGGGCTGGAGGCCCGCTACCGGAATCATGATGTAATGCTTCAGGCGCAGGCAAAACACCTTTTTCACCGTCAGAGCCTTACTTCTGTTTTTCAGATAAACCCCTCGTTTTTAACAGGGGATAATCTCGCCATTAATTTTCAGCCGGTACAATCCGTACAAAGAACCCTCTGGAATGCCGGGATTCAGCACGCAATACTGACAGGAGTGGCCACAAATGACGTTTACCCTTTACAGATTCACACCACGCTGAGGCTTAACTACAGCCGGGATTACAGTTTGCTTCCCAATGGTGTTTTGCTGATAAACTGGAATCCCGTCAAAGGAAATCCCAACCGGAAAATGAATTTCAGTATTCAATACGGAAACCGCTTGCCTTCTTTTAATGAATTATACTATTTCGGATACGGAAATTCCGGACTGAATCCCGAAAAAGCCCTCTCCGGAGAAGGTGGAATCTATCTTAAAAGTGGCAGGAAAAGACCTTTTACTTTTAAATGGAACTTTTTCATCAACTATACTCAGGATAAAATCATTGCTGTACCCCTGAACCCTGTACAATGGAGTACTATGTCCATTGGGTTAACCCGGACCGCCGGAGCAGAATACGTTTTTGAGTATTATCCTTCCCGCAATCAGTTTCTGTATCTGAACTACACGCTTCAGAAAGCAACCGATGAAACCCGGGAGGAAAAACCGCTTCTTCCCTATACTCCCCGCGAGCTGCTCAACTACGGATACAAATTCAATTTTAAATCATTCAATCTGTTTATCAATGGAAACTATTGCGGCTGGAGATACTCTTTGCTCAAAAACGGGGAAGAAAGTTTAATGCACTCCTACAACCTCATTGACGCAGGGTTAGGGTATCGTCTGAAGGTGAAAACGTGGGAATATACCTTAGACCTTACCACCAGTAACCTGCTCAATAGTCAGTATGCGATAATCCGTTCCTATCCTATGCCGGGAAGGGCCTTTAGTGCGAAAATATCAGTAGTATGGCACTAAAACCGGGGAAAGAACGGGCGTTTTACAGGCAGGAACCACCGGTTGCGGAAAAAGGGATTGAATTTTCTTGCAGTTTTTAATATTCTTTCCGTAAATACACTTAAAAAATCCTATTTTTGTACCCAAAACAAAGGTTATATATGAAAAGTATGCTGACAATATTCCGGAAAGAAGTAGCCTCTTTTTTCAATTCACTGATTGCATATCTGGTAATCGGTGCATTTTTAACCGGGGCAGGCTTATTTTTCTGGTTATTTGAGATGAATGTGCTGGAAACAGGGGTAGCATCTATGGATATTCTGTTTGACATTGGTCCGTATCTTTTTCTGTTTTTGGTTCCGGCAATTACCATGCGCTCCTTTTCAGAAGAGATGAAAACCGGAACAATAGAATTATTGGTGACCAAGCCGCTTCAGGACTGGCAGATTATCACAGGAAAATATCTGGCTACGGTTTTTCTTGTCCTTTTTTCCCTTCTGCCCACGCTGATTTATTATTTTACTATTTATTTTCTGGGAAAACCCGCAGGCAATCTGGATCAGGGTGCAATATGGGGGGCATACATCGGATTGTTTTTCCTTGGAAGCATTTTTGCCGCCATCGGATTATTTACATCCTCCCTCACCGACAACCAGATTGTAGCGTTTATTTTAGGAATCTGTCTTTGTTTCTTTTTATTTCTGGCGTTTGACTTTAGTGCCTCTATTCCTTTTCTCTCCTCTGTCAATCATATTTTGATACAAATCGGAATCATGGAACACTACCGGAGCATCAGCAGGGGAGTCATTGATACGCGGGACATCGTTTATTTTATTTCGACGGTTACCATTTTTCTGCTATTGACCTCAATTGTACTAAACGGGAAGAAAAAATAATTTTTCATGCTGAATATTAAAGATTTACATATCCGTTTTAAAACTGATGACGGAATAATTCCGGCAGTAAAGGGGGTGAATCTTTTTCTGGAGAAAGGCAAAACCCTTGGGATTGTGGGCGAGTCGGGCTCGGGAAAGTCCGTTACCTCCCTTGCAATTATGCAGTTGCTGGCTCCCAATGCCGAAATCAGCGAAGGCGAAATTTCATTTAATGGCCAAAATCTGCTGGAACTACCCGAATCCGGTATCCGAAAAATAAGAGGTAAAACCATCGCCATGATTTTTCAGGAGCCTATGACTTCCCTTAATCCGGTTTTCACCTGTGGTTTTCAGGTGGCAGAAATCCTGAAACTCCATGAAGGCATGAGCAGCCCGGAAGCGAAAGCCAAAACACTATCCCTTTTTGAGCAGGTCGAACTTCCCGACCCTGAAAGAATTTTTGACGCATATCCCCATGAAATTTCCGGCGGACAAAAACAAAGAGTAATGATTGCAATGGCAATCAGCTGTAATCCCGAAATCCTCATTGCCGACGAACCAACCACCGCCTTGGACGTTACCGTTCAAAAAGAAATCCTGCATTTGCTGCAAAAAATTCAGCAGAAAACCCGGATGGGAATGATTTTCATTTCTCACGATTTAGGCGTTATCGCTGAAATTGCAGATGAGGTATGCGTAATGTACAGAGGAGAAGTGGTAGAAAACGGAGCAGTAAAACAGGTTTTTCTTTCGCCCCGCCACCCTTATACTCAAGGGTTGATTGCATGCAGACCTCAGATGCACAGAAGGGTAAAATATCTGCCTACGGTGGAGGAATTTTTATCAGAAACCCGGCTTCATCCCGAAACCGAAAATCAGACAACAGATGAAGCTTTTCTTGCCCGGCAGAAATCGCTGATGAAGGCGGGAGTTTTATTGTCGGTAAAGTCCCTTAAAACATGGTTTCCTTTACGAAGCGGCTGGTTTGGAACCCAAAAAGAATATGTAAAAGCGGTGGATTCCGTTTCTTTTGATATATACAAAGGAGAAACGCTGGGTCTTGTGGGCGAATCCGGATGCGGAAAAACAACTCTCGGCAGAAGCATTCTCCGCCTCACCGAACCTACCGGAGGAGAGATTATCTATAATGGTACTGACCTCCGGACGATTCCGGCAAGAGCACTCCGGCAGATGCGCAAAGAGATTCAGTTGATTTTTCAGGACCCTTATAGTTCCCTCAATCCCAAAATGAAAATCGGGCAGGCCATCATGGAACCCCTGAAAGTACACAACCTCCACAACCACGATAAGGAACGAAAAGACAAAACCTACGAATGGCTGGAAAAAGTAGGGCTGAAACCCGAACATTTTCACCGATATCCCCATGAATTTTCAGGAGGGCAGCGTCAGAGAATCTGTATTGCAAGGGCACTCGCACTGACTCCTTCTTTTGTCATTTGTGATGAGTCGGTATCTGCTTTGGATGTGTCAGTTCAGGCTCAGATTCTGAATCTGCTGCGTCAGCTTCAGGAAGAGATGGGGCTTACCCTCTTGTTTATTTCCCATGATTTGAGTGTAATCAAACACATTTCTGACCGCGTCATGGTCATGCAGAAAGGTAAAATCGTGGAAACAGAATATTCAGAACATTTATACAAGAATCCGGGTACAGACTACACCCGGCAATTGCTCGCCGCTGTTCCGGAAGGAATAAAAACAGACGATTTACACCGTTAAAAATTCCGGATTTCTGCGATTTTAAGGGGTTTTCCGGAGAAAATCCTCACAGCGTCTATACTTCTGTATGGGATTTTTCCATTTCCGGTTTTTGAATTTTTTCCTCAGGTCCGAAATAATAAATCAAAAGAGGAGACAAAAACAAATCCGTAAGGATAGCAAATACGATTGTCATCAAACTGAACAACCCAATCCAAACCGTACTGCCAAAGGTAGAGGTAAGCAGAATGGAATACCCGCTCAGAAGGATTACCGAAGTAAGAATCATGGCTTTTCCGGTTTCGAGCATAGTAATCCGGATTGCGTCCTTTTTGGGCACGCCTTTATCAATCTCGAGTTTATAGTGCGCCATAAAGTGTAGGGTATCATCCACTGCTATTCCAAAGATTACCACAAAGATAATCGAGGTAGAGGCAGTCAGGGTGATTCCTGCCATTCCCATTACCGCAGAGGTGGCAAGAAGCGGAATCATATTGGGCAACAGCCCCAGAATCACCATCCTGAACGACCGGAACACCAGTCCCATTACGAGTCCGATGACGATGAAATCGATAATTAATCCATTCATCAGATTGTCTCTTAAATAATTGAGGCTGTTTTCCGTGAGGTGTCCGTGTCCGGTAATCTGATATTCAAATAAATTCAGGTTACAATTTTGACGGATAAACTCCTTGAGTTTTTCTTCTTTCTCCCTGTGAGTATCGCTGCCTTCATCTGCCGTACGGGCACTGATTCGTCCTTTTTTATTGTCTTCTGTAAGAATATGCCTCAGAAAATCCGTATTATCGCCACTTGCTTCAGCAAAAGCATAGATTTCATCAATGGTTTCCTGAGAATCCGGAATCGCAAAATATTTGGGGCGGTTAAAATGATAGACATAATTGGCGGACTTGATAAAGGTAACAGGCGAAATAAAAAGATTAAATGTGGTGTCTTTTTGCAGATAACGCTGAATTTTTTCCACCTCTAATAGTACCTCTCTGTCCATCAGGGTTTTACCTCCCTTCGCTCTGACCTCCATTTCAAAAGGCCGTACTCCAAAGAGATTTTTTTCAAAGAAAGTAAGTGATTTTCGTACAGGGTCTTTGTGGGTTAGCTCCTCAAGCATATGCATATTGGTCGGAATCTGAAAGGTCCAATAGACACAAAAAAGAATAATTGCCAGAAAAACGGCTATCACTTTTCCTTTATTTCCTGTACTGGTTTTCAAAATCCACAATAATACTGAATCCCATTTTTTAGACCCTTCAAAAGACCTTGCGCTCATGAGTTTTTCTTTGGGAATAAGGGTAAGAATATTGGGGATGAGGGTGATAGAAATAAAATATGTAGATACAACCCCAAAGCATCCGTATATTCCAAAGTTGCGGATTGGGGGAATATCTTCCCCGAAAATATACTTTATACCCAAAGACTGAATCAGGGGCTTCATAAATTCCGGGTCGGAAAGCGAAAGCGAGGCAAAACCCGTAGCCGTTGTGATACAGGTGAGGAAGGTGGCAAATCCGATTTCCTCCAGGGTTACCCGCATGGCTTTGTCCGGCAGCAAACCGGCTTTGAGTTCGTGCAGATACTTGGTCGTAATATGCACAATGTCCGAGATTCCCACGACGAGAATTACCGGAATAATCAGATTTGTAAGCAGATTAATGGGTTGTCCGATGGTTGCCATCAACCCGTAAGTCCATACCCCTCCAAGCAATACCGTTACAAGGGGAATTACCACGAGATAGAAGTTACGAAAGGTAATTATGAGGAAAATGGCAATCATTACAGAGCAAAGCATAGGAAACAAAAAAGCCTCAAAACGAAGTTTTCGGGAATATTCAGAACGGATATACGGAACACCTGTTGCGATGTATTCAATATTATTAGATTCCAGAATGGCGTCCATTTTGGCTACGAGGGTATCTTTTGCTTTTGAGTCATAAAATTCCGGCTCAACGAGGTAGTGACTGCAAATATACTTCTGATCCTTTGTAATAATCGTTCCGGTGATGGCCGTATCTTTTTCTATTTTTTCTCTTGCGGCATCTACTTCTTCCTGAGAATCCAGATTAAAATAGGGCACTTGCTTTACGCTTCCCATACCGGAACGTTTAGGATAACCAAACTGTGTTCCGATAATAAAAGAATCTACGTGGTCATACTGAGAAATAATCGTAAACAGAGAATCTGCTTTTTTCAAAAAATTTACATCAAAAACATCTTTCTCCGGGCTTTTCAGGGCAAGAGAAATCATGTAATTCTGGTCCTCAGTAAATGTTTCCTGAAATTTTTTATAAAATACTGCCTCCGGTAACCCTTTCGGATAAAAACTTTCGAAATTAAAGTCTATGACCAGATTTCTCATCCCATAACCCAGAAAGAGGGTAACCAAAATGGTAATGACAAGTAGTTGCCTTTTATAGTTAATAATCCACTTCATTAAACAAAAAGCTGTTAATCAAATGCTTACAAAACAGAACCTGTTTCTGTTTTTCATTAAGGCCGTAAAGATACACAACGCCCGTGAATATACAATTCACAGGCGTTGATTATTTTGAAATCCGGTTATGGGATTTTTTCTTATTTTTCGCTTTTCAGTAATTTTTTAAACTTTTTCTTAACCTCTGAGTCGTCACCGAGGGCTTCTTCAAAGAAAGTATAATTATCAATATCATAAACGCGGGAGTACATCATTTCCAGAAAATCATAGCGGGAATCATCGTACTCGAATACATTAATGAGTTTGGCTATTTGTTCGGTACACATACAAATGCTTTCTTTATACATCCAGTCATTAATGATTTTGAGCTTCATCTGATCTCCCTCCAGCCCGCTGACCGTGATATTGGAGACTCCATTACTGATTTTGTTAAAGGTGCGGTCTGTCATAATATCATTGCAGCGAATACGACCGGTATAATCTGTCAGATAAGCCGGAATTGAGCTGGATATCCTTTCGTTTCTGTACACAAACTTCTGAAACTGCGTTACGATATAGCCTTCTTCCCATCCCTGCTGAATGGTATTGGAGGGCATTGCCTTCTGAACGGTATAATACTGGGAATTATGCTCCGAACCAAAACCGAGTACTACGTACCATTTATTGTCCTGATAGGAAATATGAGTGATTACGCTGGGGTTTTCGCTTTTGGTTTTTTGCTCGATAAATTCTCCGGGGAACTCTTCTGTAACGATGATATCCTGACTAACCATTTTCATTTTACGGCCCTTAATCATCACTACTTTTACCCCTTCTTTTCCAACGGCAATATCCGTAATCCTGTAATCATTCAGGAGCTGGTCATATACCTCATCGAAGGGGAAACTCTCACCACTCAATACAATCTGAGATTCGGCAGCGGCTCCCTGCACAAGCACTACCCCCCAAACCCTTACCCCCTGACTTTTGCCATAGGTTAAATCAGAGATAAAGTACCCTTCTTTTGCTTTACTGTCTAAAGTCTCCTGCGGAAAATCTTCTGAAGTAATGACGATCTGATTGTAATAATCTTTTCTGTCGGACGCTGTGATTGTCCAGATATCACTTCCGTAACTGATATCATCCACAAAATACCCATTCTGCTGGTACTCTTTGATTTTGTCTTCCGGAAACCTGTCCTGAATACTATATACCTGCCTGTATCCGGCATTTCCTTTAGAAAGTACAGCAACATACATTTGCCCAAAGACAAAATGAACACTCAGGCTGAAGATGGGGATTAATATCCATCTGATCCAAATAAATCGAGACATACGCTTTATATAATAATTTTCGCTTTCTTATCCGGCAAAACCACTTAGTTTAATAACCGTTTTTCTGCATCCTTTTTTCCCTCACCCAGTCTCCATGTTTAGGGTGATTGCAATTTTTGCGGGGGTCTCCCATTACAATACGCTTTACTTTGGCGCAGGAAGGTGTCGAAACAGCAATAAACAAAAGCAGTGCCAGCAATGCAAGTTTTGATAATATTTTTCTGATTTTCATATATTATTTGATTCTATGGTTTTTTATATTCAATGAAGGTTGTTTTTTAATCCTTTCATACCAATTCCTGAATGGTTTATTTTTCATTTATACCAAAGGCCGTCCGCTCTCCGGAAACAGCAAAAAGCCGGCCAAAACAGCATAGAAATTAATCGGCTTTTGTATATCCGCTGTCTCCAATAATATCTTCCAGTTTAATCTGTAATTCCTTGAGGGTTTCAGGTGCGCCGTAGCGGTCGGTTACCTGTTTTGTTTTACCTCTGTTCGTATAATTAATTGTCCAGGTTACAGCATCTGCTATATTCTCATTATCATATTTTTCATCGAAGGAAAAATAGTTGGCATTATTCATAGCAGCAACAATCTGCTTCAGCTGAGCCGATGAAATTGTCTTCCTGTACGTTCCGATATAGTTTACGGAGCGTCTTCCTTCATAGATAACGTTTCCTTTTGAATCAATTGTGACAATATAAGACGGACAATTGCCTCTGCACGGGCTTCTTTCCATCATAAGCATAAAATCCTTTCCTGGCTTTGTCTTTTTTTTCTGGGCAACAGCCTCAGGGGCGCCGGCAATAAAAAATAAACCCAGAAAGGCGATAATCACGAAAAATGTACGCATTAGCTTAATCATTTAAATTAAATAGTAAATAAAAAAATATATGACAAAAGTAATCAACTTTTATCAGTAAACCATTTTTTATAAAAAATATTTACCGGAAATGCCTTTTCAAATCTCAAATATTCTTTTTTGTAAACGCATGGAAATAAATTTACTATTTATTGATATGCCTATATATGGAAATAATTTTTCTTGGAAAAAAAGAAGTACAAGTCCGGATTTAATTCTAAATTTGCATTTTAATCATCCATCATTGTAGAATTATATATCAATTACTGCGCTTATGAAAGTAGAACAACTAAAATGGACAAAGGAAACAGGCTGGAGGTTTTTATCTGAAATTCCTGAAAAAGAAAAAGTTCAGCTTGTATTGGCGTTCGGGCACAGAGATATTATTCAAAATTCCGAACACTATCAGGTTTTAAGGCTTATCTACCCTAACGCAAATATTATTTTCTGTTCTACCTCGGGAGAAATCATAGACACAAAAGTATCAGATGAAAGCATTGTGGTTTCTGCTTTGTACTTTGAAAATACTCCGATACAAGTCGTCAGGACAACATTAAAAGGCTCGGATGAAAGTTATGAAGCGGGAAAAAAAATAGCTGAATCCCTTTTCAAAGAAGACATTATTCATATGCTCGTGTTTTCCGATGGTCAGATTGTCAACGGAAGCGAACTGGTAAGAGGGATTAATGAAAATCTCCGGATACAGATTCCGGTGTGTGGCGGCCTCGCGGGAGATAATGCAAGATTTGAAAGAACTGCCGTAGGGCTGAACGAAACCCCCAGAGAAGGACAAATTATTGCTGTCGGCTTTTATGGAACCAGCCTGAAAGTGGGGCATGGTTCTATGGGAGGATGGAGCGTTTTCGGACCCGAAAGAACAATTACAAAATCTAAAGCGAATATCCTGTATGAGCTGGACAATCAGTCTGCCTTACAATTATATAAAATTTATCTGGGAGAACAGGCAAATGGTCTTCCGGGTACTGCATTATTGTTTCCCCTGAGTATTCGCTCTTCTGTGAGCGGCGAATCAGTGGTAAGAACAATTCTTTCTATCAATGAAGAAGATCAGTCCATGATTTTTGCAGGGGATATTCCCGAAGGAGCAAAGGCGCAACTAATGTTTGCAAACTTTAACAAACTCATAGATGGCGCGATTCTTGCAGCAAACTATAGTCTGATGACAAATGCCTATACTGAACCTGACTACGCTTTGCTGATTAGCTGCGTTGGCAGAAAACTTCTGCTGAAACACAGAGTGGAAGAAGAAGTGGAGGAAGTAAGAGGGGTATTGGGAAAAACAGTTCCCATGTCAGGCTTTTATTCTAACGGAGAAATTTCTCCTCTCGTAGAATCTCCTGTATGTGAGTTATACAATCAAACTATGACGATAACAACTTATACTGAGGTTTTGTAATCTGTTTTTTACTAAATGAACAAAAGGCATAAACTTTTAGAACGACAAGTCAGCAAACATCTTGCAGGGAAAGTGATTCCCCCTGAGTTTGAGTTTTTTTTGTCAATCGTAAGTGAAACCTATAATGATTATGAAAAGGACAGAGAGTTGCTTGAAAGAGCGATGGCCATCAGCTCGGATGAGGTAACGGTGGCTAACCTGAAGGCTAAACAGGAGTTTGAACAAAAACTCATTGCTCAAAAAATTGCCTATGAAAAAGAACAGATTCTTGAAAGCATCAATGATAATGTAAGTGAAGCCGTTTACCGCACTACCCCCAAAAGTGGAATTTTATTTATTAACCGGGCATTTATAGAACTTTTTGGATTTAACTCTGAAGAAGAAGTATATAATACCCTTCCGGAATCGCTTTACGCAGACCCTGAATACAGATTTACGTTTCTGCAAAAACTAGGCTTAGATAAGTTTGTAAAAGGGGAAGAAATTCTTTTCAGAAAAAAAGATGGCTCTACTTTCTGGGGAATGGTCAACAGCGTTTCTTTAACGGATAAAGATGGGAATATCTATTACGACGGGGCTATCATTGATATTACCCAGCAAAAAAACAATGCGAAAGAACTTCAGCAAATAAATGACGCCCTCCTCAAAACAAACCAGGAACTGGATAGCTTTGTGTACAGCATCGGTCATGACCTCAGGGCACCAATTGCCTCCACTCTCGGGCTCATAGAATTATGTAAAAAAGAGGAAGACCTTGGTAAAATCAAATACTATAATGAATTAAAAGAACGAAGCCTCTATAAACTGGATACCTTCATCAAAGATGTGTTGGGTTACTCCCGGAATGCCCGAATGGGGCTTGACCTTATTCCTGTTACAGTTGAGAATGAGTTTCTGGAAATCCTGTCTTTACTTGAAACAGAGAGAAACGAAAAAAATATTAGTGTTTCTATTCAGGTAAGTCCTCCTGACGGAAAGTTTCTTACCGACAATTATCGTTTCAGTCTGATTTTCAGCAACCTGATTTCCAACGCCATTCGCTACCACTCCTCCGATAAATCAGGCAAATACATTATAATTAATGCCAGTATTAAAGAAAATTCTGCTACCTTTACCGTATCTGATAACGGGGAGGGAATCCCCCCGGTACATATAGAAAAAATATTTGATATGTTTTACAGAGGAAATAAAACCTCCAAAGGCAGCGGACTCGGGCTCTATATTGCAAAAGAAGCCGTTACCAAACTAAAGGGGCAAATTACGGTAGAAAGTATGGAAGGAGTGGGCACCTGCTTTACGGTAACCCTTCCCAATCTTCAGGTCTCTTAATCTTTCGGGGTTATTTTCCGGGATTGGAATCCTGCGCTTTTACCAAAGCATCCAGTTCATCATAGAAATTCTGACCGTATTTCCGTATCAGTGCGTCTTTAACAAATTCATATACCTTTATCCCCTCTTTGGCTCCTCTCACGCAGGCCTCACTACAAACATCCCAGCGTTCATAATTAACAGCTTCCATTTGTTTGGTTTTCTTGATTCGGATGGGGTATAAATGACAAGAGACAGGCTTACGGAATGAAATTTTTCCATCAAAATACGCATTTTCGATTCCACACAATGCCACTTTATTTTTATCAAAAACCACATAAGCACACTCTCTCCCGTTGACAAGCGGGGTAGAATAATTCCCGGTTGTATCATACACCGATGTGCCCTGATCCAGGATGGCAAACTTTCCTTCCTCCCTGAGGTAAGGCTCCACTTCCGGATATATTTCTTCCAGTATTTTCAACTCGCTTTTCTCTAACGGAGCACCCAAATCTCCCT
This sequence comes from Bacteroidia bacterium, assembly GCA_019695295.1. Classification (GTDB taxonomy): domain Bacteria; phylum Bacteroidota; class Bacteroidia; order J057; family J057; genus JAAFHL01. The sequence continues at coordinate 7,460 of JAIBAH010000022.1, read as the reverse complement.
GTACACAACAGGCTCCTTTGCATTTGGATAAATCGCAGGCAAACAACTCCTCTGTAACCTCCCCACTGACGAGCTTATCTTCAATTATCATTACCGTATTATAGTTTTTTTTCATTTATTTCTGTTTTTTATACGAATTTACAAATAAAATCAGGATTGCAAAAACATATTTTCCAACCCTGATTTTATTTTTCCCGCAAACCGGTTATTTCAGCATTTTGGCCAGGGCTTTATGCTTGTATTTCGCCGCAAGTTTAGAGGGAGTTCTTTTGAAGTTATCTGTCATTTTTTTATCTGCCCCTTTGGATAAAAGGAGTCTTGCCATATCGGTATTGCCCATCTGAGCGGCATAATGCAGAGGCGTAAGTCCGGAATCTCCCGCCACGTTCACCCCTGCACCGGCATTCAGCAGAGCTTCCGCCAAGTTCATATCCCGGTTGATTACGGCAAGGTGAAGTGCCTGCAGATTTTTGTTGTTTCTGTTGTTCAGAGAAACCCCGGATTTTAGCAGCAGAGTAGCGACACTTTCTTTTCCGGCCTCTACGGCAACCATCAGGGGCGTATTTCCCTGACTATCTTTCAGTTCTTTGTCACAACTCTGAGCGATAAGCATAGACGCGATTTCGGCAAGTCCGTTTCTGGCTGCGAGATGCAGTGCATTTTCACTCCCTGCGCTTTTGACATTTACATTAATATCACTTCTTTTCAGCATTTCCGCAATCCATTCTTTCCGGTTCTGAGACACCATTTCCAGCAACAGAAACTTTCCATTCACAGGCTGATTGAGGTCTATCTGTATATTCCCAAGAAGTTGCTTCCCGATTTCAAATGCATTTTTAGTAAGGGCATAAAAAATCACCGCTTCGTTTCTGTCATTCAGGGCAAAGGCCACTTTGGGATAATATTTTACAATCAGCGGAGTAAACTCCGGCCTGTTTTTTTCTATTGCATACATTGCGGTAGTCACAGCCAGCGATTCCGTTTCTTTTTCACTCTGACGCTGAAGCACCTCCAAAGCATCAGCAGGACTTGCGTTCTCACTCAGCAGGCGGTTCACGAGATTAGTCATACCCTGATTTACGGCATACGACAAGGGGGTTTCCTCCCGAAAGTTCTGATGGTTTACATTTGCCCCTTTGGAAATCAATAACTCCGCCATAGATTCATTTTTTTTTCGGATGGCATTCATCAGGAGATTGTCCCCGTTTTTATCCTTTTCCTCTGGGTTTGCTCCTTTTGCAAGCAGAGACTTAGCGGTTTCTAATTGATTCTCCATAACGGCTATCATGAGAGCATTTCCCTTGTCAAATGACTGTTCAGATAAAGCATCTACGATTTCTTTATATCCTTTCCGAGAAGCGATCGTAAGCGGTGTTTCTCCTTTATCATTGGATACATCCGGCTTTGCTCCATATTGCATCAGTATTCCCACACAGTTTTTACTGTTTTTCTCTACCGCTCTGAATAAAAGATTCTGAATATTCTGAGCGCCCGTCTCAGTCACCACTCCGCCGAGTATTACAGAAAGGATGTCTCCCTGATTTTTTTCTACCGCATATTGTGCAGGGCTTATACCGTTTAGACTAATTCCATTCAAAAGCCTTGCGTCCACAGCTCTTTTGACGTATCCGGCTTCTCCTTTATCAATTTTTGACAGTAACTCTTGTGCAAACTTAGACTCAAATTCACTTTTTAATGCAAGTGCGTCCTGATTGGAAGGAGAGAGATAGAGAGCCTTCTGAATTGCAGCCATACTTTCTAGTAAGTCCTGTCCGAATAAAGCACTGAATGCCAATGCACTAATATTTTGATTGTCTTTCTGAATCGCTGTCTGAGTAAAAGCCTTTGCACTAGCAAGAAAAAGGTCGGCTGAAGCAGCATTGTTTTTTGCAAAATTATACTTACGCTTAGCCACATCTAACCAAACCTGAGAAGAAGATTTCTGAGCAGCTTCTGCATTATCCACGGTATTACACCCAGGCTTAATACATAAGTTAGGAATATCAAATTTAGCTTTTCCAGAAGCATCTCCATATACAATCCATTTGGACTCTTCCCATGCCCCTTCTGATTTTTGCTTGAAATATTTAGCCATACAATCATAATATTTCGCAGATTCTAAATTACAATTTTCGGCATTTAGGTCAAAACTTTCGGCAGCTTTGGCTATGGCTTCTTTTAATTCATTCGCTGCTTGTCCTCCTTGTTTGATATATTGTTCCATTAACTCTCTTTGTGTATTTTCCTGTTTTCGTATCAACTCCAATTGTCTTTCACATTCCACAACAGCTGCCGATGCCTGTGGATGACCGGGGAAAACCGATAACGCTTGCTGATAGTAATCTTTAGCAGAACGATAGCTTTTATTTCTTAGTTCAGCGTCTCCCAACCCCATATACTGATTAAACTGAGCCTGAGCCACCATTGCAGCAATATTCTGAATCCGGGTTTGAATTTCATTCTGAGCAGCAGCATCATTGGGGAAAATCCGGGATGCCTGGTCATAATAGCCTTTTGCCGTATTGTAGTCTCCCTGTTTTACTGCGGCATCTCCTCTTTGAAGCAGCCCGTTATATTCCGTTTTTGCGAGTTGAAAGTCCGTATCTTTTATTTTACTCTGAACTAGGTTCTGAGCACTCTGGTCATTGAGCAGAATCTGAGCCGCTTCCATATAAATTTGTTTTGCACGGGTGTATTCTCCCTGATTAAATGCGATATCTCCATCCTTAATTTTCATAAAAAACCGAGCCCTGTTTAATTTTTCCAATCCGGTTACATGATTGGGAATAATCTGAAGTGCCTGCTGATAGAGACTTTCGGCCTGAGAATAATTTTCCTGTTTCATGGCCAGGTCTCCCTCTGCAATTTTAGCATTAAACTCCGTTTCTTTTGCTGCATAAAGTATCTTTTGCTCTACAAACTGAGTTCCTCCAAATTCAATGCCTGCCACCTGAAGATTACAGAGGATAAAGTTTTTCGCAAAAATCTTTTTTGCTGAATCCGCCTCAATATCTGTAAAAAGTGTTTTCCAGTCTATAAAATCTCTCTTTTCTGCGCCAAAGTCTGAGCCACTTTTGGGCACAAATCCCGCCATTTCCACAAAAGTAGTGTAGTCACTCTGTCCGCCTTTAAAGCACAGGTAGGATTTAAGGGAAAGTTGGGTAATGCTCAGTTTATCTGCCACGTCTCCTAAAGAAGCTACCGGATATTTTTGCCCGTCCAGCATATAAAACTCTCCTATTTTCCACTTTACTGCGGTAATTCTGACGGGAGTCCCTGTACCGTCGTTATCGTCCATAGCCCATTTCAGTGTAATGCTCTCTATCTGAGGAGCGCTTTTCATCCCCCTGAAGGGTGCCCAGCCTTTGACTTCCAGGGTTCCTTCTCTTCGCACGGACAACCCGGAAAGGAATGTAAAACTCAAAAAGAGTAAAAGTAAATACTGTTTCATATAGATATTCTTTAATAGTGAGAAATATATTGTTTCTGATTTATACGAAAAAAACATATCCTTTGCGCTGCAAAATTACAATAATTACCGGCTCTTTACGGATTCGTGTGTAAATTTTAATCATAAGTGTAAGAGAATTAACTTGTTGATTATTCTTACTGTTTCCCTGTGAATTTTCTTTGTATGTTTTTTTATTTTTTTGAAGGGAAATCCCCCGGAAAGTAGTATCTTTGTTTTCGATAATTACAAACCGGAAATGCTATGGCAAAAGATATTTTAGGACTAAGTGAAGCAATTACATATTATCTGGATGCGATGGGCATCCGGGACGAAGCGGATATGCACTCTATCGTAAGCAGATGGGAAGAATTAATGGGTAAGCCAATTGCTGCACATACCGAAAAAGTATGGTTTTCAGAAGGGACACTTTTCATTCAGGTAAATACTCCAGTATGGAAAAACGAACTGTCTATGGCGAAGCTAAAAATCCGCTCTATGATAAACGGTATCCTGGAAAGAGAAGTAATTAAAGAGGTGAGGGTACTTTAAGTGTAATCTATCGTGAATCAAAATACCAGAAAGTACCTTATACATGCAGGGTTATTTATTCTTACGGTCGTATCCACTACCCTCGTAGGGGCAGAGAACGTGACCGGAAAAACCTGGTGGGGCTGGGGAATACTGCCAGAAAGTTCTCTCCTTCATTTTTCAGATTTACCCAAAGGGCTTCTGTATTCTTTCTCCTTTCTATTATTTCTGACCGTACATGAGTTCGGGCATTATTTTACGGCTTTATACCATCAGGTGAAAGCCACGCTGCCTTATTATATCCCCATTTTTATCCCTTTTCCCGGTATCCTCAATATTGGCTCTTTTGGTGCAGTAATCCGGCTGAAGCAAACGCCGGATACCACAGGGAAGTTTTTTGATATCGGGATTGCGGGACCGCTTGCAGGTTTTGTGGTTTCGGTTGGGTTGATTATTGCCGGCCTGCTTACTCTTCCGGATTCCCAGTATCTTTTGAATATCCATCCGGATTATCTCAAGGATTACGGAGGGGTTCCTACACAACTCATGCAGGAAAACTTTATCCGCTCCTATAACCTTGCCCATCCTGACGCCCCTCAGATGAGCTATTTTGTAGGCACAAATCTTTTGTTTGAATTGCTGAAATACATCATTCCCCATAATGCAGCGGATTTCCCCACGCCTTTTGAGTTATATCATTATCCCCTTTTATTTGTAGGGTATCTTACCCTGTTTTTTACCGCACTCAATCTCCTTCCTATCGGGCAACTCGATGGCGGCCATATCATTTACGGAATGTTTGGCAAAAAAAACGCCGGAATCATTTCCCGTATTTCGGTGGTAGGCCTGATTCTGGCCGGAGGAACCGGTTTGGTAGATTTGCTTAACCTCAGGGAAAATTATGTTTCACTGGGGGTATATCTCTTCTTCCTGACCTTTGTCTGGAATCGCATTCTGAATAAACCGGACAACTCCTGGCTCGTTTTTGCGGCTACAGTAATTACTTTTCTGATTCAGGCAGGGCTAAAATATCAGTTTCCTGCTATACAGCCGAATATGATTTGGGCAATTTATGCTTTTATGGGTGTGCGGTTCATCGGATTGGATCATCCGCCGGCTTTGATGGAGCATCCGCTCAGTAGGGGGAGAATCTTACTGGGCTGGCTCGCAATTGCTATATTTATCCTTACTTTTTCGCCCTCACCAGTTTCTATTTTTGAAGGGTAAAATCATTCGGAAATCACTCTTTCCCTTACTTTTACAGCAGGGATTCCCTGATAAATTCCGTAAGCCTCCAGGTCTTTGGTGGCGACAGAGCCTACACTTAAAATCGAATGACTTTTGAGGGTTACACCCGGACATACTACCGTCTGCGCACCTACCCAGCTTCCATCCTCCAGCACAATGTCTCCAATGATTAAATCGAAAGCGATGGCTTTGTAGTTATGATTTCCGGTGAGCAGCATTGCTCCCTGCGAGATACATACATTGGCGCCAATGCTTACATTGGCCTGATTGTCAATCCATGAGTTTTCGCCTATCCAGCTATAATCCCCAATCGTCAGCCTCCAGGGAGATTTGATATTCACACAGGGTTTTATTATGACTCCCACCCCAACTTTTGCCCCGAATAGCCTTAGTATAGCGGATTTCATTCCATAAAGCGGGAAAAATGCCGACTTAAAAAATATTTCATTGGTATAATACCACAAAAGCCGCTTTACGGGAGAAGCACCGGGGTGATACCACTTATTTTCGAATCTGGATAAATCGGTTTTTTTCATACCACTCATTTGAATATTGAATCCCTGAAAGAGACCCGGAAAGGCCTTTCTCTCAGGATTAAAAGGTAATTTACACTGCAAAAGAACATTTATTTATCCGAAAATGCAAATTCCGGCTCAGAAGAAAAAACGAAAGAATCAATCTTTTTCATACTCATTTAGTTGTACTAAATAATTTTACTGAGAATATGGAACTGAATTTATCTTCTTTTCATTTTAAGGGTACTGTCCGGATGAGATGGTCGGATTGTGATATGCTTGGACATGTGAACAATGCTGTTTACCTGACCTACGCAGAGCAGGCCCGTACAGAATACTGCGAAAAACTGGAGTGGGACTGGCAAAAACACGGGTTAATCCTGGCAAAAGCAGAACTCCTTTTTAAAAAGCCCCTGCTTTATACGGATAATCCTTTTATTTATGTACGCATTGCTAAACTGGGAAATAAAAGTTTTGATATGGAACATATTATCATGGATGAAAAAGGAGAAACGCCGGAATTGGTTGCAGTCATCACCTGTGTAGGAGTGATGATTGATTATCAAACGAGTAAAACATTTCCGATTCCGGAGGATGTCCGAAAGAAAATTATTGATTTTGAACAAAATCCTGAACTTTAAGGCGGGGGTTGGATTGGATTTAAAGGCTATGAAAGTTCTCTTTTATACAGAAATTTACCCCTGAATGAATGCCTTCTTGAAAGAGACCTCTCAATTGTTTTCTTATTATATTGGATTTTTTTTATAAATTTGTAAAAAAATCGGTGACTTGAGAAATTTAGCAGAGGAAACATCCATGAAAAACGGGATAGGAGTAGTATTTACGCCCTTGTCCTGGACTGTTTGGGTGATTGAGAAATACGGATTGTTTGAGGAGTGGATGAAGGGAGCCGTAATTCTTGATCCCACTGCGGGAGAAGGTAATTTTCCCGAGGCATTTCTTGCTATTGCCAGTCAGAGAGGCATGAGCCTGTCTTCGCTTCCGCTGAACTCGCTTTTTGCTATCGAAAAAGAAAAACAGTGGATTGATAAATTTCATCACAAAATCCGGAACCTCTACGGTATATCCTTTCCGGCAGAGAACTTCATCCACTCCGATATTTTTTTCTGTAAAAAAGAAATACAGGCAGATTATCTCGTAGGAAATCCGCCGTGGCTGAATTTCAATGACTTACCGGACGAATATAAACCCGGGATTAAACCGCTCTATACTCATTACGGACTCGTACCCAATGCAAAAGACGTTTTGCTGGGCAACTCCCGTATAGATATTGCTACGCTCGTACTGGCCAAAACCCTGAAGGAAAACCTCAAACCCGGCGGAAAAGCATTTTTCTATATTCCGCTTTCTATATTTCAGAATGAAGGCGCCAACAATCATTTCCGGAAGTATCATATCAACGGTACTCATTTTTCTGTAAAAGAAATATTTGATTTTGAGGAGAACCCGATTTTTAAGGGTATCAGTACCCGGTATGGAATGGTGCATTTTGAAAGAGATACGGAACAAACTTTCCCGATTCCTTATTATATTTCCCGGGAAAATGAATGGCTGTATCATCAGGCTATGCCGGTTTTTGGTCAGGATAGTCCGCTTGTCGTATCGGAGCCGGGTGAAGACCTCGTGCAGTTTGACCTTTTTCAGAAAATCAGTATTCCCAAAACTGCTCAGCCGCGTCAGGGAGTCAATACCTGCGG
>JAIBAH010000141.1 GCA_019695295.1 Bacteroidia bacterium | reverse complement strand
GCCACATGCTCCGCCCCCACCGTAAAGCTCCCGCTCCAAGTATTTCCTTTTAGGGATTGAGGGTCGGAGAGTGCTGAAGGCGTATATCTCAGCCCCGTATGATTCCCCTCAAAGTAATTCCCCTTAAAGTCCGAATTCGTACACAGCGGCCCCATAAACAAAGCTCCGTAGCGGGTGTCAAACAAATTATTGCAACTATACATCCCATCCGGACTGTCCTGAATATGCAGGGCTCGGGGCGGGAAGCCGCCGTTGGTGATGTTTGCACCTAAGCCGGTGACGGTAATACACAGCCACAAGCCCCTACCGTACAATCCACAATTTCCCATATTCATTTCTGTTATTGATTTCTATTTTGTAAAAATACGCACCTGTGGGAAGATTTCCAACAGCAATAGCCGTTTTCTGCTCTTCAATTGCTTGGCGTAGTATTTCCCTTCCCTGCAAATCCATCAAAATAAAAACCGCCCTTTCTGGTGTAGGAAAAGAAACCATTACTGTCTCATCGGCAGGATTCGGATACACTGCTCCCTGGGCGGAGCCGAAGGGAGCGGAAATCCCCACCGTAAGGCTATCGCAGATTGTACCCACCTCCGCCCCAAGACGAAAGTAAGGGAAGTTGGGAATGCACCAAAGTTGATTGATAGCAGGCAATGCCAAACCCTGACGGATTATATTACAAGCAAGCCCTGCAGAATCTGGGCTGTCTATGATGTGGAGACTGCGACTTGCTGCATTTACGTATATTTTATCATCGGGACCGAGTTGCATGGTAGAGAAGCCTGCTGTACCATATATCTGTGCCACACTATCCACATAAGCCGTATCCATTACTGCCACCAACTGCCTACTGCCTATTACATCTATCGCTTGTAGGTCTAATTGATATACTTTGTTTGACTGAGAAGAATAATACAAGTACCTCGAATTAGGCGACACAGCACATCCCGTATAAAGATACGGTTCGTTGTCTTGAATATGTCGGTAATTGGACAGAATGCCTGTACATCTGTCAAAATCGTATAAGTGCAGGTGAAAGGGCGATTGCATGGTACCGGCTTCTAACCCTCCCTGAATAAACAACTTCCCATCTGGGCTAAAAACCGTTTGACTCCACATATCCATTCGATTACCCCCAAAATCTAAAGATGATTCCATAATAAACCCATCTGGGGTAAGTAATACCCGATGAAAGCGATGTTTTCTGAAACCCTTGAATAATAACCACCAATCCCGTCCATTGGCATGACGGCAAGCGGCTACATTGGGAATACCGATTGTGTCATTTATCAGCACTTGGTCTTTTCGTATCACCTTCCCTAACCCCCCGTTTTTACTCATATCAACCGTGGCGTATAGGACAGAGGGGCAGATAATCTGCTCCGGTAAAGATGGAGCTATATCCCAACCGCTATAAAACACATAATATAAATCTTTGCTCTCCGGTACAGGTAATATCATTGCTCCCTGTATTGTATTATACCCATAATTCGGATACCAATGCTCAAAACTATAATGTCCATACGTCAAGCTATCCCCGTTTTCCATTAACTCATGGGTTTTGTTGATGACTTTAATGCCATTTGTATAGAATAAGAGATTGCCTGTTGTGTCGGAGATAGAGGCGTTGGTGGCATCTAATCGAATAATGTTAGGGTTGTTTAAATACGATACTACTGCCGTATCATTACTAAAATCAACAATACTCCTACCAAATAAAGGAGGTGAGTAAGCGTAGCCAAAGCACCATATATTATCTCGTTTTTTGTCTATTTCAACCTGTGAAAACAAGAAATGGCAATCTAAAACGATTATTATGAGAATTATTTTTTTCATATTTTTAATAAAAAAACTCAGGAGGTTTATGAGTTCCCCAGTGTATAATATCCTACTGAAAATACGACCCAATACCACAACTTTGCCCTTTCATATCACTAAAATTTAGCGTAAAAACCAAGACCAAAATCCAAACAAACATCCCCAAAATGCGGGGAGATAAATCCTTTGTTTTTCATATACCTGGTTTTTAAAAAATGATAAATCCCTGCAATGATACGATATTATTTTGAAAAAGTCAAGAGGGGAACAAAAAAAACCGGCCAAAGCACTTTTTTGCTTTGACCGGTCTGTTAAAGGAAGAATTGTCCCTCTCTGAGAGGAAAAAGTCTTATTCCGCTTTATCCACTTTCAGGGTTTTTACTTCCCCTGTAGGCGTTACAAGAATAAATTCTTTTTGAGTAGTCGTTTTGGTATTGGTAGGAACGATTCTTTCCTTCATGGTAAACTTCACTTTGAGGCTGTAGGAATACTGCACTTCAGGCTCAAGAATTGTGGGATTCATTACGATATCATAGGCATCCGGCGGGATTGCATTATAAAAAGAAGTGGTGGTTTTTTCTGCTTCCATGATTTGGGCTCCCCTTACGGCATCCATAGAGACACTTGAAAATGCCTGATAACTCGTATATCGGTTTGCGGGATAAATCGCCCAGGTGTTTTCAGTAGCTACTTTATAGGCACTGTCGAGTACAATCCCTATTTTTTTATAGGACTGAATCTCCTGATTGAGATAATCCATCGCTTTATTTCTTAATTCCTGATAGATTTTTTCCGGATTCTCGACCGTATAATCCACCTTTACCACTTCATAAATTTCATTTTTTGCTGCGATGGTAATCAACTTGTCAAGCATTTCCGGATTGGTAAATTTCACATGAATGTTTTTCTGAAGAATAAACCCTTTGGGTACTTCCGTAAAGGTTTTTTTGGAAAATACTTTTTTGGAAGCCACGTATTCATATCTTGGTAAAAAGGAAACCATATCCACATAGATATTTTCCCTTGAAAGGGTTAAGGTATTGGCACCGGTGATAAAGTTATTTACTTTTTCATTCAGCAGCCGGTCTGCTTCTTCGGCAGTGGAGCCGGCCTGAGTTACATTAAAAATCGCTACATATTCTTTGGCTTTGTGATTGGACAAGGCATTTACATTCAGGATGATAACATTTTCACCGGGAAACTGCATTCCTGCCTGATAAGGCTTGTTGTAGTAATCGTTGTTCGGGTTCACATTATAGCTGCCACTACCGGGGGCATTGTTTATTCTTTGCTGAATATCCATTTGCTCCATTTGCTGAACCGCAGGGGCTGCCGAACGGGACTTGAAATTGCCCTCTGCCTGTCCGGTAACGGAAGAATAGCCAAGGAAAAGACTGAGAACGGATAAGAAAATTGTTTTTTTCATGATTTATAGAATTTATGTTTGAAAAGAGAAATTAACAGTTTGTATGAAAAACTTAAGAAGCAGAAAGTCTTACCGGATTAAGGTGCTTTTCTTTGAATTTTTCCATACAAAAGCGGACATAATTACGAAAAAATCTTCAGAGAAGCAATTTTCGCTCAAAAAAAGAACGAACTCCTTTTGTGGGGAGTCCGTTTCTGTTCAGGTGATATTGATTGTTTATACATTAAAACGGAAGTGCATGATATCTCCGTCCTGTACTACGTATTCTTTTCCTTCTACTGACATTTTACCGGCTTCTTTTACCGCCGCTTCTGACTTGTATTTTACAAACTCCTCAAATTTAATGACCTCCGCCCGGATAAATCCCCGTTCAAAATCAGAATGAATGATTCCGGCAGCCTGAGGGGCTTTGGTGTTTTTATGAATAGTCCATGCCCTTACTTCTTTTACGCCTGCGGTAAAATAAGTCTGAAGGTTCAGCAGGTCATAGGCCTGACGGATTACCTGTGCAAGTCCGGGTTCTTTCAGTCCGTAGCTTTCGAGAAAGAGCATTTTTTCTTCGGGGTCTTCAAACTCAGCGAGTTCTTCCTCAAAAAGTGCAGAGATAACGATTACCCTTGCATTTTCTTTCTTTACTTCTTCCCTTACCCTTTTTACAAAATCATTTTCTGAAATCAGGCTGTCCTGGTCCACATTACAGACATACAAAACCGGCTTTGCGGTCATCGCTCCCACATCTGCAATCACTTCCCATTCTTCCTCCGTTGCGTCCATCATCCGCAGATTTTTTCCCTGTCCGACGAAGTCAATGAATTTTTCGATGATTTCTGCCTGACGAAGCGCGTCTTTATTTCCGCCTTTTGACATCTTGCGGGCACCTTCGAGTTTTTTCTCCAGAGACTCCATGTCCTTCAACTGAAGTTCAGTATCAATGATTTCCTTATCCCGGATAGGGTCAATGGTATTTTCGACATGTATGATATTTTCATCCTGAAAGCAGCGCAATACGTGAATGATTGCTTCGCATTCCCGAATATGAGCGAGAAATTTATTTCCCAGTCCTTCTCCTTTGCTTGCACCCTTAACCAATCCGGCAATATCTACAATCTTCACGACGGCAGGTACCAGATTCTGAGGCTTTACCAGCTCTTTTAACTTATCGAGACGGGTATCAGGTACAGGTACCATTCCGATATTCGGCTCGATTGTACAAAAAGGGAAGTTGGCCGAGACTGCTCTTGCGTTGGACAGAGAGTTAAACAGCGTGGATTTTCCAACGTTTGGCAGACCTACAATTCCGGCTTTAAAACCCATAATATTTTTTTACTAAAATTTGATGATCAATTATAAATGCTTTAAAAATGCTTATTCTGCACTATTTTCGGCTACTTCTTCCCCCTCAGCCTCCGTTGTGTCTTCTACTTCCAGCAGTACTTCATTTTCCATCAGGATTTCATACCACTGAACAATTTTCTTCACATTGGAAGCATATACTCTTTCTTTGTCATAATTCGGGAGCACACTTTCCAGAAACTCCATGAGTTCCGGATTGGAACTTTTTTTCTGAACCGGAAGCGTTTTGCCGTATTTTTCGGAGATAGCCTGAAAAATTTTTACGAGAGATTCTCCCTCTTCGGTATCGGTATAAATACTGATATCAGAAAGTTTGGATACCATGATACTCCCTTTTACGAGCTGTCTTTTGGGATTTGCCTCAAGAGACTCTATAAGAACATTTTTAGTGTCAGCTTTTACTACTTTGTGTAATCCGGGGATTCCGGAAAACGTAACCACATCGTTCAACTTCAATGCCATAACTTCTTTATTGGAATTATATAATTTAAGATTTATTTAAATTAGTTTTTTAAATCGGGCGCAAATTTAGATAAATTTCAGAAACATACACATCATTTTTTTGTTTTTTCGATTATTATACGATAAATTCGGGGCGAATCAGACTGAAGGTCAGAAAAAACAAAGAGTCAGACTTTTATTGTTTTCCGTTCCTGATTTCTATTTGGAAGGGATTCATGCAAAAGGGGGCAAAGTTTTTTGTATTTTTATAACCATTTTGTCAGTTAAGAGTTTAAGTTTTCCGGTTGATACAGATAAAAGATGGTTTACCACCTGTTTTTTATCTTAAAAAAATACCCATATTTTTGGACAATGAGGCAAAAAAATAAAATGAACAGGGATTTACTAAAGTTCCTTATGGAAGAGAATGACACGAATCCGGAACTGGACGAAAAACTATTCGAAGAAGAAGAAGAGGAAGAGCAGGAAACCTCCGGGCATTCAGAGCCTGAGTGGCTGGGAGTACTGCCTGTAAAAAATACCGTTTTGTTTCCCGGTGTAGTCATTCCGATTACCGTAGGCCGTCAAAAATCCATCCGGGCGGTAAAAGAAGCCAATCGCTCCCCCCATAAAAAAATCGGGGTAATTGCTCAGAAAAATCAGGATGTGGAAGACCCCGGAGAAGCGGATTTGTATGCGTGCGGCACCGTAGCCAAAATCCTGAAACTCCTGAAAATGCCGGATGGAAGTGTAACGGTTTTCATTCAGGGCAGATATCGCTTTGATGTAAGTGAATTTAATACAGAAAAATCATTTCTGAGGGCAAAGATTCAGAAGTCTCCGGAATTTTCACCCAATGAAAAACAGGCTAAAGCACTTATGAGAAGCCTGAGAAAAGAGGCTTTTGCGATTATAGACCTTTCCAATCATCTTCCGCAGGAGGCTAAAATTGCGCTGGAAAATATTGATTCTCTCGGGCAGTTATCGCATTTTATTGCTTCTAATCTTAATCTGGAAGTAGGTGCCAAACAGGAAATATTAGCCCTCAATGATTTAAAGGAAAAAGCAGAGCTTGTACTCAGCCATCTTGATAATGAAGTGAAAGTACTGCAACTCACGGAGGAAATTCAGTCCAAGGTGAAAAATGACCTCGATAAACAGCAGCGGGAATATATCCTTCGTCAGCAAATCCGGGCGATACAGGGCGAATTGGGGGAGGCTGTGTATGAATCCGAACTGGAATCCCTGAAGGTCAAAGCACAAAATAAACTATGGCCGGAACAGGCCCGCAATACTTTTGAGAAGGAACTCGTCAAGCTAAACCGCCTTACGCCTCAGATGCCGGACTATGCCATGACTTTGTCTTATATTGAATGGCTGCTGGCACTTCCCTGGCAATCCTATTCCGGTGACCGGTTTGACCTTAATAAAACCCTGAAAATTCTGGATAATGAACACTATGGACTGGATAATGTAAAGGAGAGGATTCTGGAGTATCTTGCTGTTCTTAAGTTGAAAACCGATAAAAAAGCACCGATTTTGTGTTTTTACGGCCCTCCCGGAGTAGGCAAAACCTCTCTCGCCAAGTCTATCGCTACGGCTTTGGGCAGAGAAATAGTCAGAATGTCGCTGGGAGGAGTGAAGGATGAAGCCGAAATCCGGGGGCACAGGAGAACTTATATCGGGGCTTTGCCCGGAAAAATCATTCAGGGTATGCGCAAATCCAAAACGGGAAATCCGGTGTTTGTGCTGGATGAACTGGATAAAGTAGGCAATGATTTCAGGGGAGACCCTTCTTCTGCCCTGCTGGAAGTACTGGATCCGGAACAAAATTACGCTTTTCAGGATCATTATCTGGAAACGGACTATGACCTGTCTCATGTGATGTTTATCGCCACGGCAAACAGCCTCGGCAGTATTCATCCTGCCCTCAGAGACCGTCTGGAAATCATTGAAATCAACGGCTACTCACTGCCGGAAAAAGTACAGATTGCCAAAAAACACCTGATTCCTCAGGCACTCAAAGAGCACGGACTTACGAAAAATGACCTGAAAATTGCCGATAATGGAATTGAGGAAATCATTGACGGCTATACAAGAGAGTCCGGAGTCAGAAAACTGGCTCAGCAACTCGCGGCTTTATGCAGGGTTACAGCCCGGAAAATTGTAATGGCAGATGAGCCGGTGAGTTTTAAGGTTTCTAAAAAAAATATAGCGGAGTTTTTAGGCGTACGCAAATATGAAAATGAAAATTACCAGAAAGCGGATACCTGTGGGGTAGCGATTGGGCTTGCCTGGACTCCGGTCGGGGGAGATATTTTATTTATAGAATCGCTTCTTTCCAAAGGTACCGGCAAATTATCTATGACGGGTCAGCTCGGGGATGTAATGAAAGAGTCGGCCACTTTGGCTTATACTTTTCTGAAAGCCAATCATGACTCGCTGAATATCCCGGCCGCTTTATTCAATGAATGGGATGTACATCTCCATATTCCGGCAGGCGCAATTCCCAAAGACGGCCCTTCAGCAGGAATTACTATCCTTACGACACTTGCTTCTCTTATGACAAAGCGAAAGGTAAAACCTTTTCTGGCAATGAGCGGCGAAATTACCCTCAGGGGGAAAGTTATGCCTGTAGGGGGAGTGAAGGAGAAAGTGCTTGCGGCAGAACGCGCCGGGATTAAAACGATTATTCTTTCCGCTCAGAATGAGAAGGATGTAAAAGAAATCAAGGAAGACAATATTCAGAATCTTACTTTTGTGTATGTCACGGAAATGATGGAAGTACTGAACCTCGCACTGGAATAGTCTGGATAATATTTTGAGGTTTGGGGTAAATTTTCTATCTTTGCAGTAAAGACAGAAATACTAATGCTATTTACCCCCGAACAAACCAGGGAAATTCAGGAACTGATTGATAATGCTTCCATTTTACAGGCAGTAAAAATGGTTAAGGAGTTGTTGGGTACCGGCCTGTATGACAGTAAGGAAATCGTTGATTTCTGGCGGGCGAATAATACCCCTCCGGCTTCGCTTCCTCCTTATCCGAAAAGAAAAACGGATGTGATTCCTCCGCCGGATCAATGAAAGGAGATTGTAGCCATTCCTGTACAAATGTATTTCAGGGAAATTTTATTTTAACCTGAATTTTTCCCCTGAATAATGCAGCAGAAAAGCAATCGCTATAACCCCAAGACATCCGAAAACGGTGTACCAAAGATAGGAAACGATGTCTGAAAAGTGCAGGGCAAGTACGCCGGCTTCTGCAAGAATCGTAGCCCAGAGCACGGCTCCCGGACGAAGGTGTTTAGCATAAAAGACCAGGAGGAAAATCCCCAGAATTACCCCATAAAATAATGAACCGATTTGATTGATGGCTTCAATCAGGGTAGAGGTACTCTGAAGCGAAAGCGCGAAACCTACGGCAAGTACAGCCCAAAGTACGGTCATAATCCGGGATGCTTTGACATAGTGGGCATCTGAGCCCTCTTTTTTGAAAAATCTTTTGTAGATATCCACAATGGAAACAGAAGCCAGGGCATTGATTTCCGAGGCTGTGGTGGACATGGAAGCCAGAAAAATAATGGCAATGAGCAGTCCGATGATTCCGTGTGGAAGGGTGTGAAGTACGTAGTATAAAAACAGATAGTTTTTATCGTCTGCTTTGGGGTCGAATTCGTGAATGACCGAAAGCGCGGTTTCTCTTTTAGTACTGAGGATTTGCTGAGTGTGTAGAAGCGATTGTTTATGGGTTTCGTCAGGGGTAAGAAGATATTGTTTTGCGGCAGCGGCATTTTGGTCATGGGCAGAATAATAGGCGGTCTCTGCTTCCTGAAAAAGCATGTAGCGGGAGTTGTCCTGCTGTTTCATTGCCTGAATCGTTGCCGTTTTGAAAAATACCGGCGGTTTTTCAAATTGATAATAAGCAAAAAGCAAAGCCCCGATACTGAGAATGAAAAATTGCATAGGGAGTTTGAAAAGGGCATTAAAATACAGTCCTTTTTTGCTTTCTTCTACGGATTTGCCGGATAAATACCGTTCTACCTGTGACTGATCGGCTCCGAAGTAAGAAAGGGACAGAAAAAATCCTCCGATAAGCCCGGACCAGACATTGTATTTGTTTTTCCAGTCAAAGGAAAAATCCACGGCTTTCATTTTTCCGGATACGCCTGCGAGTTTTAATGCCCCTCCGAATCCGGCTTCTGCCGGCATTTTCCAGATTATCCATACTGCTGCAAGGACAATCCCTGTCAGGATAATCATCATCTGTAGAAACTGTGTCTGACTGATTGCTGCACTTCCTCCGACGGTGGTGTAAAGCACAACAATGCCCCCCATCATGAGTACGGTAAAAAGGAAGTTCCATCCCAATACTTCATGCAGAATTATGGAAGGGGCGGAAATCACAAGTCCGGCGGCCAGTCCTCTTTGTATCAGGAATAAAACCGCCGTTACCACTCTCACTCTTTCGTCAAAGGTTTGTTCTATCATCTCGTAGGCGGTGATTACTTTGGCTGCATAAAACCGGGGCAGAAATACTTTTGCCACTACAAACATCGCCAACGGTAGCCCAAAATAGAACTGAATGAATTTTACTCCGTCAAAATAGCCCTGTCCGGGAGCGGAAAGAAAGGTAATCGCACTTGCCTGTGTGGCAATGATTGAAAAAGCGACGGTGTACCAGGACAGAGACTGATTTGCTAATAAGTACTCCTGAATATTCTTATTCCGGCGATTCTTCCACATTCCGTATGCCGAAATGCCAATTACCGTTAATCCCAAAATCAGCCAGTCTAAAACAGAAATTTTCATACACTTTCTTTTTTGGGGGTAAATTTAAGCCGATAATCCGGTTTCTCCAATTTTGAGGAGAAGAGAAGGGAAAAAGCGTAGCTATTTACCATGTGGTGGTAGCCCTTTGCCATGGCAAAGGGCTACCATGGGGTTTTTGTGGGGGAATGCATTGATTTAAACGTCTATCTGGAAGTCGAGAATGATCATCTGGAAGTCGAGAATGATCATCTGGAAGTCGAGAATGATCATCTGGAAGTGGAGAATGGCCATCTGGAAGTCGAGAATGGCTATCTGGAAGTGGAGAATGACGTTCCGGTTGATTACGATGACGTTCCGGTTGATTACGATGACGTTCCGGTTGATTACGATGACGTTCCGGTTCGTTACGATGACGTTCCGGTTCGTTACGATGACGTTCCGGTTCGTTACGATGACGTTCCGGTTCGTTACGATGACGTTCCGGTTCGTTACGATGACGTTCCGGTTCGT
>JAIBAH010000140.1 GCA_019695295.1 Bacteroidia bacterium | reverse complement strand
CCGTTTTGATTGTTTTTATATCCACCCCATCCAGTAAGATTTCTCCTTCAAAAGGATCATAAAAACGGGGAATCAAATCCACAAGAGTGGACTTTCCGCCTCCGGAAGGACCTACAACCGCAACCGTTTTGCCCGCAGGAATAGAAAGATTAATTTGCTGAAGGATTACTTCGTCTTTATAGCGGAAAGAAACATTCCGAAAGGTAATTTCCTTTTGAAAACCCGTAATCTCCACAGCAGTATCTGCTTCTTTTACCGTACTTTCCGTTTCAAGCAGGGATTCAATCCGCTGATAGGAAACCAGGGCTTTATTGATTTTGGATATACCGGTTGAGATATTCTTAATCGGAAGCATAAACTGTGAAAAAAGCGCAATAAAACCGATAAACTCCTGCGGTTTCAGCATTTGATTTTTACTCAGGATCAGATTGCCCCCATACAGTAAAATGACACATACAATAATTACACTGATTACCTCCGTAACCGGCGAAGCAAGTTCTACCCTTCTGCGGAAAGCGATAAACTGACCGGAATACTCATCATTCTGACGATTGAATTTTTCCAGTTCGTATGATTCTTTCTGAAAAGACTTTACGATACGGATTCCCGAGATAAACTCATCGAGAATGCCGGTCAGATTGCCCAGTGCTTCCTGTCCGAGCCTAGCCCTTCTTTTTAATTTTTTGGCAATAAAGTTCAGAAATAAACCCGTAACCGGCAGTACAATCAGGCTAAAGAGAGTCATTTGCCAGGAAATAAACACCATCGCAAACAAAAACACAAGCATCGTAAGCGGCTCCCGAATCAGATTCATCACAGTCATTATCACCGCTTCCTGAATTACCTGAATATCACTCACCATCAGGCTGATGATACCGCCTTTTTTGGTCCCTGTAAAAAAAGGCAACTCCATTCTGGTCAGATGCCTGAATACCTCAGTCCGGATATTTCTTACGATTGTCTGCTCAAAAGGAGCCATAAAATAATCCCCAAAATACCTTCCCGTATTTTTAATCAGAATACAAATCAGTAAAAAAACACAATAATATATCAGAACTGTATTTTTGTCTGACACAGACAGAACCCATTGATTCAGAAAATAGTATCCATTGGCTTTCATCCCCGAAATATCCGTAAAAGACGCTACCGGAGGAGGAGCCTCCATACTACCCGGAGAAGAAAACAGGATTTCCAGAAAAGGGATTACGGATACAAGGGAAAATGCGCTGAAAAAAGTATAAATCAGCATAAAACCGAATGCATATAAAATGTACCGGTAATGCGATTTTCCGTAAGCCAATATGTTAAAATAAGCGCGCATGAAGATTTTTTGTATTATTTTTCACTAAAATACCTTATTTTTGTAAAAAATTTCACAAAGCTATATGCAAGAAACGGTTTTACAAAGAAAAGTGGCAAAATTAATTCAGGTGGAGGTAAGTACAATCCTTCAGCGGGAAGCTCATCTGAATATGGGAAGGATGATTACGCTCAGTGTAGTCAGGGTAACGAAAGACATTGAAATGGCTAAAATCTATGCATCCGTTTTTCCGGAAAATGACGCAGAATCCGTTATTACTTTTTTAAATAAAAACAGCTGGGAAACCCGTAAATTACTGGCCGCTAAAATCAGACATCAGATTCGTCAGATTCCTACGTTGCATTTCTTTCTGGACAACTCCCTTCAGGAAGTCGAAAAAATGGAAAAAATCCTCTCTGAACTGAATATTCCCCCCGCAGACCCGGAAGAGGAGGAAAAATAAGGCACCTCTTTGTTTTTTATTGTAAATTTCACTACAAAAAATTAAGTTTTCTGTAACTTTGTTTGTACATTTGTATTATAGATTCAAATTAACAAAATGTATGAATAAAAATGCTTTGTTTCTTGCAGTGATTCTGCTCATGATTACATCTCCTTTTTTTGCTCAGACAAAGGCGCACCCAACGCTTTATTTTGGAGCAGGAGCCGGTTTCTGGCGATATCAATGGGTCAGTATGGAAAACTTCATAGAAGGTTACAATACCACCAACGGTTCTATTCTCACCCAAAAATTAACCGCACCCAAAGGGGGATTTACTCCCCGGATTGAAGTAGGCGGAGAATGGACACAGGATGATTTTCCCAATCTGAGGCTTGGGATTACTACTTATTATACTATTCCCACAGCTTTTAGCGCTCGTTCACTAATGTACAACGGGGAAGGACGCGAACTAAAACTGGTGGATAAACGCTTTGAATATCATTTTTTCTTTGAATTTTTAAAACCCGGAAAAAACCTGGGGCTGGGAATTGATGCAGGTGTGGTTCAGGCAAGTTCCAAACTGTATTCCGGATATGTCTATAAAAATGGATTTGTATCCTACCTCCCGATGAGGCTGAACGGTATTTTTAAGGTTAATTCCTCGGATATGTGCTACGGGTTACACGCCACTCAAAAAATCGGAAAGAGACTGGCATTGCGTTTGGCCTGGAACTGGATTGCCCCCGGAAAAGCGGGTAGTGCCAAAAAACTATTGGGAATCAAAGACCGGCTTGATGGCTACGAGCATCAATATTCCAACTACATATTTACGCAATATCTCCCCGAAGACTACGCTAATATAAATAATGAATATTATTATTTTGTAGGCAATTCGCCCCTGATTAACGGCACAATGTCGGGACATCAGTTTACTGCTACGCTCACTTATAACCTTCTTTATGGCAACCTCGATTTTTAATACAACAATACAATGAAAATATTCAAAAATATCGGCTTATTCTTTATCGCAGCAATTATACTCAATGGTTGCGCTGAGCGTAAATTTGGAAACATTGACCCTTTTGTGGGTGATTGGAATGTAAGTATGAGGATAGAGAAATTTGATAGTCAGGGAAATCTGATTTCTGACAGTCTGAAAACAGATTTAGGCATTATCAAAATAGCGAAAGACCCGGAAGGCGTTAGTTTTAACCTTTTTTCATTTCCCTCTTCAGTCACAAATTTTGTACCCCTGGATTATCTGGTTTCCGTAGGTGCTGTTGCGGGCACCTCTTCAGGAGGAGAAAACGTAGTGTATATTTCTCCTGATATTGATAATGAAAGAGCAAAATTCTGGGGAATCTCTTCTTTTTATGGTTCTGTAGCAGATATAGCCATGATTACCAAAATGAAAAATGATGAAATTGAGTTTACTTCTGCAAAAGGTCAGATTCCGCCGGCAAACGATTCCACCTCAGCAACGCTTTCAGAGTTACAGCACTTAATGCTCAAAAAAAGATAATCCCTTTTACCGGATTGTTTATTTCAGTATTGTAGAAAACAAAAAACGACAAGTGTACTTCTTGTTTTGGCGGGTAGTCAATGAAATTGCTCAAAAACAAGGGTTTACATTATTTGTCTGTTCACGTCTGTGTATCAACTATTCATTTTGTTTAATACCTGGAAAAGTACTTATATCAGGGGTTTATTAAACCTTTTCCTCTGGATATCGTTTGTTTATAAAGCGAAACATTTTTCATTTCCGGAAACACCCGGGAATGATTTTTGCATTCTTTTTATTAAAGTTGTCCTTCTCCTGAAAGGCGACAGCAAATAAAGTCCTTATGCAAATACTTTTAATATTCTTTATATGAACCGGCGTTCTTTTTTTTCATTAAAACCTCAAAAAGTACAGGCTCCGCTCAGGACGCATAAAGTACTTTCCGGACTGACTCCTTACTCAGGTGTATGGGGAATTGAACAGGTAAAGCACCTGCTGCGCAGAACCATGTTTGGTGCAACCAAATCCGACATTGACTATTTTTTAACCAAAACAATGACAGAAGCCGTAACCGAATTGCTCACGGCCTCTCCTGTCCCCTCCCCTCCCCTGAATGATTACGGGAATGGCGCACAAACACAGGATCCCGACGTGCCTTTTGGGCAGACCTGGGTCAATGCCGCAATCCCGCTTTCCAGCCCGCTGATTATAAACGCACGAAAGGGCTCCCTGCGTGCATGGTGGGTAGGAAATATGCTGAATCAGCAAAGAAGCATTATTGAGAAACTGATTCTTTTCTGGCACAATCATTTCGCAGTAGAGGGAGAAGTAATAATATCCGGTGAACTTTTGTATATTTATCAGAATACACTGAGACAAAATGCATTGGGTAATTTTAAAACTTTTACGAAACAAATTACCCTTGACCCGGCAATGCTACGGTATCTGAACGGATACCTCAATTCCAAAAATGCACCGGACGAAAACTTTGCGAGAGAGCTTCAGGAATTGTTCACCGTAGGCAAAGATAACGGAAGCCCCTTTACCGAAGATGATGTAAAAGCAGCAGCAAGAATCCTGACAGGTCACCGGATTAATCCCTTAACCGCTCCTGCCAGCTATTATTTTGACTTCACAAAACACGATACCGGAAATAAAACCTTCTCCGCATTTTATAGTAATACGGTAATTCAGGGACAAAGCGGAGCGAATGGAGGTAATCTGGAACTTGACGCATTGCTGGATATGATTTTTGATACGCAGGAAGTAGCCCTTCATATTTGCAGAAGACTTTATAATTTCTTTGTGTATTACAAAATCGACAGCACCATAGAAACCAATATCATCCAGCCGCTTGCCACCATTTTCAGAAACAATAATTACGAAATCCTGCCCGTACTGGAAACGCTGTTCCAAAGCGAGCATTTTTATGACACAATGCAAATAGGGTGTATTATAAAAAATCCGCTGGACTACTATGTAGGAATGAGCAGAGAGTTCAATATCAATCTTCCGGACAACTCGGATATTACCAAACAATATAAAGCCTGGATGTACTTCTGGCAACAGTCAGATTCTGCTGCAATGGGGATAGGAGAGCCTGACAATGTATCAGGATTTATGCCTTATTATCAGCTCCCTATGTTTCATGAATTATGGATTAACTCCGATACTTTCCCCAAACGGATAGAAGTACTGGAAAACCTGATAAACGGAACCAATATCGGAAGCCAGATAATGCTGCAAATTGACCCTGTGGCTTTTGCCGAAACCCTTCCGAATCCCGGAAACCCGGATGATATTATTCATGACTCGGTTAAATATCTCTACAGCATTAATCTGGGACAAAACGGGATTGATTTTCTGAAAAGTATTTTACTCTCCGGACAATCGGATCCCACTTACTGGATTGATGCATGGAATGACTACGCACTCACCCCCGTCAATGACCCCAATTATCAGACGTATTACAATATAGTATATACAAGACTAAAGTCTTTTTATCAAAGTATGATGACTTTTGCCGAGTATCAGTTATCCTGAATCAATTTTAATCTCTCTAATGTAAATTCAGAAAATGAAAAGACGTGATTTTATAAAAACAACTGTCCCTGCCGCCCTGCTTCCTTCATTTCTGGGGGGCTTTTCGGTAAAAGCCTTTGCTGAAAACCCTGCACTGAATGCAATTCTGGGTGCTCAGACGGATACAGACAGAGTGCTTGTGTGTATTTTTCTCAGCGGGGGAAATGACGGAATCAATACCGTAATTCCCCTCGATCAGTACAGTACCCTGA
Source organism: Bacteroidia bacterium (assembly GCA_019695295.1). Taxonomy (GTDB): domain Bacteria; phylum Bacteroidota; class Bacteroidia; order J057; family J057; genus JAAFHL01. Next base: position 4,832 of record JAIBAH010000140.1, on the reverse strand, counting down.
GCAACGCCCGCTCCAATCTGCTTATTCCGCAAAATCAGGTATTAAGCCTCAATGGCACCACCCAAACGGGTTTACATCCCATGATGACAGGAATGCAGGAGTTATATAATCAGAATAAACTTCAGATTATCCAGTCAGTGGGATATCCTTCTCCCAACTTTTCTCATTTCCGCTCCACCGATATATGGACTTCCGCCTCAGACAGCAATCAGGTACTGACCTCAGGATGGATAGGAAGATACCTTGAAACAGATTTTCCGGGTTATCCTTCCGGCTATCCCAATGCCGTTATGCCTGACCCGCTCGCTATTCAGATTGGGATGAATCTGCCACTGATGTTTCAGGGCTCAGCAGCCAATATGGTCATGACCGTAAACAGCCCTTCCGTTTTTAATAACTGGGCTACCGGTACGCCTGACCCTGTTCCCAATACACATGCAGGCAATGAACTTGCGTATATCCGTCTCATAGCCAATCAGACCCAGCAATACGCCCAGGGAATTTTAAGTGCCTATATTTCGGTTACCTCTCAGTATTCCGGCTATCCGGCACCCGGAACCAATTATCTGGCTGATGCACTCAAAGCGGTAGCCAAACTCATTAAGGGCGGGCTGAAAACCCGGGTTTACCTTGTAGGAATCGGGGGATTCGATACGCATGCTTCTCAGGTGGATGGGACAACTGTTTCTGCAGGCACTCACGCTACCCTGTTAAAAAACCTCTCTGACGCGATTTATGCTTTTCAAATGGACATGGAATACCTTCAGATTCAGGACAGGGTTATGGGAATGACCTTCTCTGAATTTGGAAGAAGAATTCAGTCCAATGAAAGTTTGGGTACAGACCACGGAGCAGCGGGACCGCTCTTTTTATTCGGATCAAAAGTTCAGGGAGGAATTCTTGGCAGCAATCCGGTGATTCCGGCTACCACTACCGTGAATGACAATCTCCCGATGCAGTACGACTTCCGCTCCGTATATGCCTCCGTACTCAAGGATTGGTTCTGTGTACCTCAACCGGATCTGGACTCAATCCTTCTCAATAACTTCCAGCCCCTTCCCGTGGTCAATGCGGATTGTACGGGAGTGAGTATAGGAGATATCATTCAAAAGCAGGATTTAATTTCGGTCAGCAATTACCCGAATCCATTTTCACAAAAAACCACCATTCGGTTTGAAACACTGGGAGGACATACGTCTGTTCAGATTATGGATGCACTGGGCAGAACTATCGCGACCCCTGTGGACGCAAAATATGCTGCCGGAAAATATGAAGTTACCTTTAATGCCAATGAATTAATTCCCGGAAATTACTATTGCCGCCTCCAGAATGGCTCTCTTCAGAAAGTAACAATCATGCAGGTAGTCAGGGAGTAATAGTTGTTTTTACCGTAGAAAAAATACAAAAACGGGGTTGCCATAAAAGGGAACCCCGTTTCGTTAGGGGTTAAGCGTAGCGTCACCTAACGGAATTTATAAACCGAAGTCTCATGACTTCAGCCATTATTACTCCCGAATCAGCTTAAAACTCCCTTTGATATTTCTGATTTCCCCATTATTATATTCCAGTCTTGCGGTATAATAATACAATCCTTCCAGACAGATTACGCTTTCTGCACTTCCTACAAAAACAGACTGAGACATATAATCAGAAAAAATCTTCCTGCCGGTTTTATCATAAATTTCTATCATTGCGTCATTCAAATCGGGAGAATCAATAAAAAAAGCGTCGTTCTGCTTGTCGTTATTGGGCGTAATCGTATTGGGTGCAAAATAAATGGTTTCTACAATATCATTTTTATAATGAATAGAAGGAAGGCTTGCAGGCTCAGCCGGGGTAGGAAAAACAACCAAAACCGTATCTCTTGCAGTACATCCGTCATTATCTGTTACCGTAATCAGGGCGACTTCTTCGGTAATATTCACAAACAACGAAGAATCCTGTAGTTTTTCGTTTAACTGAAACAGAAAGGGCGGCCTGCCATTCCCTACAAATACCTCAATTTCTGCTGCTCCCTTGTCGATTGTCGTGGAAGTCTCTACAAGAACCGGAGGCGGCTCGTCCAGCATGACAATGCCCGAAACTACACATTCCGAACTAATTTCTTTTACTTTCACATGATACTCACCGGATGCAAGCCCGTCAAGCGAAACGGAAGTGGACTCATTATTCCAGAGAACCGCATAATTGGCGGGATTTCCGGGTAAAATAATTCTGGCCTTTCCGTTGTATCCGCCGTAGCAGGTAGGAGAAACCGTTTCAAATCCCAGCTGAAATGCAGGCTTATCCTTTATCTGAATACCATTGAGTTCCTCCCGGCAACCGGATTTATCATAAACCGATACATTGTAAAACCCCGGAGAAAGCGATTTCACCGCAGGCGTAGTATCTCCCGTACTCCATTCAAAGCGAAAGGGCTTTCCCGTTCCGGTTGCATGAACGGCAACACTACCGTTTGGCAATCCGCAGGAAGCGTCTTTATGGGTTTCCCTGACAAAAAAAGGAGAAGTTACATTAGAGATGGTAATGAGTGTATCTTTTTCGCAGCCGGACACATCTTTTATTTTCAATCCATATTTTCCGATATGAAGGCTATCCAGAAAAGCCGATGTTTCCCCGCTGCTCCATTCATATTCATACACAGCAGAAGGGCTCACCGGACTGACTCTTACACTCCCGTTTTGTAGCCCGCAGGTAGCATTGTTCAGCTCAATCAATATCTCGGGAGCTTTACTCCCGGACTCCGGTATCGTAATGGATTCGTTTACAACACATCCTTTATCACTGATTACCTGTAAAAAATGTTTTCCCGGCCTTGCCGCAGTCAGGTCTGTCGTTGTAATCTGCTGATTCCAGATAACCCGGAAAGGAGCTTCAGAAGAATGAAAAGGGACTAAAGTAATTTTTCCATTATTTTTACCGCATGAAGCCGGAAAAACCTCATAACGATATTTAGGCAAAGGGGAAATGACCGGCTTAAAGAGCGAAATCTCTCCTTCACATTGAGCGTCTTCAATACATTGTAAATCATTGGAAGATTTGCAGCGGAACTGTACACCTTCCTGTGGATTGGGGTAAATCAGGTAGCTCATTTCAGCATTGGGCAGTTTTGTCCAGTTGAGGCCGCCGTCCCTGCTTAATTCCCATCTGTAATAAACCTCCATCATGGAAGAATCCTCCAGAATAACAGACAGGTAAATTGTATCGTAAGGACAGATTACACCGGGATTTTCCCTGCTTTGTTTTCCATAAACATTATAAGTCCTTGTTTGCTTTTCGGTTTGCTGTTGCCCATAAAGCGGATTGCCGGAAAATCCTCCTGAAAAGAGAAGCACAAGACAGCATGCATCCAATAACCTGCGGATTAATCCTTGACAGGCATTTCTTCTTTCAGTATATATTTTTTCCCATTCCACGCCCAGGTTTGTATTTTAAAAAGTGTTTCGGTACGGAGATTAAAGTAACCATTACTGATTTCCGGAAGTGTATCTACGGAATAAACTGATTCAAATTTATTCAGAATCCGGTAATCCCCTTCCTGACTAAGTAAATAAATTTTTTCGGTACCATCTTCTGGTTTTAATTGTACTTTCCAAAGAAAGCCCCCCTTTTCGTCTGTTTTTAAACTATCCAGAACAATCCTGTCAGCCAGAGGACAATCCAGATCAGGCAAACATTCAGGATTATCTTTGAGAAGGCTTTTCAGCATTGAAAATGAAATCCCCCCTTTTTCCAGCGTATCGTACCGGAATCCCTGCGGACTGTATCTTACCCTCACTTTCAGCTGCTTGCTATTATAGCCCCTGAGATTGTACGAAAAAGAACGGTATGTGGTTGTAATTGTATCTTCAGGCTCGACGGTATATCCACACAATGTAAGTAAAACACGGAATACCTTTTTTTCTTTTTTGACTACCTGAATATCATTTCCGCAAGAACCTCCCGGACAACCGCATTGTATAGAAGACTCAGCCACAAAACACGTATCCTCTCCCGGTGCAGAAATCAAAAAGAAGCGGGTATTATCCGGACTGTACTCAAACTCACATCCTTCTATCGGTTTACTGCTGCAAGTAGAGAGAAGATAATCCTTATATCGGTTAAATGCCAAATCCTGTTTGGAATTTACTACGCTTTTATAGGATTCTTTTTGTGTCTGTGTTTCGAAATTGCACCCTGCAATCAGCAATAAAAACCCTGCCCAAATATATATTTTGAATGTCCCGCCTGTCATAAAAACTGTCTGTGATAATTCTGGGGACAAAATTACTTCAAATTCTTGCTACTTCAAACTTTTTCCGGTTCCATTGCAAAAAATACAGGAGGAAGGAGCACCTTTTATCAGGCTTGAGCCCTTGCAGGTTCCACATTCATGTCCGTGAAGGATTTCAGCATTCACTTTACGACCTTTGGTACAAAACTCTTTTTCACCGGTTTTGGGATTGGTCACAGATAATGTACCTTTACAATGAGTACAGTTGACATATCCGGACTTACAGCCTGCGGCTTTACATTTCTCATATCCGGAATATTTTCCAGACCCCTGACAATGCTTACACATAGTTCCTTCCGGTGTAGTTACCGGAGGAGTTGTTGTTTTAGCCGGTGTAGTTACCGGAGAAGTTGTTGTTTTAGCCGGTGTAGTTACCGGAGGAGTTGTTGTTTTAGCCGGTGTAGTTATCGGAGGAGTTGTCGTTTTAGCCGGAGTGGTTACTGAAGGAGTTGTCGTTTTAGCCGGAGTGGTTACTGAAGGAGTTGTCGTTTTGGCCGGAGTGGTTACTGAAGGAGTTGTCGTTTTGGCCGGAGTGGTTACTGAAGGAGTTGTCGTTTTG
>JAIBAH010000021.1 GCA_019695295.1 Bacteroidia bacterium | reverse complement strand
ACCGCTCAATAAGGAGTTTTCAAACCAGGAAATTATGATAGTACGAAAATACCCCCCTCCGTAAACGCTTCACGAAACGTCTCCCACGCCCCTTGTAAAGACGTTTCACGAAACGTCTCACCGACCGCTCAAGAAATCGCTTCGACCGCTCAAGAATTCGCATCGATTGTTCAAGAAATCGCGTCGAACGTTCAAGAAATCGCATCGAACGTTCAAGAAATCGCATCGATTGTTCAGGAAATCGGGTCGAACGCTCAAGAAATCGCGTCGAACGTTCAAGAAATCGCATCGATTGTTCAAGAAATCGAGTCGATGACTCAAGAAATCGCATCGATTGTTCAGGAAATCGGGTCGATTGCTCAGGAAATCGACTGTGAAATTCAAATAATCGCAACCGTTTTTCATTCATTTTCATGCAGAAAGAAAAAAACAGGCTAAATAATGCAGGAAATGAACCACAATTACCCTATTTCGTTAGATGTTAAGCAAGGTGTCACTTTCCGAAAATAATAAAACGGGTCTCCGGCCTTCATTACAGCTCACCAATCCTGAATATACCCCCTTCACAAAAAAATCCCAATGACAACCCTTCAGTAAAAAATAACTTTGGCATTCAGTTTACAATCCATATCTTTGCGGCGAATTTAATAATTTCAGTTTATGGCAAATAGAGATATAATCTTTGATATCATCGAAAAAGAGTTACACCGTCAGGAAGAAGGCATTGAATTGATTGCTTCTGAAAACTTTGTGAGTAAAAATGTAATGCTTGCAGCAGGAAGTTGCCTGACCAATAAATATGCAGAAGGCTATCCCGGTAAACGTTATTACGGAGGTTGTCAGTTTGTAGATGAAGCAGAAGAAGAAACCCGAAGCAGAGCCAAAAAACTATTTGGGGCAGAATGGGTAAACGTACAACCTCATTCCGGTGCACAGGCAAATGCCGCAGTAATGCTGGCCTGTCTGAAAGCAGGAGATACGATTTTAGGATTTGACCTTTCGCACGGCGGACACCTTACACATGGCTCGCCTGTAAACTTCTCCGGAAAACTATATCGCCCTACCTTTTACGGAGTCACAAAAGAAGAAAATATCATCGATTACAATCAGCTGAGAGAAGTAGCCCGCCGCGAAAACCCCAAAATGATTATCGCAGGAGCAAGCAATTACTCCCGTGACTGGGACTATAAAGCATTCCGGGAAATAGCTGACGAAGTAGGTGCAATATTACTGGCAGACATCTCACATCCGGCAGGACTGATAGCAACCGGCCTGCTCAACAACCCCATGGAACATTGTCATATCGTTACCACCACCACCCACAAAACCCTCAGAGGCCCCCGGGGAGGAATGATACTCATGGGCAAAGACTTCGACAATCCTATGGGACTCAAATTCAAAGACAAACTCAGGAAAATGAGCTCTGTTCTGGACGGAGGCGTATTCCCCGGTACACAGGGAGGCCCGCTGATGCATACAATTGCAGCCAAAGGCGTAGCTTTCGGAGAAGCCCTGCAACCCGAATTCAAAGAATACTGCATTCAGATTCAGAAAAATACTCAGATACTGGCCGCAACCCTTCTTTCCAAAGGATACGGGGTCGTTTCCGGTGGCACAGACAATCATTTGTTCTCCATAGACTTACGCTCCAAAAACCTGACCGGAAAACTGGCCGAAGAAACCCTCGGAAAAGTAGAAATAACCGTAAATAAAAATATGGTTCCCTACGACACCCAAAGCCCGATGATTACAAGCGGTGTAAGAATAGGAACCCCGGCTATGACTACAAGAGGCTGTAAAGAAGCCGACATGATTACCATCGCCGGACTGATAGATTCCGCCCTGATGAATCATGACGATGAAAAAAAATTAGCCGGAATAAAAGAGGAAGTACACACTTTCATGAAAAACTTCCCTTTATACAAATAATATCATATATCCCCCAGCGCTTCGGGGATTTCAAACCCCCGAAGCGTTTTTACCTTCCGGTAATTCTATGGAAAAAAATGGAAATGAGAATCATTTGCTAAAAAAGGATTAATTTTATAGCAGAATATCTGATTCCAATGAAAAAAATCAAAGCCGTAACCTTATATTTATTCATCATTACGATATCCGCTTTCGCACAAAACTGCGCATACAAAGGCGGAAAAGTAGATTATTTATCCGAAATACTCTGCAAAAAAGACTTTGAAATCCTAAAAGGAGCCCCGCTTTCCCAGAAATACGGCAATGTCTCCGCCATAAAAATAGTCTATGAGATTGCCAAAAAGAAAATATACTACATACACTCCGTAAAATATAAATTTCATTACGAATTTTGCTTCGATTATCTCAAAACATACAACAATCTTGCAGTATTCAACACCATTGAATACTCAGAAGGAAAGGGGAGGAGATACATACTGGCAAACCTGAACCACTACGAAGGCCCGGATATCTATACTCTGGAGTTTTTTGCCGATGACAAAGTCTCACCCGAAAGAATAAAAGAACTGTTTGAAAAAGTAAAAGCCACGACCGCTTTCGGGGGGAAATTAAAACTGCTCAATAATTCAGATTTGATGAATGAAAAAATCAGTAAGCTGAACCTGCCCGTCCTTTCAGTGGACAGCCTCTATAAAAATCAGGTATATCAACCCCTGAATCTGACTTACAGTTACGGATATCTCAGAAAAGTGGACGTAAAAGACTTTCCTAAAACCCTTTTCTCTCCGAATGACATCATCATCACCAATGGCCTTCCCAACGAATTTCCGATTTGTCAGGGAATCATTACCAGTTGTTTTCAGACACCTTTATGCCACATCAATATCCTTTCTGCAAACCGGGGAACTCCCAATGCCGCATGGAAAAACGCATTTGACAATCCCAAAATAGATCAGTATCTGGGGAAGTTGGTGTATTATTCCGTTAACCGGGATTCCCTCATCCTTCGTACCGCTGACAGTCTGCTTGCAGTAAAATTCTGGGAGAAACAAAAATCTGTACAAAAACCCACCCGCTTCAAACCGGATTACTCCGTCAAAAGACTGATGACCCTCGAAGAAACCGGTTGCAAAGACATCAACAAAGTAGGAGGAAAAGCCGCAAATTTCGCAGAATTAGCCAAAGTAAAAACCAGCAAAAAGACCCCCCTGACAATACCCGAAGGCGGATTTATCATCCCTTTTTATTTCTATCAGCAACACATCGCCCAAAACGGAATTCAGCCGCTGATAGACGAAATCCTCAACGATAATATGCTGTTATCCAACCGGGATTCTTTAGAGAAAAGGCTTAAAAAACTTCAAAAAGCAATTAAAAATGCCCCTTTGAGTCCGGAGCTCGTGAAAATGACCGAAAAAAAAATCCGGAGTTCTGCTTTGCCCTTTGAAGCATACCGGTTTCGCTCCTCTACCAATGCCGAAGATATTCCCGGATTCAACGGAGCCGGGCTTTATACCTCCAAAACCGGAATACCCGGTGACAAAGACAAGCCCGTGGATGAAGCCATCAAAAAAGTGTATGCAAGTTTGTGGAACATCAGGGCCTTTGAAGAGAGAGAATTTTACAAAATAGACCATTCCACCATTGCAATGGGAATTCTGGTTCACAGGGCCTTTGGGGATGAAGCCGTAAACGGTGTGGTTGTCACCAAAAACCTGTACCGGAAAGATTATCCTTCCTTTACGGTAAATGCGCAGGAGGGCGAAACCAGCGTAGTTTTACCCGAAAATGATTCCATCACCTGCGATCAGTTTTTGATACATTTTACTTACGGAATAAATGGAAGAGAGGAAGAAATCGTAGAATATATCTCAAAATCCAATCTTACTCAGGGAAAACCCGTCATGACTCAGGAAGAAATCTTTCAACTTGCCGACATTATCACCGCAGTGAAAAAACATTTTTATTTCACCCCGCTTGGAATCAATGCTACAGACTACGACAGTTTCGCATTGGATATAGAATTTAAACTGGAAGAAAGAACCCGGAAAATATATATTAAACAAGCCCGGTTATACGGAAAGTAATGTAACACAATGTTTTAACTATTCTGTTTTTATCCCCTAACAGAGATACATCCCTTTGATAAATTAGAAATTATTATATTTTTGATGTTTTATAGAATAAATTGATTAAAAAAACAAAAAAAATATTAAAAATTAACAGATTGAAGAGATTTTTTTTTTTGTTTTCATAAAAGTTTAATAATTTGCGCCCGTTTAAAATTGGTTAATAATTGTTTAACAAATTGAGGATTTTATGAATCAAAAACTACGGTTAAATTATTTATTTCTTCTGTGTTTTCTTATTATTCCTTTTGTTTTTTCTTATGCTCAGGGAGTAGTAAAAGGAACAGTGAAAAATGAAAAGGGAGAACCTATGTCCGGTGCAACCGTAATGGTGGGGCTGGATTACGGGGCTTACTCCGATGATGGTGGAAATTTCCGGGTAGAAGGAATTCCTGCCGGGGAATATACCCTTACAGTAAACTATTTTGGTTATACTGATTATACTCAGTCAGTTACTGTAGGCAATGGTGAAACTACCGTTGAGGTGACGCTTCAGGAAGAAGTTTCGACCTCCAACGAAGTAGTGATTGTAGGCTATGGAACTATGCGCAAAAGAGACCTGACCAGTTCGATTGCCAAAGTCAAAAATGTGAATGACAATGTAGGAAACAGTTTTGAAGTGAACCTTCAGGGGAAAGCCCCCGGTGTACAGGTTGTACAGAGTTCCGGTGCTGCGGGTTCAGGAGCGGTAATCCGTATCCGCGGGATAAATTCTATATCTGCAAGTGGCGACCCGCTGTATGTAGTAGATGGAATTCCCATTACACAGGATATTTTTCCCAGTGGCGCTTCTGCCAACAGGGGAGGGCAAAATAACAATCCCCTGAACAGTATTAATCCCAATGATATAGAGTCCATTGAAGTCTTAAAAGATGCCGCCGCCGCAGGGATTTATGGTTCCCGTGGTGCAAACGGAGTAATTCTTATCACCACCAAAAAAGGACAATCCGGAAAACCTCAGTTTGATTTTTCCGCAAGAGTAGGAGCATCTACCCCTACCAGACTGCATAAATTTACCAACAATCAGGAGTGGCTTCAGCTTCGTCAGGAAGCCTGGGAAAACGACGGAAATGTGGGAAGAGCTCCTTTGCCCAGAAATATTACCTGGGAAGACGCACTCAAAACCAATACTGACTGGGTTGGTATGACCGTAGGTACGGGTGTGAAGCAGGAATATACAATGGGAATGAAGCAGGGAAACAAAAAGTTTAGCTCATATCTGGGAGCCGGCTATCTGAATGACGAAAGTTACCTGAAAGGAAACAGTTTCCAAAGATACAGCGGCCGGTATAACCTGGACTGGAACGTAGCCAAATGGATAAAAGCTACTGTGAATACCTCCCTCGCACAGGGGTTAAACAACCGGGTGTCTCAGGCCTGGGACGCAGGGGGATTTGGTGCAGCCAATTCCACTCTTCTGAATATTTATCCTGCTGATGGCTACCTTGGCGGAGATGATCCTTACTTCCGCAGGAATCACAGAAAATGGCGTACGGTAGAATGGCGCTCCATCAATAATGCGGTGCTTTCCCTTACCCCTGTCAGAAACCTTGAAATCAGGGCTACCGGAAATTATGATTTTATGAACTGGGACGACAATATCTATGAAGATACAGTCTATGATCAGTCCAATCATATCGCAAGAGCCAGCCGTTCCCGCGTAATTACCAACAACAGAAGCGCAAACATTACGGCTCAGTACAACTTTGACCTTGGTGAAAATCATACATTATATATATTGGGAGGATCAGAAGCCCAAAAATCGGTTTCCCGTTATAATTCCCTTAGTATTGACAATGCCGACAGACATATTTATCAAAGACCCAATGCGATTGGTGATTTAGTCATTGATACTACTTCTACCTACAAAGCCCCGGTTCAGGCATGGTCATTCCTCAGTTATTTCTCCCGTTTAAACTATGCCTTCAAGGATAAATACTTCTTACAGGCTACCATTCGCCGGGATGCTTCTTCCCGTTTCGGTTCCAATTATCGCTGGGGTACTTTTCCTACGGTAGGAGTTGCATGGGTTATTTCCGAAGAAAATTTCCTGAAAGACAACAGCGTTCTGAACTTCCTGAAACTGAAAGCAAGCTGGGGATACACCGGAAATGCCAATATTCCCAACTATCAGCGTTTTGGTTATTTCCAGAATTCCAATATCTCTTATAATGACAATGCCATCATTTTCCCTACTCAGCTTTCCAACCCTGACCTGAGATGGGAAAAAACCCGTACATTAGACGGAGGAATTGAAGTGGGAATGTGGAATGACCGCGTTCAGTTCGGACTGGAATTTTATGATAAAAAAACCACAGACCTGTTGATTAACGGTGTAGTTCAGTCCTCCACAGGGTTTGGTACCTACTATCAGAACATTGGTTCTATCATGAACAGAGGGTTGGAGTTTAATGTAACTGCTACTCCCGTTGATACTAAAAATTTCAAATGGACAACGAACTTTAATATTGCCAGAAATATCAACAAAGTACTCGACATTGGCGGAGCTTCTCCGGACGCTTTATCCGGAGGAACCAACGATACCCGTATTCTTGTAGGACACCCCATTGGTACTCACTTCAGAGTAGTCTGGGGAGGAGTTGACCCTGTGGACGGAAGACCCATTTATCTCGATACACTGGGAAATCCCACCAAACAGTGGTCTGAATCTCACCGTATCGTAGTAGGCAAAGTATTGCCTGACGCAGTAGGAGGATTCAGTAATACGTTCACTTTTGGTAAATTTGATGTTAATGCACTGATTGCTTACTCTATCGGCGGAGACCTGTACGATAATTCCGTAAAACGTCAGATTGGAGTAGTAACAGACTGGAATATGCGTACAGAGATTTTTGACAGATGGAGAAAACCCGGAGATGTTGCTACTTATCCGCGCCTTACCATGGATCCCGGAATGTACGGATTGTCTTCTGAATGGCAGTACAACTCTACTTTATGGTTATATGACGCATCCTATGCACGTCTGAAAAACCTTACCGTAGGTTACACACACACATTGCCTTCTTCCTCAAAAATCAAATCCCTTCGTTTCTATGCGATTGCTACCAACCTGCTTACCCTTACGAACTATCCGGGGCTTGACCCTGAGATTGCAAGGGATTTTGAAAACCCTCAGGACAGAAACATGTCTGTCGGGGTTACTTATCTTACTGCACCTCAGCAGCGTTCTTTCAGTGTCGGTATTAATGTCGGACTTTAATTAATCTTATTTAGAAAAAAATGAAAAAAATATCAAATTATATCTTTTTATTATTTCTTCTCACAGGAGTGGCATTTACTTCCTGTAAAGACTTTCTGGAGTTGAAGCCGGAAGGCGTAATTCTCGAAGAAGACGCATTGAAGAATAAGGATAGTCTCATGAAGCTGCTCAACAGTTCGTATGACGCAGCCCGCTCCGGTAATTATTTCGGAGGAAGAACCTGGTATCTTGCCGATATGATGGCCGATGACCTGGATGGAACCCTGTTTACAACCGACTGGGGCTCCTTCTATAATCACAGAACTTCTATTTTTATCCCTGCCTGCGGGGAAGTCTGGCAAGACCCTTATATCGTAATTTATCGTGCCAATACCATCCTTGCAAATCTGGAATCCGTTCCCGGACTTACAGAGCAGGATAAAAAATGGTTCGAAGGTCAATGCAAATTCTGGAGAGCCGTAGGGCACTTTGAAGTGGTACGCCTGTTTGGGCAGCCTTACGGAAGCGGAAGAGAAAATGAAACACAATCCGGAATTCCCCTCAGATTAGAGCCAAGCCAGGACAGAGGACTCAGAAATACCACTCAGGAAGTATATACTCAGGTACTGAAAGACCTTGACGAAGCAATCTCTGCTTTAGGGGGGAATTACAACGTACCCAAATGGTATGCCGATGTCTGGGCAGCAAAAGCCTATAAAGCAAGGGTACTTTTTCAGATGAATAATACCGCCGGTTGTCTTCCGTTGCTGGATGAAGTAATTCAGCATCAGGGAAATGACCTTGAAATGGACCTCGAAAAAAGAATTTCAACCTGGGGAACGGATGCCCAGCCTTTTGGAAAAGAAGTGATTTTTGGATTGTATAGCCGTGAAGATATCAATACAGAACTGCTGGACCGGTACAAAAAACGCTCTAATGGTAATGCAGACCTTCCGGTTTCTGAGGAAATTCTATCTCTTGTAAACTCAGAACCCAATGATTTGAGGGCTGCTGCATGGATTGAAACAGGCAACGTGGACGGAAGGACAGTCGTTATCAACAAAAAATATAATTACCTCAATAATAGCAGAAAGTTCATTATTCCGGTAATTCATCTGACCGATTTGAAACTGATGAGAGCGGAATGTCTTGCGGCTTCTAATCCGCTGGCCGCACTGGCAGACCTGAACGCAATCAGAAACCGGGCAGGTCTCACAGACTTCACCGCAACCGATGCCACAGCACTGAAAAATGAAGTACGGAAACAGCGTCGTATCGAAATGTTCAGCGAAGGAAACCGCTTGCATGACATAAAAAGAATCGGGGCTTTTGAACAACCCAACTTGACAATTCGTGTGCTTGAGCCGGTGGTCTGGAATTGCCCCGGAATGATTGCTCAGATTCCGAATGCGGAAATTGCCGGTAACCTGGACATTCTCAGAAATGAAGAAGGGGGTTGTAATTAATCTTTAATACATTAAACAAAAATTTATCAGAATATGCGTATCCAAAATATTTTCATTCTGTTATTCATCGCTTTTGTGACTGTTTCAGGTTGTAAAAAACCACAGGAATATCCCATTGGAGACCCTTATAGTCAGGTAGAAGGAATTCAGGGTACTTTCCGCCTTGCCAAAGTAGAGCAGGTCGATGAGCTAACCCTTAACCTGAACAAAACCCTCGATGTGTCCGAACTATATCTGGGAACTACTCCCATGGAGGTTACCTTCGGGCCGGAAAATGTAACGGTAAATGCCAACGATACCCCGGATTATTTTACTACCGGCAGTACGAATCTTGCGTGGAGCTTTGATGACAATACATTCCCAACAAAAGTAATCATCAATAACGGAGAGGCTGAGTGGGATTTGCTGCGTCCGATTCGTACGAGCGACAATGAGCTGGCTTTCAAGGTTTCCCGGTTTTACAGAGGAAAAAAAGCCATTACCTACAATTTTTCTTTCCAAAGACAATAAGTCCCGGTTAATTTTTTAAACTGTAAATCTTAAAATTGAATGAAAAAGATAATATTCTCACTTTTATTAATTTGCCTTGTAAATTCAGGAAATTTATTTGCACAGGCACTCACCGCTGAGCCTGCGGATTTTTCCCCGACGGATTCCGTAAAGTTTATCATTGATATAAAGCAATGTACCAATCAGCAATTACTGAATCATGACCCGGAAGACGTATATCTCTGGACATGGAAACCCGAAGAAGCCGGCAGGCCTGCTGAGTGGGCACAGGGGAGTTGGGGAGCCTCCAACCCAAATCTGAAAATGAAGTATGAAGGAGACAATGTCTGGAGTTTTAAAATGGTTCCCGTCTCGTTTTATGGGGTAGATGCTGCAACCTGTTATGCAAAGGATTTTTTTATGCTCGCAAAAGCCGTTGATGGCTCTGCTCAGACAGAAGACTTATCTCTTTTGGTTGAACCGCCTGCTTCCGGCCCCAAAAAACTGTATGTATTTCCGGATAAGGTGAAAAAGGATACCGTTTATATCAAAATGAACGACGCATTCACGATTTTCTATGACCGCAAACTGGAAACCAAACCCGAACTGATTTCCAATACAGAGTTTAGTGTTTTTGCAGAAGGAGTTTTAGATGATTCTACTACAAAAGTACGGGTTTCTACCCTTGGATTGGTAGGCTCTAACGATAAGTTAAAAATGAAAGCCACAAGCAATGATATTTACCGGTTTAGCTTTATCCCGGAGAAGTTGTTCGCTGAAGCAATGCAGGCTTTCCCCAGCAGAAGAATCATTCAGATGCGCTTCAAAATAATCAAAACCAAAACAGGAGCTCCGACTCTTGCAGAAACTGTGGAGGATATTGTCCTGATGCCGAACGGCTTCTACGAAGTCTGGCACTTATCCGAATAGATTTTATAAGTTTATATAAACCGGATTGTAGCATAGTTCTTTGTGCTCAGTCCGGTTTTTTATGTTTAAATTATCATTTTTAGGTCAATATAATTTTTTGTTCTATTTTTGTATTCGATTTGTTTACTCAGTTTTTTACTTTTTTAAATAATTATATAATTGGGAAGCTATTCAATTAAAGATTTAGAGTATTTATCCGGCATTAAAGCGCATACTATCCGTATCTGGGAGCAACGCTATAATATAATTTCTCCGGAAAGAACCTGCACGAATATACGTACTTATTCTGACGCAGATCTTAAGCACATTCTCAATGTGAGCTTTCTGAATCATAACGGAATTAAAATTTCTAAAATCGCCAGCCTTTCTGCTTCAGAAATCATGGCTCTTGTAGAATCTATCTCAGTTGGTAAAGCAGATTATCCTGTTCAGGTAAGTACGCTCATTCTTTCCATGGTCAATCTGGACGAAATCCGGTTTAATCAGGTATTGAAACTGCAGAATGATTCTGAGGGATTTGAACAGACTGCGCTGAATATCCTGCTGCCTTTTCTGGAAAGAGTAGGCATTCTATGGATGACCGGAGGAATCAATCCCGCTCAGGAACATTTTATCTCGGGCCTGATTCGTCAGAAACTGCTCGCCGCGATTGATGACTTGCCGGTCAGTACCGATACTGATAAAAAGAAGTTTATTCTCTTTCTTCCGGAAGGAGAATGGCACGAAATAGGATTACTCTTTGCCTGCTTTCTCATCAAAAAAAGAGGGTTCAGAGTGGTATATCTGGGTCAGTCTCTCCCGTTGAATGATTTGATTGATACGATTTCTATTTTTAATCCGGATGTTCTTGTTTCTGCGATTACCACGTATCCTTCTCATCAGAAACTCATTGATTATATTCAAATTCTTACCAAAGCTTTTGCCGGAAAAGAAATTATTCTTTCTGGTACTCAGGTATTAAAAATCAAGGAAGAGGTTCCCAAAAGCGTGACCGTAATCGAAACAATCTATAATCTGATAGACTATCTGGATAAAATGCCCGTTTCCCAAAACCAGCAAACGGTATGATTTTTCCCGAAAAAGAGGGAAATGACACGGCTTTTTATGTCTGAGTGGGATAATTCCTGGTTAAAATTAGGATTAAAGTCATATCCTTCCTAACTTTGCCGCAAAATTCCGGTTAAATAAACCGCAATCCAGTTTTATATATAATACATTATTTTTATGTGGTATAATAATATCTTAGAAACCATTGGTAATACTCCTTTATTAAAGCTGAATAATATCACAGGCAGTATTAAAGGAACTGTTCTGGTAAAAGTAGAGTATTTCAATCCGGGTCAGAGTATCAAGGACAGGATGGCTGTAAAAATGCTCGAAGACGCCGAAAAAAACGGCAAAATCCGCCCGGGAGGAACCATTATTGAAAGTACTTCCGGAAATACCGGTATGGGACTTGCACTTGCCGCTGTGATTAAAGGATATCGCTGTATTTTCACAATGGCCGATAAGCAATCCAAGGAAAAAATCGATATTCTCAGGGCGGTAGGGGCGGAAGTTATCGTGTGCCCTACAAACGTAGAGCCGGAAGACCCTCGTTCTTATTATTCCACTGCCCGCCGCCTCGAACAGGAAATCCCCAACTCAATCTGGATGAATCAGTATGATAATATGAGCAATACTGCCGCACACTATGAAACCACAGGCCCTGAAATCTGGGATCAGACAGAAGGGAAAATTACCCACTTCGCAGCAGGAATGGGAACTTGTGGAACTATCTGCGGGGTTTCTCAGTATCTTAAAGAAAAAAATCCTTCCCTTAAAACGATAGGGCTGGACACCTACGGGTCTGTATTCAAAAAACTCCATGAAACCGGAATCTTTGATGAAGCCGAAATTTATCCCTATCTTACCGAGGGAATAGGGGAGGACATCGTTCCTGCAAACTGTAATATGTCTGTGATTGATAAAATCATCAAGGTTACCGATAAAGACGCTGCCCTGATGACCCGCAAACTTGCCCGTCTCGAAGGATTATTTGTGGGCTGGTCCTGTGGTTCAGCGGTATATGGAGCACTGGAATACGCAAAAGAAAACCTCAAACCCAATGATGTCATGGTAATCATTCTCCCTGATCACGGAACACGTTATCTGGGTAAGGTATATAATGATATTTGGATGAAAGACCATAATTTTGTGGAAGAAGGCAGTTTTGTAACTGCTCAGCAAATTATTGAGCAAAAAGGAAATGAAAAAATCACTACTTTAAGTCCGAATCAAACCCTTGTGGATGCAATTTCTCTGATGCGTGAAAAAAATATTTCACAGCTTCCCGTTGTAACAATGGATAACAGAGTGGTGGGAAGTATTACAGAAAGCAGAATTCTCAATATCATGATTGATAATCCTACCATGAAGGGAGCTTCCGTTTCTTCAGTAATGAATGACCCTTTCCCTTTTGTATTACCTTCTACCAGAATTGACGCAATTTCAAAATTAATCAATAAAAATAATCCCGCAGTACTCGTTCAGCTGAACGGAGACCTGGAAATTATCACTGAATTTGATTTGATACAAATACTGGCTTCTTAATGAAAGTTCAGTTTACTTCTTCTTAAACCGGGAATGCTATTCTTTCCCCTGCTACGGGAGGCAACCTCATAAAGGTTTGCCTCCTTTTTGTTTGCTTTTACAAACAGGAGAAGCAATTTCGGCTCCGCCTACGGTCTTCCATAAAGAAAAATCCTTGCAGTGAATCGTATTCAAAGCAAGGATTTTGTCAGTTTGTATATACCTGGCTGAAACTTATTTCTGCACAGCCAGTACCATTTTAATATTATTTTTAATTGAGATTTGCCATACATCCACGAGGTCCTGCACACTCAGGCTTTGGTCCGGACGCAAAACCACCGTAGGCGATTCCATCCCGTTTACCACCTCCTGAAGCTTTACTTCTAATTGCTCGAAGGGAATCTCGTCTTTATTGATATAATATTTCTTATCCGCAGTGATGGAAAGAGAAATTTGCTGTTTATTGATAGCCTGTGTAGTCTGCGCTTTGGGAAGCATCAGTTTGACCACGTTCGGATTCGCTACTGTAGAGATAATCAGAAAGAACAGCAGCAAAAAGAACATAATATCGTTCAGTGGTCCGGTGGTAACCTCAGCCGTAAACTTTGATTTTTTCCTGATTTTCATATTCAGTGAATCATTAAAGGATTAAACTTTGGAAGGCTGTCTGAGGAAAGTAAGGAAATCCAGGGATTCCATTTCTACTTTCAGTACCTGTTTGTCCACAAGATAGCTCAGGAAATGATAAGCCGTATAAGCCAGAATTCCTACCACGAGACCGGCAAAACTCGTAATCATTTTCTCATACAATCCTCCTGCGATAATACCAATACTGATATTGTCAGAGAGAGAAATATTATAGAAAATACGAATCACTCCCAGGATTGTTCCTACGAATCCCAGCATTGGAGCTATCCCGGAAATAAGACCCAGCAACGTAAGCGGGTTCGTTATTCTTGTAAAAGCAATATTTGCCACAGACTCCATGGATTTTTCCACATCATCAATGCTGCTTCCTGCCGACATTGTTTGAAGGCCAGCATGAAGAATCATCGGCAATGCCCCTTCCTGTGTTTCACAATACTGAGTTGCCTGTTTCAGTTCGCCGGCAACGAGTGCTTTTTTGACATATTCTGTTAATCCTTTCGGAGAGCGGGAAAGCGTTCTTAATGCAAGCAGCCTTTCAATAAATAAATAAATAGCCAGAAACAACAGAATTGCAATCGGTATCAGAACAGGCCCGCCTTTCATGATTAAATCAAATAAAGTCAGTGCCTCTTTAGTATTATCAGTCTGGAGGAATAGCATAAATTGTTATGGTTTAAGATAAAAATATAACTTAGGAATTAAATTTTCTGCAAGGTTCGGAATATTTTGTGAAAAATACAAACAATTACTTAAAGAAATTTTATTTTACAAAGGAATTGGAAGTATTTATCAGGGGGAAATAGCTGCGGTAACCTCCTTTTTTTTGAAATATCCTGTAAAAAATTCCGGTTCAGGATTTAAGAATAAACAGATTCATTCCGGGAATGATTCAGATTGAAAATTGTCCGAAAAATTGCGTTTTAAATTTTATATTTTCGTTTTTTATTCGTACCTTTGTACTCTAATTCAGATAGAAATTCAGGTATATGCAAGAAACACCGTTTGTAAATCAAACAGATGAAGTAAATGATTATTCTGCCAGTAATATTCAGGTATTAGAAGGGATAGAACACGTAAGAAAACGCCCGTCTATGTATATCGGCGACGTAGGGGAAAGGGGATTACATCACTGCGTATATGAAGTAGTGGATAACTCTATAGACGAAGCGCTTGCCGGGCATTGTTCCGAAATAACTGTTATTATTCATGCGGACAACTCTGTCAGTGTAAGGGATAACGGAAGGGGAATTCCAGTGGATGTACATGAAAAAGAAGGCATTTCCGCACTTGAACTTGTAATGACAAGGCTGGGTGCAGGAGGGAAATTCGATAAGGATACCTATAAAGTATCCGGTGGTCTTCACGGGGTAGGGGTATCGTGTGTGAATGCGCTTTCGTCTCTTTGTACCGTCATGGTTTACAGAAATAATAAAATTTATTTTCAGTCATACAGCAAGGGCGTTGCCAAGGAAAAAGTAAAGGAAATCGGCGAAACTACCGAAAGAGGGACAGAAACCCGGTTTTATCCGGACGATTCGATTTTCAATACAGTTGATTTTCGTTTTGATACGCTGGCTTCCCGTTTAAGAGAGTTGTCTTTCCTGAATAAAGGAGTGAAAATTATCCTTGTGGATGAAAGAGAAGACGTTTCACAAATTGAATCCAAATCCGACGATCCCAACAGTCAGTTCTTTACCAAGATATTTTACTCTGAGGGAGGATTGGTTGAGTATGTCAAATACCTCGACTCCAGCAGAACTCCTTTGCATGAGCCTCCGATTTATGTTTCAGGGTCTGCGGAAGATGGGGGTACTCCAGTGGAAATCGCCATTCAGTATAATTCTTCCTATAATGAAAACATCCATTCGTATGTCAATAATATTAATACGCATGAAGGAGGTACACACGTAATCGGCTTTAAAAAAGCACTTACCCGTACGCTCAAGGCTTACGCTGAAAATCAGGGATTGCTGAAAAAAGTGAAAATTCCGATTTCCGGTGACGACTTCCGCGAAGGACTGACCTGTATCATTTCTGTGAAAGTGGCTGAGCCTCAGTTTGAAGGACAAACCAAAACCAAACTCGGAAACTCTGATGTGGCAGGAATTGTGGAGACTATTGTGAATAAACAACTTGCCTATTATCTGGAAGAGAATCCCAAAATTTCTCAAAAAATTGTACAGAAGGTAATACTGGCCGCCGAAGCAAGATTTGCCGCCAAAAAGGCCCGTGAAGCAGTTCAGAAACGCTCCAATCTGATTGGAGGAGGATTGCCCGGAAAACTGGCTCCCTGTTCCAGCAAAAACCCGGATGAATGTGAGTTGTACCTTGTAGAAGGGGACTCCGCAGGGGGAAGTGCAAAACAGGCAAGAGACCGCCGCTTTCAGGCAATATTACCGCTCAGAGGAAAAATCCTGAACGTAGAAAAAGCCAACCGCGTTCAGATTTATGAAAATGAAGAAATCCGGAATATCATTACCGCCCTTGGTGTAGTAATCGGTGCCGATGAAGAAGTATCCCTCGAAAAACTTCGTTACAGTAAACTCATTATCATGACGGATGCGGATATTGATGGTAGCCATATCCGTACACTTCTCCTTACTTTGCTTTACCGTTATATGCCTGAGCTGATTCAGGCCGGGAATGTATATATTGCAATGCCTCCTTTATATCTCGTAAAATCCGGTAAAAACCAACGCTATTGCTGGACTGAGGAGCAACGGGAACTTGCTGTAAGAGAGTTGGGAGGAGATAATAAAGCACATACACAGCGATATAAAGGATTGGGAGAGATGAATCCGGAGCAGCTTTGGGAAACTACGATGGACCCTGAAAAAAGAACATTCCTTCAGGTAAGTATCGAAAATGCCGCTGAAGCAGATCATATTTTCTCTACGCTTATGGGCGATGAAGTTGCACCAAGAAGAGAGTTTATTGAACTGAATGCAAAGTATGCAAGAATAGACGCTTAACTGGCAGCTTGCTTGCCTGTAATATAAAAATAAAAATGGATAGTGTTTTTTTTAGACATTATCCATTTTTATTACTATTTTCTTTCACTTTTTAATGAATCGTAAAAATCATGAAAAAACAAATTTTTGTGTGTTTATCAATGCTATTTAGTTTTGCTGCTATTTTGGGAATCTCAGCTTGTGGTAGTCGATGTGCCGATCCGCAAGGGCTTAATCATACTGAGAAGGGGGATTGTACCTATCCGGCAGACCAATGGGCAGGGAAGTATGACGTAACCTATCAGTTTTCACCAAAAACCGGAACCGGTTCCGGCACTGCTTATTCACGGCAAGCAGAGCTCGAAATCGTCAAGGCTGACAAAAATCAGATTACCCTGAAAAATATGGGTGGGTGTGGTGGCTTCTTTACTGCAACTCTTTTCAAAGCGACTTCCACACAGTTGAATACGGCTGTAAGTTCTAATGTAAATTGTGATTCCATCGCTTATGACATTTCCGGAATTTCTGGCTCTGTCATCCCTTCTACTGGAGATATTGTACTTTCTTTTGACCTCACGCCGGCAAACCCCGGTTTTACGTGGTATCAGTGTTCCGCTACCGGAACTAAAAAATAATTGACATTGCGTCAACCTGAGAAAGGGTAACATCCTGAGATAAGGTGCTTTGTGTTTAAGGCCTCATCTTCAGGATGGTACTCTTTTTTATTTAAAGTACATCCTTACCGATGTCTTTTCTGTAATATTTTCCTTCATACTCAATCACCCTGGCCGCCCGGTAGGATTTTTCAAGGGCTTCATTCAGCGTTTTCCCCAGTGCACTGATAGCCAGTACTCTCCCTCCATTGGTGAGGATATTTCCGTCGGATTCTTTTGTCCCTGCATGAAAAATCATTACGTCTTTGCTGTCATGAATACCAGAAATTACTTTCCCTTTTTCGTATTGGTCAGGATATCCCTGAGAAGCCAGCATTACTGTACAGCATGCCTCTTCTTTTACCTTAATCGTCTGATTATGAAGATTAACACTGTCAGCGGCAAGCAAAAGTTCCACCAAATCATTTTCGAGTCTTGGGAATACTACTTCTGATTCAGGGTCACCCATCCGGCAATTGTATTCAAGAAGATAAGGCTCCCCTTCAGAAACCATAATACCAAAAAACAAAAAACCACAGTAAGGAATATCGTCATGCACTAAACCCTGAAAAGTAGGCTCAATGATTTTTTCCGTAATCTTATCCATCAGACGGATATCAGCAAACGGAACCGGAGAAATTGCGCCCATTCCACCGGTATTAGGACCGGTGTCGCCCTCTCCGATTTTTTTATAATCCTTGGCATTCGGAAGTAATTTATAGGTTTTTCCATCCGAAAGCGCAAAAACAGACATTTCAATTCCTTTCAGAAATTGCTCAACGATAATGGTTTTGCCGGATAATCCAAACCATCCGCCAGAAAGCATACCCTCAATTGTTTCATCTGCTTCTTCATACGTTTCACAAATGACTACTCCTTTTCCTGCTGCCAGTCCGCTCGCCTTAATGACTACCGGCAGAGGGTAGCTTCTTACATATTCTTTTGCAAAACCTTCTTCCCAGGATTGAAAAGTTTGAAACCGGGCAGTATTGATATTATGTCTTTCCATAAATGCCTTGGAAAACTCCTTGCTGCCTTCCAGCTGAGCACCTTCTCTTCCAGGGCCTATTACTGCAATATTAATGCCTCTGAGGAAGTCGGCAAGACCATCTACGAGCGGTTGCTCCGGGCCTATGATAACCAGTAAAATCTCTTTTTCAGTTATCATTTCATACACCGCTTCAAAATCGGTTACGTCAAGGGTCACATTTACGCCGACTTCTGCTGTTCCTGCATTTCCGGGGGCAATGTAGAGTGTTTCGCATTGAGGAGACTGAGCTAATTTCCAGGCGATTGCATGCTCTCTGCCTCCTTGTCCGATAAGTAGTATATTCATCTTGATTTATATTGGTTTTGGATTTTTATACAAAAGTAGTAAATTTTTGAAAAATGCCATTCTTTTTTCTGTAAAAGAGGCAAATAAGTCAGAAATAATAATTCCCTGAAAAGTTTTTTAAGAGGCCAAAACCCAGAGGCGGAATTACAGGATTATCAAAAAGGAGCTTAATTTCAAAAAATATTTTTTAATTATTCCATAAAATACAGTTAATTTGCGTCCTTAATATTTATCCATCAACAGATTTATGACCAAAAGAACAGTTTTATATCCTGTACATCAGGAATTAGGGGCAAAAATTATTCCTTTTGCCGGATACGAAATGCCCGTTCGGTATTCAGGGGATAAAGCAGAACATCTCGCTGTAAGGAATAATGCAGGGATTTTTGATGTTTCTCATATGGGTGAATTTATCATCAAAGGCCCTCGTGCACTGGAATTAATCCAAAAAATAACGACAAATGATGCTTCTTTGCTTCATCATGGAAAAGCACAGTATTCGTGTTTTCCTAATCTGACCGGAGGTATTGTGGATGATTGCATTGTGTATTATATCCGTGATAATGAATACATGATTGTGGTAAATGCAAGCAATATCGAAAAAGACTGGAACTGGATAGTTGAAAATAATAAAGGAATCGGAGCGGAATTGCTGGATATTTCGGAAGAAACT
Organism: Bacteroidia bacterium; assembly: GCA_019695295.1. Lineage (GTDB taxonomy): Bacteria > Bacteroidota > Bacteroidia > J057 > J057 > JAAFHL01. Next base: position 28,975 of record JAIBAH010000021.1, on the reverse strand, counting down.
TCCCTGATTGCTGTTTCCGGCCCAAAGGCAGAAGCCATCGTTCAAAAGCTTACCGATTTTGATTTGTCGGGATTAGGGACGTATTTCTTTCACAAAGGAACCTATAACGGAGCTGAAAAATCCCTTGTGGCCACAACCGGTTACACTGGCGAAAGAACGTTTGAGATTTTTCTGTACAATGAGCATGCACTCCGTACCTGGAACGATTTGATGGAAATAGGGCAGGAGTATGGAATGATTCCTACCGGCCTGGGGTGCAGGGATACGCTTCGCCTCGAAATGGGGTATATGCTGTACGGAAACGACATCAATGATGAAACTTCTCCTCTCGAAGCAGGGTTAGGCTGGATTACCAAACTGAATAAAGGCGATTTCAATGGCTCGGACCTGCTTAAAAAACAAAAAGCGGAAGGATTGAAAAGAAAACTTGTTGGATTCCGTATGGTGGAAAACGGGATTCCAAGGCATGATTATGAAGTAGCTTTTGAAGGAAATGTAGTAGGAAAAGTAACTTCCGGTTCTATCAGCCCAATATTAAACATCGGTATTGGAATGGCTTATGTACCCACTGAGTTGTCTAAGCCCGGTTCCCTCATAGATATTATGATCAGAAACAAACCCGTTAAAGCAGAAGTGGTAAAAACGCCATTTATTCAAAAATAAGACGGATTTCCCTCCTTGTATTCAGAGAAGGAGAGAATCGCAGATTTACGATATAAACCGAAAAGGAATATTAAAAAACTTATATAATGTGAGTTTTTGGATTTTTATTTCAGTTATTCAATAACCTTAAAATTTATGGCAAAAGAACGGAAAAAATACCTTCATGTCTGTTTGACACCGGCTTTGATTGATCAGTTTGATATAAAGGGAGCAATAGTAGTGGTAATTGATGTATTAAGGGCTACGACTTCCATGTGTGTTGCTTTTTCAAACGGAGCAAAAAAAATAGTTCCGGTTGCAGAAATTGAAGAGTGCAGAACTTATAAGGAGAAAGGCTTCCTGATTGCGGGAGAAAGAAAGGGCGAGCAAATCCCTGATTTTGATTTCGGCAATTCTCCTTTTTCCTTTATGAATAAACAGGTCGAAGGAGCAAATATTGCAATGACTACCACCAACGGGACCAAAGCAATTCAAATGGCAAAGGAAAGAGGGGCAAGGGATGTGGTTGTAGGGGCATTCCCCAATATCTCCCTGTTGTGTAAATGGCTGATAGAGCAAAACGAAAACGTATGTTTACTTTGTTCCGGCTGGCAGGATCACCCCAATATCGAAGATACGATTTTTGCAGGAGCAGTAGCAAGAGAGCTTTCCAACCATTTTTATTATTATCAGGATAGCGCACTGATGGCGGATATGCTTTATTTTATTGCGAATATCCGGAAAAAATATTTCATGAAAAATTCCTCTCATTACAACCGGCTGATTCACCTGAATTTGCAAAAAGAAGTAAAGTATTGCCTGAGATGGAATACACATGAAGTATTGCCTGTTCTGATTGGAGACGCGCTCTATGATGTAAGTAACAGGGAAGGCGATTTTTATGAGATAAAATCTACTATTCTCAAGGAGCAATACGGGGCTGTTTCCAATCACAAATTAAAGTCAGAATCACTGAAAGAGTAACGTTTTGCAGGAAATTTATATAGAATTGCGGGAAAATTTCGTATTAATAAACAAAAAGATTAATTCTGAGTATAAGGTTATAAATACAGAATATACATGAATTGAATTTTTTTCATTATATTTTTATTGTTTTTTATTTAAAAATTGATATTTGCACATAGCTGTACTTATTTAAAACAAACCATTAAATCATTTGATTATGCAAATTTTTAGAAAAATAGTGCTCACAGGAACGCTGCTTTATTGTTCTTTCGGATTTATGATTGCCCAAAATGTATCAGAACTTAAGTTTGAAAACATCACTCCTCAAAGTGTTCCTCAGGAAAAAGGAAGTGCAGTTTCCGTAAGGTCAACCAATCTTACGCATACGGTACAAACCAAACAGACTTTGTATGGACTTTCAAAACAATACGGAGTAAGTGTAGAAGAAATAAAAAAATCCAATAATCTTGCTACTAACGATATTAAAATTGGTCAGGTTCTGGTAATTCCCTCTTCAGGCGGTGAGCGTCAGGTTTCTGATGCCTCTTCCAATAGCGTTGAAGTATCCGCATCCGCTCCGATCGCATCGGTAGAGCCTCCTAAAATGGAAACTTCCCCTGTAAAAAGAGAATCCGGTTCAGTTACCCGATCTTCAGAATCTCAGGGTACTTCTACAACCTCTACCCTTATCCCAAAATGGAGTTATCATATGGTTCAGCCCGGAGAAGACCTTTCTTCCATCGCTTCTGATTATGGTATTCCGGTGGATCAGCTTCAGTCCTGGAATGACGATATTACCTCTGATAATATGAATGTAGGAGACAGACTCAAAGTAAAACTGGAGTTTATCTCTTTTCAGCCGGTATCAGAAATCAGCAGGGAAATGCCCTCAGCAGAAGCTACTCAGACTACTGCTTCGGTAACGGTTGAGGCTCCTGAAATTTCTGCTCCTGCTACCTCCGTTAGTAGCGAAACGCAAAGACTCACCGCAGAAGCAACAGCTCCCGTCAATGTTTCCGCACCGGCTAATGTAGCTACCGAAACCATCGTGGAACCATCAGCAAATATGGGAAATAAAATCGAAAGTGGTTCTTTTCTTGTTGTGAGCAATCCGGAAGAAAAAACAAAATATTATGCTTATCACAAAACATTACCTATCGGAAGTACCGTGAAATTAATGATTCCCAATAATGCCGGATATATTGATGTAAAAATTGTAAACAGAATCAAGGCTGACCGGGCTGAAATTTTGGGATTGTCTCCTGATTGCGCCCGAATCATTGGCAAGGGTAATAAAAATGTTTCTATACGCTATTAATTTCAGTGACCTTCAATAGTAAAAAATCGCCGGAAAATATACCCGGCGATTTTTTTTAATGCCTGAAAAATTGGTTTATTTAAAACTTTTCTTTTATTTAGTGCCCTAATTCAGACCAAATGAAAAATCTTTCTGTTTTCATCTTTATATTTTCCAGTTTATTGTGTGGGTTTTCCCAGAATATAGGGTTTCGTGCAGGTCTTACAGGAGGAGTACCTATCCCTACCGAGATAGACTCTGCTGCTACCGGCACAGTCATTCCTTCATTTACGGTTGGGGTTGCCGCCGAGGTTTGGAGAAAAGGGCATTTTGCAGTAAGCACGGATGTATTGTATGAAAGACAATTTTCCTCCTATTCTTCTCTTATTCCCAAAAACGATACTACTTTGATTCAAAATGTACTGGGAATTCCTACTCAGGTCACTACCTATTTTAAAGGTGACGTAAAAGGTCGGATGAACCTGCATTACCTTACAATCCCGGTTCAGGTTAGTTATTTCCCTGTCAAAAACCTGAAAATCATGGCCGGAGGGTATATCGCTCCCCTTATCGCAGGACAGGATACAGGACTTGCCCATCTGGTTATCGGCAATAATTTTACCACTTCGGATAATCAGTACAATAACTTTCCCTTCATAAAAAAAATGGATATGGGAATCTGTGGGGGGATTGGTTATGATTTTCCTTTTGGCTTGTTTTTGGATGTGAGGGTAAACAGAGCGCTGAAAACACTGTTCCCGGACTCTTTCTTTTATGAAAATAATCAAAAAGTGAGCAGAATGTATAATACCCGTGCAAGTATCGGGCTTGGATATTATTTTTTCAAAAAAAAATGTGCCTGATTGCAGATAAACTAAATGAAACACATATCAATTAAAATAATATGAAATTATTAGCAGGAAAAGTGGTCTTAATCACCGGGGCTACAAGAGGTATCGGACGGGGCCTTGCAGAGTCTTTTGCTCAACAGGGAGCCGATATCGCTTTTACTAATATCAGTCAGACTGAAACCGTAGCGGAAATTCAGTCATTTATTGAATCTCAGGGAGTCAGAGCCCGGTTTTACGAAGCAAATGCAGCCAGTTTTGATGACGCTCAGCGGGTAATAGATGATGTTGTTGCTACATTTGGCAAAATCGATGTGCTGGTGAATAATGCCGGAATTACCATTGACGGGCTGCTGCTCAGAATGACTGAGGAACAATGGAGTAAAGTAATTCATGTAAATCTTGACAGTGCGTTTTACCATATAAAGCATGCAATCAGACACATGATGAAGCAGCGATCCGGTTCTATTATTAATATCACTTCGGTAGTGGGTGTGGATGGAAATGCAGGGCAGGCAAACTATGCCGCTTCAAAAGCCGGGATGATCGGGCTTACCAAATCAGTGGCAAAAGAACTGGGTTCCCGGAATATTCGTTGTAATGCCGTTGCTCCGGGTTTTATTCAGACAGAAATGACCGCAGTCCTGCCTGAAAAAGAAGTCGAAATGTGGAAAACCAAAATCCCGCTTCAACGCCCGGGCACAAAAGACGATGTGTCCAATGTATGCCTGTTTTTAGCTTCGGATTTATCTTCTTACGTAACCGGTCAGGTGCTTCACTGCGACGGAGGAATGATTATGTAAAGAGCAGATTGAATCAAATGCCTGTATTCTCCTGATTATCAATACAAAAACACCATCAGAAACCAATTGTCCTGATGGTGTTTTATTTAATATGGAAAAACGGATAGCGTCACACCTCCGTTTCCTTCCTAAACATCCAATTTACTTACTTATTTTTCATATCTTATATCGTCCAGCCTGACAACTGTTCCCTGATAAAAGAAATTATTATACAATAATTTTCTCATATAATAGGCTTGCTCTTTGTCGTCATATAATCCAAGGGCTAAACAGTATATTTTTGAGTTGGCACGGGACTGAGTATAAACCCAGATTTCTGCCTTCCATCCTTTTTCATATTCCTTTAGCTCACTTTTCACTGCTTCCAGTGTTTTGAATTGTCCCACTCTCAGTGCATAACCACTGGGTTTTTTGTCTTTTACGGAATATTGTTTTACTCCGGGTACATCACTGAAAATAAACAGGTTTGCGTCCATTTTGTCAAATGCTTCAGCATCCATCTCCATTTCCATATTTTCAGCGGTATGCGAAGCCAGTTCTTTTTCAAACGTTTGTACAATATCCACTGTGGTTTCGCTCACTTCTTCTGCATTTCTCATTACAGTATTGAGCTTTTCCTGATATTCTTCTTCATTCAATACCGGACTAACTACCTGTATTTCAGGCACCTCAATAGAAACAGCGATTTCACCCTGAGCCGCAGCTACCTCAATGATTCTGGAAGTTTCAGTCATAAAACCTTCAGGAGTATAAAAACCTTTCATAGTACCGGCTCTTTCGCCATAAGTATTGAAGAATATGATTGATGGGAATTGATTAACGCTCAGTAATTGCGTAATCCCGATTCCCTCGAAGCTAAATGCGTCCACTTTGTAGCAGGTCAGATTTTCAGAAAGATACTGCTGTAATTCAGTACTGGTAAATGTTTCCTTCTCCAGTTGATTACACACACCACACTCCTTAAAGCTGAAATAAATCATAAAAGGTTTATTTTCTTCTTTTGCTTTAGCTATCATATTTTCATAAGCGTCCGTCTGAAAATTAAATTGCTGTGCATTTGCGGAAATACTCACAAACATAAAAGCAGTCACACAGAGTATAGCAAAAAATAATGGTTTCATAATCAAATAATGTTAATGGTTTGTCAATAAAGGTTTTAACTCAATTTCTTTATTTTATATAATTCAAAAAAATACAACTATATAAAGATATTTAATTTGTAATATTATTACAGCAAAACAAATACCAAAAAAAAATATAATGAAAAAAAATCGAAAAAGTATAAAAAACATACCTCTTATTCTGTTTAATCATCGGTTTTCAGGGGGGGATGACTGATAAATGACTTCTTCTGCATGTCTAAATTCCTGAACAGTATCATAAGAAAAAATATTTCCGGGTTAGTTTTTACAGAATATTAATAATAATTAAAAATAATATTAACTTTGAGCACTTAAATTTTTTTCACCATTCTTAAATCTATCGTATATATGAAATCACTTTATTTTTCTTTATTATTCTGTATTACTTTTTTAGGTCTTCAGGCTCAGACTCCTGCTGCTTTGTATTGTGACGGCACCCGATATTTGACCGAGGTGTTTACGGCCTATGATAAAACGACAGTAGTATATGGTCAGAATACCACTTACACCGGTCAGAATCAATCCCTGAATATGGATATTTATCAGCCTGTCGGGGATCAGGCCACAATGCGCCCATTAATTGTATTTGTACACGGGGGGTCTTTTATCGGTGGTTCCAAGACGGATCAGGACATGACGTATTTCGGTGAGCATTTTGCAAAACAAGGATTTGTGGTAGCATCCATTAATTACCGACTCGGATTAAATATCTTCTCAGCGGATTCTATAGAGGTAATGAAAGCGGTAGTAAGAGCAGTACATGACCTGAAAGCTTCTGTACGTTATTTCAGAAAATCCGTAGTGACGGAAGGAAATCCCTATAAAATTGATACAATGAATATTTTTATAGGAGGTTCTTCTGCCGGAGCGATTACTTCTTTGCATACTGCCTACCTTACTCAAAATGAAGCCCCGGCTTATCTGAACACAATTCTGGCCAATATGGGTGGTGACGAAGGAAACAGCGGAAATCCGGGCTACTCATCCAGGGTGCACGGAGTATTGAACGGAAGTGGTGCTTTGGGAGATAAGGAATGGATGAATACGGGTGATGTGCCGCTTGTCAGTGTTCATGGTACTGCGGATGATGTAGTGCCTTATGGTACAGCCCTTCAGTATTTACCCGGATTTCCAATTCCGGTGACAGAGGTAGATGGGAGTGGAAGCCTTCATCCTTACGCCCTTTCTATTGGAATTAACAGTACATTAAAAACATTTGTAGATGGGGGACACGTACCTTATCTTGGTAATCAGGCCTATATGGATACTACGATGGAGTATTTTACCAACTATCTTGTGGAAAGAGTGTGTGGCGCAACCGCTGTAGCTCCTGCTTTACCTTTGAATGCCGTCAAAGTATATCCTAATCCTACAGAGGGAGTATTCAGAGTAGAATCTGAAATGAGAAATCATACAATTGCAATCCTGGACATTACCGGTAAAAAGGTATGGGAAAATACATACAGTGAAGGTTCTCATACTGTTTCACTCGCTGCTTTACCCAAAGGATTGTACTTCATGAATTTCACATCAGAAGGAGGTCAGTTTACTCAGAAAATCATTCTTCAGTAAATTAGAGCGAAGTTAATTTCCGAAAATCTGCCGGTAAAGAGACTTATCCGGCAGATTTTTTATTATAAAACCGGGGTTTTACCCTGAATTTTTTAATTTTTTTGTTATTTTCTGATAATAATCTCTTAATTTTGTGAAGGATAAGCACTCTTCTGAAAAAGTCAATGCTTCAGGGTGAAAAATATCGGGCATATTATGGATGAAATACAAAAACAATATTATACAATCGGTGAAGTCTCAAAACTGTTGAAAATTCAGCCTTCTGTACTGAGATTCTGGGAGACAGAGTTTAAACAGATTCAACCGCGTAAAAACCGTAAAGGAAACAGAGTTTATACCCCTAAGGATATAGAGTTGCTTACCTATATCCGGTTTTTATTGAAAGAAAAAGCATTTACAATTAAAGGAGCTCAGCGCATTCTGAACGGAGAAGAGGTAATTCCTGATGAGGAATTGCAAACACAGGAGGGGATAAAAAGAATTGATTTACAATCTGTTTCTGTTTCAGACAAGGACGAAGTGAAAGAATTACTAAGAAATTTAAAAAACTTTTTGGTTTATATGAAAAATAATTTGTAATTTTGCGACGCTTTTGAGAATTGATGACCCCATCCCAAGATTCTCAAAAGTTAGGAGTCAGGGAAGTGGCGCAGCCCGGTAGCGCACTTGCATGGGGTGCAAGGGGTCGTCGGTTCAAATCCGGTCTTCCCTACTTAAGCAAAAATCCAGTCTTATTTATTTAGGACTGGATTTTTTGTGTTTGATTTTCAGTGTATTACTATTTCAGACTCCGCTAATCGCTTTCCGGGTTCTTATATACTTTATGACGAGTCCTTTGGAGGGGGAGAAAAATACCGCAAGCAAATACAGAAAAGTAGCGCAGAGGGTCATCACGGGTCCGGGAGTCGTTTGCCATACAATCGCCAGAAGTAACCCTGAGATAGCCGAAACAAGACCGGTAATTGCCGCTATCACAAGCATCCATTTGAGACTGTGGGTTAACAAAAATGCGGTGGAAGCAGGCGTAATCAGCATTGCTACCACAAGAATTACCCCTACCGACTGAAGGGAAGCAACTACTGCAAAGGAAAGCAGAAGCATTAAGAAATAATGCATTGTGCTGCCCGAGATTCCCAGAGTGTTGGCTACCACTGAGCCAAAGGTAGTGATGAAAAAATACCGGTAAAGCGCAATTATACAAAAAAGAGTAAAAGTCATTACCAGGAAGGTGAGTATCAGGTCATTATCTGAGATACCCAATATATTTCCGAATAGAAAGTCCTTCAGGTCTAAGTGAACTCCCTGCTGACGGGTAATCCATGAAATTCCCACTACTCCTGCTGCAAACATAGTGGTAAATACAATTCCTATCGCAGCGTCTTCCTTGGTTTTTACGTTGCGCTGAATCCAGGTTATCAGTACTGCTGCAATCAGCCCGGCTATTACTGAGCCGGTAAACAACCCGATGACGTTATGTCCCATTATCCAGAATCCCACCACAACGCCCGGCAAAATAGCATGAGAAAGCGCGTCTCCCACCAGTGCCATATTTCTCAATACCAGAAAACATCCCAGTACGCCACACACTATCCCCACCATTGCAGAAGCCGCCAGTGCTCTGAGTGCGTATTCTTCCTGTAAAATTACAAATAATTGTTCCATATTTTTCTGATGTAAAGGTTAGACATATAAATCTCCGAATACAAGATTTCCGCCGTAGGTCTTTTGAATATTTTCTTTTGTAAATACCTCTTTCGTAGGTCCGTTTGCAATCACACCCTGATTAATCATAATCACCCTTTCAAAATAATTAGCTACCTTCCCTAAATCGTGATGAATAATCAGCACCATCTTTCCTTTAAGGGTCAAATCCTTGAGAATATTCATGATTTTTTCTTCCGATACTACATCCACTCCGACAAAAGGCTCATCCAGCAAATATACTTCGGCTTCCTGACACAGTGCTCTTGCAATAAAAACCCGCTGTTGCTGACCGCCTGAAAGTGTACCAATCTGACGGTTTTTCAGGTCTCCAATACCCATTTGCTCCAGTGCCTCATTGACTTTCTGATAATCTTCCCTGCTGAATTTTTCAAACACCTTACGGAAAGGGTATCTTCCCATCATGACTACATCCTGAACAGTGGCCGGAAAAGTCCAGTCTATATCTTCCTTTTGGGGAATATAGGCTACATATTTCCGGATATTTTCAATCGGTTGTCCGTTAATCGTAATTTTTCCCTGATCAGGCCGGATTAATCCGACGATAGATTTGATTAAGGTAGATTTTCCGGAGCCGTTTCCGCCAATAATTCCATAAACATAGCCTGAAGAAACCGTGAGGGAAGTATCTTTGAAAATAGGTTTTTTGTCATATGAAACCGATAAATTCTGTATATCAATAGAGTAGTTTGCCCAGTTGCTGATTTCGCTCCCTTTTTTATTGAGTCTTACCACCACAAATCCGAACGCAAGCGCAAACAGTCCTGAAATGATATAAATAAATTGCCGGTCATTTTTTTGGGGAGTTGCTACTACTGCATGATTGGTCAGTCCTTCGGTAAGCACACCGATATTATGCCTTAACATATTAATATAGGTATCAGCGCCGCTTTCAGTATCTCCGAGTGAGTCCGCAAATAACTTCCCGCCTATTTTGAGTTTCCGGTCTCCTGCAATCTGCATCATTAATTTAGGGTTGATGGTGGACTCCACAAAGATTGCAGGAATTTTTGATTTGTCCAGTACTTCTGTCAGGTGTTTTATATCTTCAAACCGTACTTCTGACTCTGTGCTTGTTCCAAGTACAGACTCTACCCTCATCCCGTAATCGTTCCCAAAATACCGGAAAGCGTCATGGGAAGTTACAATCACTCTGTATTCTTCCGGGATTTTGGCTACCTGCTGCCGGATATAAACATCTAAACTTTCCAGCTCATTTTTATACTGAATATAATTGCTTTCATAGTAACCGGCAAACTTAGGGTCGGCGGCAGATAAAGCGTCCTTCATATTGGCAATATAAATAAGGGCATTTTTAATGCTCATCCACGCATGAGGGTCAGTAGCTTCTTTGTGAATTTCACTCCCTATGGGTTTTATCCCATCCGAAACCGTAATTATCACTCCCTTGGTCCCGGAATACTCAATCATTTCATTCAGCCATCCTTCCAAAGTAAGTCCATTTTTAAAAATGATGTCCGCTTTTGATATTTTATCTGCGTCCTCCGGGACAGGCTCATAAATATGCGGGTCACCCCCCAAAGGCATCAGAGAGACTACATCCCCTCTTATGCCGGCAATATTTTTGGCCATATCTGCCAGAAATGTAGTGGTCGCTACAATGCGTATTTTTTGAGACTCGGCATTGCTGTTATGTACTAAAGCAACCAAAAACAGAATAAATATAGCTACTTTTTGCATTTTTATCAATTTTTTTTACAAAGTTAATAACTTCTTACGTAATATACAAATATTTGTTTAAATATTTTTTTAGGTTTATCTAAAAAAGTAATTTCTGAATTTCTTTTCTGTTTAAAACCATAATGAAAAGCATAAATCATTGCTTTTTTTAGGAATATATTCAGCTAAAAAAAGGGAGATAAATTTATTATGATGTGAATTTCGGATAAAAATTTGCAAATTCTGTACAATCATTTTTTTCTTTTTACGTTTTATCTTATATTTGACCACAATTTAACAAAAATATCTTTTAAGAATCATGAAATATTCTATCAGTTTGATTTTATCAGTTTGTTTAATAATTATCATGACGAGTTTTTCTTCCTGCGCGGATAAGTGTGACCCGAATGCCGGAGTAAAAATAGGAGAACAGTTTTTTACGGTTACGTATCTTGACCCCGCAGGCGGAAATTACCTCACTAACGGAGCGTGGAACCTTCAGGACGTAGTGGTCAGGGTAGATACTACCGGTGGTAAGAGTGCACTCGGCTTCAAAACCCTTCCTCAAACCTTCGCTGACGGTAAGTTGGGTCCGTTTTATTTCACCAAAAACTTCCTCAGTCCAATAGACAATCAGCCTAATCTGAATAAATTACTGGCTAAAACATTTACTTATGATTATTATATCAAAAAAGGAGCCGTAAATCAGGAAGACGCATTCCGGGTAGAATTTCGTTTGTCTGCAGACGACTGTAATCTTTTCTGGAATATCCTGAAATATTACAAAAGAGATAATTCAACCAATAAATTCGTTGAAATCACTGAGTTTTCCCAAAATCAAAAGCCTGAAATGGTTTTTATTCAGTAAAATGATTTTCTTTGATGCTTTGAAAAGGTAAATTTCAACATTACCGGATCAAATTTTAAATGTATATATTATAATTATAAGCACCTTTGATTTATTCGGAGGTGTTTTTTTGTTCATTAGTGTTATTTTTTTTTAATTTCTTTAATATTTTTTTTTAATCGTAAATTCTTTTTCTAAATTTGCCGGATTGTAACCCGGTAATTCTGATAAGAGAAAAGAAACCGATTTATTTAATTATAAAAAACCAGTTATTTTTATCATGTCTGTAGATCAAAAATACAAATTTAAAGAACTAAAGGTTTATTCCTCAACGGAATGGCTTGCCGATGGGCAAAAAAAATATCGCAGGGTATTTGATAAAGGGGAAACTACGTATATGTATGCTGAGTTTTCATTCTTCAATAAACAGTTTGATGAAAATGCCTGGAATGCAAATATTCAGATGAAGGCCTTTTCAATGAGTGCAGGAAAAAAGAAAAAAGAATTATGCAGCATTGATGTATCCAAAGAGGTACCGGTTGACCAGAATATCATTTACATCCGGGAAGGATGGGGAATGGATCAGCCCGGAAAATTCTGGGAAGAGGGTGAATACTGCTGGGAAGCCTATATTGACGGAGTGTTTGTCGCCAGCCAGAAGTTTTATATTTATGATGCCGGGGTCGTTACTCAGAGTGATAATAAATATATGAACATCAGGGGCGTGAAACTTTACAATGGTCCTGATAAAGGCGTGTCACTCGCCGACAGAGTGTATTATACTCAGTTTGACGCTAAATCTACTCAGTATATATGGGGTGAATTAACGGTTAAAAACCTCATGAACAGGGACTGGCAATGTGAAGTCTTCTTTTATTTCTACAATGACGCAAGGCAGCTCAAAGGCAAAACCAGTGAACTTGTAACGATTACTGCTTCTCAGGAAACGTTTATGATTACTTCCGGTTGGGGGTCTGACCACAGAGGCACCTGGTTTGTAGATAATTATACGCTGGAAATTGTATTTATGGATACTCTGATTTCCATTATCCCCTTTACTACCGGCGAAGAAAATATTGAAGGGGAACCTCAGATGCTTCAGCCGGGATCTGCTCCGATTATTGCTGCCGGTCAGGTGGTAAATCAGGAAGAAAAAGAGCCTGAGTCCCTTGAAGAAGCACTGAAAGCCCTGGATGAATTAATCGGTCTGGAATCTATCAAAAGCCGGGTAAGAGAATATACTCAGTATCTTCAGTTTCTGAAACTGAGAAAAGAAAAGGGCTTTGCGGACGCTCAGACTATTAGTTTACATGCTGTATTTACGGGTAATCCGGGTACCGGAAAAACTACGCTTGCGCGTTTGCTGGGTCAGATTTACAAAAGGCTGGGCCTCGTAAGCAAAGGCCACGTTCATGAAGTGGACAGGGCGGATATCGTGGGCGAATATATAGGGCAAACCGCACCAAAGGTGAAAGAAGCAATCAAAAAAGCCAGAGGCGGAATTTTATTTATTGATGAAGCCTACTCGCTTGCCCGTGCCGGAGAAGATTCAAAGGATTACGGAAAAGAAGTACTGGAAATTCTGATTAAGGAAATGTCTGACGGAAAGGGAGATTTAGCCATCATTGTGGCGGGATATCCGAGAGAGATGAAAACCTTTCTGGAATCAAATCCCGGCTTGAAATCCCGCTTTAATCTCTATTATGAATTCCCGGATTATACACCTCAGGAGTTATTTGCGATTGCTCAGTTAGCCTCCGAAAAACGCTCAGTGAAATTCGGGGAAGGGGTAGATACCTATCTTTATCAGAAACTCGTGGATGCATATCGTAAAAGAGACCGTTCTTTCGGAAATGCAAGGTTTGTATATTCCGTGATTGACGAAGCCAAAATGGATATGGGTTTACGTTTGATGAAAAGCGAAAATCTTTCCGATATTTCTCAGGAGGATTTAAGTACTATTACCCTGGATGATATAAGGGACGTATTTAAGGCAACGGAAGGAATCAAGCCACATATTCCGCAGGATGTAGGGTTATTACAGGAAGCCCTGGATGAACTGAAGGATATGACCGGACTGACCAATGTGAAACTGGAAGTAACCGAGCTGGTAAAACTCGTGAAGTTCTATCAGGAAACGGGTAAAGAAGTACTGAATAAGTTTTCCCTTCATTCCGTATTTATGGGAAATCCGGGTACCGGTAAAACTACCGTGGCAAGAATTATCGGAAAAATCTTTAAAGCCCTCGGTATTCTGGAAAGAGGAGAGCTTATCGAATGTGACAGAGCCGCTTTGGTAGGGGCCTTCCTCGGTCAAACCGCCATTAAAACCAATGAGCTAATCGAAAAAGCAAGAGGAAGCGTACTCTTTATTGATGAAGCATATTCGCTCGCAAATGACCAGTATGGAAACGAAGCGATTGAGACACTGCTCAAAAGAATGGAAGATATGAGGGGCGAACTCATCGTAATTGTTGCCGGGTATCCTGACAGAATGAATGAGTTTCTTGAAACCAATCCCGGATTAAAATCCCGTTTTGACAGGAAATTTAATTTTGCCGACTATACCGCCAATGAGCTGCTTGAAATCGGGGTGCAAATGCTCAAAGAAGAAGGGCTTACCCTTGACCCTGAAGCAGCACAGAAATTGCAGAAATATTTTGAAGATTTATACGCAGGCAGAAATAAATTCTTCGGAAATGGCCGTGCAGTAAGAAAAGTGATTGAAAAAGCAGTGAGAAATCAGCATCTCAGACTTGCTCACATACCCAGAGAGCAGAGAACGCTTCAGATGCTTTCACAAATGACCGTCGAAGACGTGAAGGAGTTTGATAATTCCAATGATAATCTCCTCGAAGGAGGTTCACAGGGAAAAATCGGATTCTGATTGTAACCATAAATTACGGACGGATTTCTTTATATTCGGGAAATCTGTCCGTTTTTTAAAAAAACAATCTCCAAAAAAAAGTACATTTTTTTATACCCAAAATAAAAAGTAAACCATAAATTAATTGCTTTTACTATTTGATAATCAGCGGTATAAAAGAAGTAATACTGGGTTTTGGGAAAATTTTTGTAAATTATTATTATAAAAATAAAGCAACACATTTAAGTTTTAGAGCGTTAATGTTTGCATGTATAAGAAAAACCTGTATTTTTGCATTGAAATCTAAAAAAATATCGCCTATGACTTGAGTGCTACTTTTATGTAAACTAAAAATTTATTTCTACACTATTAATTTTTTAAGTAGCCAATGAATACATTTCGTAAATCATTCCTTACGTTTGTTGTCGGTGCATTTCTCTTGCCTCTTTCAATGCAGATAGCAAATGGACAGGTAAATCCTCCTCCTTCAACAGGGCAGGTTGTAACCACTAAAACTATCACTACGGCAGTTCCTTTTTTATTAATTGCGCCTGATTCCCGTTCCGGTGGACTGGGAGAGGCTGGCGTAGCGGCGGTCAATGACGCAAATGCAATGCACTGGAATCCTTCTGCACTTGCCTTTTATCAGGGCAGGGGAGGAGTCAGTTTGTCCTACTCTCCATGGCTGCGTGCACTCAGAATTCCTGACGTAAATCTTGCCTATATCAGCGGATATTATAATCTGGGAGAAAAAGGAGGAGCAATCGGAACTTCTCTCCGCTACTTCTCTTTGGGTACTATCAACTTTACGGATGTAAACGGTGACCCTGCAGGTTATGGTAAACCGAATGAGTTTGCATACGATATCGGATATGCAAGAAAAGTAACCGAAGTCCTTTCTGCTTCTGTTGCGCTGCGCTATATTCACAGCAACCTGAACCCGACAGGGGGCGTTGCAATTGACCTTAAGCCGGCAAACAGCGTTGCCGGTGACTTGTCGTTCCTCTATAATCAGGACTTCAATGTCGCAAGAGCAGGAGGAAGAATGCCTATCAACCTCAAGGCGGGTCTGAATATTTCCAATATCGGTGCAAAGGTTACTTATTCTCCTCAGTCCGGGATTAAAAACTTTATCCCTACCAATATGAAATTGGGATATGCCCTTTCCGCTCAGCTGGATGAATACAACAGCCTTGTATGGACACAGGATATCAACAAATTGCTGGTGCCTTCTGCCGGAGGCAATTCCTCCAAAACACTCTTACAGGGTATTTTTGGTAGCTTTGGAGATGCTGAAGGAGGCTTTGGTGAAGAAATGAGAGAAATCAATATCGCTAACGGTCTGGAATACTGGTACAGAAAAATATTTGCTGCGCGTGCAGGGTTTTTCTATGAAGCAAAAGATAAAGGTAACCGTACTTTTATTACGCTTGGAGCTGGGATTAAGTACAATGTATTTGGGGTGAATTTTGCTTATCTTGCCCCGCTTGCACAGAATCATCCGCTTCAGAATACGCTGCGTTTCTCTCTGACTTACGATTTTCAGTCTGCCGGAAACGAATAATAAACAATATTTTAACGATATTCAGATGCAGGTTTTCAGAAGAAAGCCTGCATTTTTTATATTTCAGATTTTCAGTAAAAAAACGGATTATACCTTTCTTTATTCCGGATTCAGGGTTTAGGCCGGATGAAGTGTTGATAAAAAACTGAAAAATCCATTGGGAAAATCATTATAAGATGCTACCTTTGTGCAAAGATTAAAAAGTAAAATCAATTGGAGCAGTTTCTCGTTTCGGCACGTAAATATCGCCCTTCCACCTTTGAACTTGTGGTTGGGCAATCTCATATTACCCGTACGCTCAGAAGCGCAATTCTTACCAAACAACTTGCACATGCCTATCTCTTTACAGGTCCCAGAGGAGTAGGGAAAACTACCTGTGCGAGGATTCTTGCCAAAGCCATCAACTGCGAAAATCTTACTCCTGAAGGAGAGCCCTGTAATGCCTGTGAATCCTGCGAGAGTTTCAACAAAGGGCAAAGCCTGATTATTCACGAACTGGACGCCGCTTCCAATAATAGCGTGGACGACATCCGGAGCCTGATAGAGCAAACCCGTTATGTGCCTGCACACAGCAGCAGCGGAAAGGAAAAAAGAAGTGTATATATTATAGATGAGGTACACATGCTTTCGACCGCCGCTTTCAACGCTTTCCTGAAAACGCTGGAAGAGCCACCCGCACATGTCCTTTTTATTCTTGCCACTACAGAACGGCATAAAGTGCTGCCTACGGTACTATCCAGATGCCAGAAATTTGATTTTAAGCGAATCAAGGCAGAAGATATCGCCAATCACCTTGTACATATTTCGGAATCAGAAAAGGTAAAATACGAACTGTCCGGGTTACAGCAGATTGCAATAAAAGCCGACGGTGGATTAAGAGACGCGCTGAGTCTGTATGATCAGCTTGTGAGTTACTCGGAAGGCAATATTACTTTTAAAATCGTACTGGAAAATCTCAATATTCTGGATTATGATTATTTTTTCAGGGCAATGGACCTGATTCAATCTCAAAATCATACGGATTTACTCTTATTGCTGAATGAAGTAGTAGAAAAAGGGTTTGAACCCAGAGATTTCCTTACAGGACTCATTGCGCATATCCGGAATTTACTGATGTGTCTTGACCCCAGAACGGTAGAATTACTAGAAACCTCTGAGAATATCAGGCAGCAATATCTTTCCCAGTCCCGTAGTATAGAGCCTGTGATTTTACTGAATGCCTTCAATATCTGTAATGAAACCGACCGGAATATCAAATTTGCAACCAATATCCGATTTCCGATAGAGTTAATGTTGTATAAACTTGCTCATCTTCTGGAAGCAGTACAGATTGCCGTAACCCCTTATCAAAATGAAGGGGATGAAAAAAAAAACTCCCGTTAGCGCCTGAAAATAAAGTAACAGAAGCTGCTCCCGTGATTCTTCCATCACCGCAGCCCCTTCAGGTTCCGCCTAAAATATCGGAAGAAAGGGAAAAAGTCAAAAAATTCGGAACCAATATCCCGAATATTACAAGCCTGAAAGATATAGGCAAAGTAAAACCCAAAGAAGACGTATCCGACAAAAAAGAAGCCGAAGCGGAAGCATTCCGGCTAAACTCCGCAGTGAGTATTAACGCAGAGGAATTTGACCGGCACAAGAAAGAATTAATACGAATTTTGGACGAAAATAAAAATCTGACCCTTTCTTCCGTATTAAAGGATTCCAGCTCTGATTTTGATTTTAATAAATGGATAATACGGGTTTCCTCAAATGTGCATGAACAATACCTGTTTCAAAACCGGGAAATGATATTAAATCATATACGTAAACTCACCAAAGTGAATGATTTATATATGGAAATTCAGGTAGATATGAGTTTACAGCCACAAATTGCCCTTCCGATGAATGCGGTGGAAAAGTTTCAACTGCTGGCAGAGAAAAACCCGGATTTACTACTTTTACAGGAAATTTTCAAAACAAGAATTATTGATTGATTTAATTTTTTTTTAAAAAATTACTTTAACTATTGTTTTTATCGAAAAAATATTCTTTTTTTGCAGATTAATAATAATATTTCAGTAAAAAAGGAAAAATGAACGATATATATAAATCAATCACTACATATTTATGTAATAAAGCAATGTTTTATGAAAATAAATATAATTTTTTACTAAATTATTTCATTTGTTAAAATAGATTTATTTATTTGCGGAGAAATTAAAAATAAATAATAATATTTTAAAAATACCAATTATACAAAGAGTTAAATTAAATTTATGGATACTATGACGAATACCAATCAGCTAGACAGACTTGAGACAACCCTCTTTCAACTAAACGAACTGATGCAGAGATATCAGGAAATTGCTCAGCGACGGTTTAAAATCGCTTCAGTAGATGTAGAGATTTTACGTTTTCTGGATGCGGACGGGGATCAGAAAATGAAAGACATAGGGGACAGAGTGAAAGTGAAACTTAGTAATCTTACCAATCTTGTGGACAATCTTGAAAATCAAAAGCTTGTAAGAAGGGTGAATTCAAAAATGGACAGACGTTCTATTTTTGTTAATATTACGCCCAAAGGCAAAAAACTGATTTCAGATTACAATGCTTTTCTTCGCGAACTTACTGTGAGAATGACAAGTAATATGCAGGATGAACAGTTTGGAATTATGCTTGATGGGTTAGAGCAGATTTCACAGGTTGCGGTGGCGGAAGAGTAAAAGTTTTTCAATTTCAGAATTGAGACTGACCGCTGTAAAAAGTGGTGAGTTTTTGTGTGCGGAACAAAAAAAATGAAATTGCTTTTTCTTCAGGTCTTTTTATTTCTGAACTTTTTTCAGCTTATTTATTCAGAACCTTACGATTAATTTCTTGTCACAAATATAGCTTATTTTTTGTCAAATACGTTTCCCGCCCAATCCGTTTTGGATTAGTGGGAGGTGCGCTCTGTTTTTTTTAGAAACGAAGTTTGCTTTCCTTTTTTTGTTTTCAGTAAAATATCCTTACTTTTGCGCATGAAATAAATGCCCGTATTTTTGTACGGGTTTCAGAAAGTGACAATAAAAAATATAGTATTTAGTAAAAATATGGCAAATACAGAAAGAGGACCGGTTTCTCATTTTATAGAGAAACATTATCTGCACTTCAATGCAGCAGCATTAATGGACGCAGCAAAAGGGTATGAAACTCACCTGCTGAATAATGGAAAAATGATGATTACCCTTGCAGGAGCAATGAGTACTGCCGAGTTGGGTAAATCCCTGGCTGAAATGATTCGTCAGGATAAAGTGCATATTATTTCCTGTACCGGGGCAAACCTTGAAGAAGATATTATGAACCTTGTGGCACATAATTCCTATAAAAGAGTTCCGAACTACCGGGATTTAAGCCCTCAGGATGAATGGGACTTACTGGAGAATCATTTTAATCGCGTAACGGATACCTGTATCCCTGAAGAAGAAGCGTTTCGTCGGCTTCAAAAACATATTCATGGAATATGGAAAGGGGCGGATGATAAGGGGGAGCGGTTTTTCCCGCATGAGTTTATGTATAAAATTCTTCTGTCGGGTGAACTGGAGCAGTACTATGAAATTGACCCAAAAGATAGCTGGATGCTTGCGGCTGCTGAAAAAAATCTTCCGATTGTGGTACCCGGATGGGAGGATTCTACAATGGGTAATATTTTTGCTTCTTATTGTTTTAAAGGGGAAATTAAGCCTTCAACGATGAAGTCGGGTATTGAGTATATGACCTGGCTTGCTCAGTGGTATCAGGATAATTGCTGGGGTCAGGGTATCGGGTTTTTTCAGATTGGCGGGGGGATTGCCGGCGATTTTCCGATATGTGTGGTGCCGATGCTTTATCAGGATTTGGAGATTGAAAATATTCCTTTCTGGGCGTATTTCTGTCAGATTTCGGATTCTACTACGAGTTACGGCTCTTATTCCGGAGCAGTGCCCAACGAAAAAATTACCTGGGGAAAACTGGATATCACAACCCCTAAATATATAGTAGAGTCTGATGCTACGATTGTAGCTCCTTTGATTTTTGCATGGCTGCTTAAATGGTAAATTCATGGAATCTTCAATCCGGACAAAAGGACTTGTATTTGGTTATAATCCGGAGAAAATGTTTCAGTTTCCGGATTTGGATATCCTGAAAGGGGAGCAGTGGCTTATTACAGGCAGGTCGGGTTGCGGAAAGACTACGCTTTTACATATTTTACTGGGGATCCTCAGCCCTCATGAAGGAGAAGTGTCTATTTACGGCACTTCTCTTTTTGCATTATCCGGTTCAGCAAGGGATACATTCAGGGGGAAGAATATGGGAGTTGTTTTTCAGCAGCCCCATCTGATTCCACATTTAACCGTGAAGGAGAATATTGAGTTATCCTGTTATTTTTCAGGAAAAAAATACAAGGAAGCCGATATCCTGTCATTACTCCAAAAACTGAATATCGGTAATATACTGAAAGCTTATCCCAGTCAGCTCAGTGCCGGTGAGCAGCAAAGAGTGGCAATTGCAAGGGCGGTAATTCATTCTCCCCGGATTCTGATAGCCGATGAACCTACTTCTTCTTTGGATGATGAAAATTGCCATGAAGTAATTTCCCTTCTTCAGAGTGTATCTGAAATGTATCAAAGCACACTTTTAGTTGTTACTCACGATAGCCGGGTAAAGGAAGCAATAAAAAACAGGACAACGCTGGATTTCTCCTGAATTGTCCTGTTTTGAAAAGTTCAGCGAAAAAAATTAGTTGCTGTTTTTATCTCTTTTCACAAGGGGTTTTTCCCCGCCTGAATTTTTGAATTTTTCCAGAATCTTTCCGGCTTCTTCCTGATTTACTTTAAAGAGGGTAAAACGGGGGAATACATCCACCTCATAAATTTTATGATTCGGAACTCCCGTTTCGTCTTTGATGTATTCAGTGAAAATTTTAGAAGTGATTCCATCTTTAGACCCTTTGCCAAAGAACAATACTTCATGGGACTTTTTTCTTGCAGGAAATCGGTCTTTGCCGGGAGCGTCATGGAAACTGTCTTTGCGGATTCCGGTTGTGGGTTTGATAAGCCCTCCTCCGACTCTTTCTCTGCTTCCACTTCTTTCTCTCTCTCTTCCTCCTCTGTCACGGTCTCTTCCGCCTCTGTCGTCGTTACGGAAACCGCGGTCTCTGTCGTTTTTGAAACGGTCTTCGGGTTTACGTTTTTCTTTCATCATCGGAACTTTGATTTCCGTATAGCGGGAAGGATTCAAATGTTTGCCATAGAGTTTTTTGACGAGGGCTGAGATTACAAAAGCGGGTTCGTTGAATGCAACGAGGTTTTCTGCAATTTCATTCATGTCCTCATAGTCTTCTTTGGATACCATAAGGGTAATTTCTTCCAGAATCGCCTGTTTTTTCTTTTCGATGATTTCGGCTACGGAAGGGATTTTTCCTTTATGGATGTTGAACTTGGTGCCCTGAAGCATATAGTTCAATTTTCTCAATTCGGTAGGGGTAAGAATTGTGATGGCCAATCCTTTTTTGCCTGCTCTGCCCGTTCTTCCGATACGGTGTGTATAGGTTTCTCCGTCTCCGGGGATATCATAATTTATTACGTGGGTTAAATCATTCACGTCAATTCCCCTTGCTGCAACGTCGGTTGCTATCAGGATATTGCTTCTTTTGTTTTTGAATTTCCGCATGATAATTTCCCTTTGCTGCTGGGAAATGTCTCCGTGAAGGGCTTCAACGGCGTATCCTCTTTCAATCAGTTGATGTGCGATATCATCGGTGCCCATTCTCGTTTTACAAAAAACCAGTGCGTAAATGTCTTTGGCGGTATCTACAATCCGACAAAGCATGTTGAGTTTGTCTTCGGGATATACTTCGTAATATACCTGCTCAATCTGAGGGGAGGTTTCTGTATTTTTTTCGATACGGACAAAGTTATATTTACCCATGTATTTTTCTGCAATCTGACGGATTCTGTCAGGCATTGTAGCAGAAAATAGTAGCATACTTCTTTCTTTTGGGATGTGTTGAAGGATTTTTTCCACTTCTTCAAGAAATCCCATATTGAGCATTTCATCTGCTTCGTCCAGTACAAAAAACTTAACATCTGATAAGTTCAGCGTACCTTTTTCTATATGGTCAATTACCCTTCCCGGGGTACCAACCACAATGTCCACTCCTTCTCTCAGTCTTCTCAACTGATAATCCATTCCCTGACCACCATAAACGGGCAGGATATAGATATTGCTTTTTCCTTTGAAAGAAACAATTTCTTCGGTAACCTGAACCGCCAATTCCCGGGTCGGCGTTAATATAAGGGCTTGTACTTTTCTCTTCCCCTGCTCGATTTTCTGTAAAATCGGAATTCCAAATGCGGCGGTTTTCCCTGTTCCTGTCTGGGCCTGACCAATGATATCTTTTGTATCATTGAGTAATAAAGGGATGGTTTGCTGCTGAATGGGGGTAGGATTCACAAATCCTTTTTTTTCCAATGCGGTGAGTATTTCTTCAGAAACACCCAAATCTTTAAACAAATTTTCTGACATACTTTTGGCTCTTCGCCTTGTGCTTTATATATAATTATGAAAAACGCTGCAAAATTACAACTATTTTTTAGAATAACCTATATATTTGTTTTAAATACTTTGGGAATGTATCAAATGTGCCGGTGTTGATGCAAATTCTTAAGAGGCTGTCCAAAAAGGGTAGCCCCTTGAGTAAATCTAACCTCTTTGCCTTATTTTCATCGAATTCAGACATACCTTAAGGTATATTTATGGTTAATTTTATGTGAAATATAGCGCATAACTACCGCTGTTCTGTTTTAATCTTTATCTTTGCAGCGGAATTGAAGGGATTTTGTGTTGAAGGGTTTACTAAGGTTGGATTTTTGTATAATCAAAGTACTGATTTTTATATAAAATATGAGAAAGTTTGGTGTTTTTGGATGGTTAATCGGGCTGAGTGCAGTGCTTTTGGGTCAGCAGGCAGATATTTATGAGGAAAAGGTTACCTCGGCGGCGAATATCTGTACAACGATTAGTAACTTAGGGCTGATTGGCAATGCTTTTGGCGGGAGTTTTAATGTGCTGGGATATCCCTCCTGCGAATATCCCTGTGGTTCGGGGGTAGAGCATATTTTTGAGGGGGGATTATGGGTTGGAGGATTGATTAACGGAACGGAAGCGGTTTCAACGGGTGCTTCGGATTCTCCTACTGGCTATTCTACCGGGCGGGCGGGGTTTGAGTTTAGTGCTAAAATGCCGCTTTCTGAGCGTTCTTCCCTCACAAGCAGCCCTTTTTATAATCCGCAGGCAATTTCTCATCAGGATTTTTTCAGTACTTTTACGGATACTGCCACCTCATTATTTACGGGCAGTAATTCTATCCCCATCAGTGAACATCTTACTCCGCTCGGATTAAAAATCGATTTTCAGAGTTACAACTGGAATTATTCTTTCGCCAATTTTTTTGTCATCCTTAATTTCAGAATCAATAATATCAGCAATACCCCGGTAGATTCTGTTTATCTGGGATACTGGGTTGACGGGGTAATCCGTAATGTGAATATTACTCCTCCGGGTGGAACGGCTTTTTTTAATAAAAGCGGAAACGGATATATTGATTCCCTTCTGATGGGGTACGAGTTTGATGCTTTGGGGGATATTGGCTATACGGATAGTTATGTGGGTACAAAATTGCTGGGGGTGGAGAAAAACGGAAGTTGCCCGTCGGGGGTAAAACCGCATTATAATACCTGGCAGTTTCAGAATTCGGCAGACCCTATTCTTTTTTATCCCACAACCGATAAGCAAAGATACGGAAAACTGAAATCCGGATTAAGTGATTTGCCTGCCGCTCAGTGGGATCAGATTCAGAATCAGATAAAAGGTGCGGGAAATCGTTCCAACCTGCTTTCAATCGGTCCTGTGGACAGGTTAAATCCGGGAGATTATGTTGATATTGCCTTTGCAATTGTAGTGGCAAGAAGGGTTTTTGATGGGAATCCTGCGAGTGCCAATACGCCTGAGCAAAGGGTAAACCTGATTAAAAATGCGCAATGGGCTCAGACTGCCTATTACGGTGAAGACGCAAACCGGAATTGTACGCTGGATCCGGGAGAAGATAAAAACGGAGATGGGCTGATTACCCGGTTTGTACTTCCTTCCCCTCCTGCGATTCCTCAAACCAAAATCATTGCAAAAGATAAAAGTATTGATGTTTACTGGGGTGAAAATGCAGAGTACTCAATTGACCCGATATCGAATAAAAAAGATTTTGAGGGATATCGCCTGTATAAAACTGCGGTTGGATTTGATGTTCAGGGTACCACTGATATCTTCAACTCGCTGAAATTAGTAGGGGAGTGGGATAAAAAAGGAAATGCCCTGGGGTATGAAACGGGGTTTGAGTCTGTCCGGTTAGCACAACCGGTCACTTTTGATGGAGATACTACTCAGTATTTCTATAAATACACCTTTGAAAATATCGTAAACGGCTGGCAGCATATTGTTTCTTTGACGGCGTTTGATGAAGGCGATGCGGTGAATAATCTGGAATCATTGGAGTCTGCTTCACTGGCAAATCTGAGTCATGTATTTGCCGGAAAGCCTGCCAACAGTGATATAAAAACCGCTGAGCCTTTTGTTTATCCTAATCCTTATTATGCCGGGGCAGCCTGGGAAGGGATTTCTTCGTTTGAGGAGGATAGGAAATTGGTATTTGCGAACCTGCCTAAGCATGCTGAGATTAGTGTTTATACTGTTGCGGGGGATTTGGTGGATGCTTTTGAGCATAATGCTGAAACCTACAACGGAGGGGATACAAGATGGTTTTCTACCTATTCGAATCCTGACAAAGCGACTTTTTCCGGAGGTGAACATGCCTGGGATTTGTTGTCTGCGAATACTCAGGTGGTGGCAAGGGGGTTATATGTATTTGTGGTGAGAGATCTGGATAACGGCAAACTTTTCAGGGGAAAATTTGTCATTATAAAATAAGAGTACATTTATTTCATTTTTTTATATTTTAATCGTTTTCAGTTTCTTATGAAAAAATTTACGCTATTAGCGACTTTAATGGGTGGTTTTATACTGAGTCAGGCTCAGACTGCCGTTACGATTCAACAAATTCAGACAGTAAGCCCACAGACACTTGCGACTTGTGTGGACTCGTCCTCTCCGGAAGGTCAGCAAGTGAAAGTAAGAGGAGTAGTAGTTATGGATGCAGGACTTGCTCAGGCTGCATCCGGACGTAATCTTTGGATTCAGGCAGGTACTGGCCCCTGGTCCGGACTTGATATTTTTGATGCGGCAGCAGTAGATCTGGATGGATTGGTTGCCGGAGACTCAGTAGAGTTAACTGGTACTGTAGAAGAGTTTGCTCCTACAGGAGGCCCGAAAGCGGAATCTGAACTTATCAGTATCACTGCGGTGAATATAATTGGTTCCGGAAATCCTGTACAATCTACACTGGTAAATCTGGGTGATCTTAACGATAATACTCAGTTGAATATCCTTTCTACGGGAGAGCAGTATGAAGGCGTATATGTAGAGCTTCAGAATGTAGAGGTAACAGCGGTTGTGTATTTTTCCAATAATACCCGTGTCAGTTTTAATGTGAAAGATGCAAACGGAAATCTGATAAATGTAAGTGACAGATTTCTTGCACAGCGTTTGCCTGCAAGCGGCGGAAATTTTGTACCTCCTACGGTAGGTACAATCTATACTTCTTTAAAAGGGATTTTGATTCACTCTCCGAATGGTTGTAAAAACTACAATGGAAGAGGATATGAGTTGCATCCTTTTTCTTCGGCTGATTATCAGGTGCTTCAGGGATTTTCTCCTCCTACTATTTCCGGTATTATGAATTCTCCTGCTGCTCCTACTTCGTCTCAGTCAGTAACAATTCAGGCTACAATTGCAGATGCAGACGGTACTGTGGATTCTGCTAAAGTGTATTATGCCGTAGGTGTTTCCAATACCAATTATATTCCACTGATGATGACCGGAGCTGCTTCTACCTATACAGCAACGATTCCCGCTCAGGCTAATGGCTCATTTGTAAAATATTACATCTCGGCCTGGGATAATGATCAACTGATTGCTACTCAGCCGAATGTGCCCGGCAATCTAAACCCTAAGGCATATGTAGTAGCAGATAACGGATTGA
Organism: Bacteroidia bacterium; assembly: GCA_019695295.1. Classification (GTDB taxonomy): domain Bacteria; phylum Bacteroidota; class Bacteroidia; order J057; family J057; genus JAAFHL01. The sequence goes on along the minus strand of JAIBAH010000021.1, from coordinate 2,876 downwards.
CAATTAAAGATATTCAGTACACTCCATTTGTAGATGGAAACTCTATCTACAGAGACCAAACGGTTACCGTTACGGGTGTGGTTACGGCTTCTGCTCAGCCCGGAAATCTGGGTTATGTTTTTATTCAGCAGGAAGGTCAGCTTGGATGGGGCGGTGTAATGTGTATTGGAAATAATGCACTTTCTACGCTCGTTGTGGGTGACAAGGTTACTGTAACCGGTGATGTAAAGGAAAGTTTCGGATGTACCCGTATTGAAAATATTTCCAATATTGTGAGTGCGGGAACGGGTAGTATTAATCCGCTTACGCTGGATCCGGATGTTTTTTCTACTTATGATTTTGCTGCGAATGAACAATATGAGTCTATGCTGATTGAGCTGGCAAATCCTGCTATGAATGGTAAGGTTTATATTATCAATACCAATGCTGATGCTCCTGCCAATTTTGCTGAATATCGTGTAGGAAAGGATGCTTTGTTGCCTGATAATGGTTGCCGTGTAATCGCTGGTCGTCAGACGGGTTCTGCTTACAGTTCTCTGAACGTTTCTTATGTGAATGATTCTTCGTGGGCACTTACTGACGGGATTATGAATGTGCCTGTTGAGGTGGTTCAGTATGGTGATTGTATGGAGAGTGTAACCGGTATTATTTATTATAGTTTTTCCAATATGAAGTTGCTTCCGCGTAATAATGGCGATTACGTAAATTATGATGCGGGTTGTGATGGAATCAGCGCTATTGATAACCGTAATCTGGCTGAGGTAAAGGTATATCCTTCTCCTGCCAACGGAGAAATTCATGTGGATTATGAATTTAGCTATAATGCCAAAGCTACTTTACAGTTGGTAGATATGATGGGCAGAACAGTGTATGCTCAAACGCTTTCCGGTGCTCAGGGTGCTCAGGTTCTTTCTACTGCTGCGATTGTAAATGGTACTTATCTGATTCGTATTACTGACGGAAATAATTTACTGTTTATTGATAAGGTAGTGGTATTAAAATAATCCATTCCTGTTTTTATCCAAAAACCCTGTGTGGCTTTATCGCTGCACAGGTTTTTTTTATTGTATTTTTTTCGGTATGGAATAAGTAATTGACTTAACGAAACGGGGGACGCAAGTCTGGAGACTTGCGATTATTGTTTTCGTTAAGTGACGCCTGCGGCTGAAGACTTAACGAAACGGTGGGGTTAATGTTAAATTAAATGTATGTTTTAGGATATGATTTGTCGTTTTTTTTTGTCAAATTGGCTAAATGGTTGATTTTGAGGTTGTATTTGGTTGCATACCATTGTAATTCGATAGCGTACCGCTGTAATTCGATAGCGTACCGCTGTAATTCGATAGCGTACCGCTGTAATTCGATAGCATACCATTGTAATTCGATGGCGTACCGCCGTAATTCGATGGCGTACCGCCGTAATTCGATGGCATACCGCCGTAATTCGATGGCATACCGCCGTAATTCGATAGCGTACCGCCGTAATTCGATGGCATACCGCCGTAATTCGATTGCGTACCGCCGTAATTCGATGGCGTACCGCCGTAATTCGATTGCGTACCGCCGTAATTCGATTGCGTACCGCTGTAATTCGATGGCGTACCGCCGTAATTCGATTGCGTACCGCTGTAATTCGATGGCGTACCGCCGTAATTCGATGGCGTACCGCCGTAATTCGATGGCGTACCGCTGTAATTCGATGGCGTACCGCTGTAATTCGATGGCGTACCGCTGTAATTTGATAGCGTACCACCGTAATTTGATTGCATACCACCGTAATTTGATGGCGTACCACCGTAATTTAGTTATATGATTGTTATTTGATATTTATTACGATTTTCTTTTTTTGTGGGATGTTTGTTTTTGTTTGAATTGTTGGTTTTGGGGGTTGGATTGTTGTTTTTGGGGGAACTTTCGGGAAGTGTATCAAAATCTGATTACTGAATATAATTAATTTGCAGCGTTTTATTTTATTTTTTAAAGTCGTTTTTCTTTTTTTCATCAGAAGGTGATAAAGGAGTAGGGGTGTGGTATAGCGTAGGAAATACCGGCGGGGGTGGTGGTTATGACTAAAACCCGCCGGATTTTTTTGAATTTCCCTCCATTAAAACATGGGATTTTATTTGGAAAACAGAATAAAGTTTTTTTACTTTGTTGTTTATAGATATTGAAGTCGTGAAAAAAGGAGATTTTAGCGGTTTTGATTTTGATTTGCTTTTGTTTTACGTTTAAATAAGAGAGATTATGAAAAATCATGTATTATGGGTACGAAGTATTATTGGGATTGCTTTATGGCTTTTTTGGAGTGTGGGTTATGGTCAGTTGAATGCAAACTGGTCTATTCCGGGATATAGCTGGGAGTATCAATATGGAGGGAGTGGTACGGACAGGGTGCTTTCGGTTACGGAAACCAATGATGGAGGATTTATCTATTTTGGGGTGACGAATTCCACCAACGGAGATGTGGTGGGGAATCACGGCGGGTATGATATCTGGATAGTGAAGACGGATTCTAACGGTACGGGTGGATGGAAGAAATGTATAGGCGGTAGCGGAAATGACAGCCTGAGGCAGGTTTTTCCCATGCCCAACGGACATTACCTGCTGCTGGGACACACGACCTCGAATAACGGGGATATATCCGGGAATCACGGCGGGAAAGACGGGTGGCTGGCTGAGATAGACTCCGCCGGAGGAATAGTATGGCAAAAATGCCTGGGTGGAACCGGAAATGATAATCTTGTACAGGGAATCATCCGCAATGGAGTAATTACGATGATGGGCAATACTTTGTCCTCAGACGGGGATGTAAGCGGCTCTCTGGGAGGACAGGATATCTGGGTGCTTCAAACAGATATGAGCGGAAACCTGCTTTT
>JAIBAH010000139.1 GCA_019695295.1 Bacteroidia bacterium | reverse complement strand
ATTGCAAAGGCGTGTATATTTACAGGATTAAAACGGATAAAGGAGCGTATTATGGAAAATTGGTTATACAAAGGTAGGGGGAATGGGGGGAATTCTGTTTTGGGTGGCGGAAACCCGTTGGGTTGTGGAAACCCAACGGGTTTGTGGGTTTTATGCGGGGTTTCCAGTCAGAATTGGATTTTATAATTACTGACAAGCCATCCTTGGGAAGATTTGCGAAGCGGAGAGTGTCGGGGAATCATTTAACGATAACAACTTTTCCATATAAAATTTGATTTTGATTTTCTATTAGCTGATAAAAGTAAATACTGCCTGGAAGTTGTTCGATATTAATTTTTTCTACGGCATTGGGGGACATTTCTTTTTCAAGTAATAGTTGTCCTGTTTGTGTATAAAGTTTAAATATACCGGATTTAAATGCTGGTGTTGTTTCGATAAAGAGAATTTCGTTAGCAGGGTTTGGATATACTTTAATCGGCAGGTCTTTCGGTGAACTTGCTTCTTGATGGCTTATAATTCCGCTGTCAAGGCTGTCCACGAGGTAGTTAGTGGTGATATTTGTTATAACCGGGGGGTTAAAATCAAAATATATGGCTGCCTGATTGGTAATCATTGCGCTGTCGGGTATGTCTGCCTTTGCTTTGATAGCGAAACTGATGTATCCGTGACTTTCCGGCTCGTTGTGGGTGCTGTCAGGAAGATTGATATTATTCATCCGAAAAGAAACTACTCTGTTTTGAGGGTTCAGTTCGGTAAAGGTTGAGTGGCTTAATCCGATTATGCGGAACGAGGACAAATCAAAATCGGGGGATAAGGTATCTGTTATTAATATATTATAGGCGACATCGTTTCCTGTATTTTGAAAACGAATGAGGTATTGCAGTTCGTCTTTAATCAAAGAAACATTTCCCTGATATTGCCCTTGCGGGAAAGATGTTTTATCGTTTGGATCCCACGAACAAGTAGTGCTGTCTGTAAAAGTATGGGTATCTCTTACTATATAATTCCCTCCCTGTAATTGAGCAACGGATGAATGAAATGTAATGGGTGTTCCGGGCGGGTAGGGGTAGTTGAAAATCACAGAAATGGTGCGTGTTTCGAAGGGCAGAAGGGATAAGAAGTCAAAAATCAAAGTATCTCCTGAATTAGAAGAGGGCATTGGTGTAGAGGAAATGAAATTTGCAGAATCTGAGTAAAACTTCAGACGTCCGTCTGCAACGGTATTCCCTTTGTTGATATACTGAATAATTTGCCCTCCATTTTGGAAACAGTTAAATTGAGATGGAAAAACCGCTATTTCCATACTGTCGGTAGGATTTAGATTGATAAGCCCAAAATCGTTTCCTCCCAGATTAAGGGTATCTACCCAAAGATGATAGGCGAGTGAATCTGTAGTAATGGCAAAGATTGAATCCGGCTCTGCGGTGAAGGTATGCATTTGCCCAGAAACGGTATAGCAATGATAATCCCCCTGAATGTCGCTGTATAAATACACGCTGTCAGGGGTTTGAAAGACTTTTTGAGCCGAAACGCCAAATTCTGTCACATCCCTCACTTTGTTTTGATTCGTATCGTAATAATAGTTTCCTGATACAATTTTACTGGAGGTAACTGCTACCGGACTTGTAACGATACCGGATTCATTAAAACAGTATAACCCAAGAGCGGTTGCAATCCATTTATTATTGTTGTGGTCAATTATAATATCGTTTACAATTGAGTTGTAGTTATTAGGATATTGCAAAAGAATGTTAGGGGGTAATGGATAAAAGGTAATGTTTGTTGCTCCATCCCATCGAATAAGTCCATCCTTAGCAGGAATCCAGTAGTCATAATTATTGTCCTGATACATCACTTCTGAATCGTGAAAATCAACCCGACAAGGGGGATTTGCCCCAAAAAAAGAATTGGGATAGGTCGTCCAAACGGTACCATCAAACTTATAAAGTGCCTGATCGGTCTTTATCCATACATTGTTCAGCCTGTCCATAAACAGTTTAGTATTTTGGAGCTCAGCGACAGAAATAGGGGTATTGTTTTCATCATGTATTATCCAGTTAGGGTTTACGGGTGTTTTTTGATAAATCTGCCCACCCGTACCGATTAAATTTTGAGATACAGCCCAGATTTCCTGATTCAGACGAGTATCAATCCCAAGCATTCTAAACATATTGTTGAAATAATAATATTGCCACGTATTCCCATCATATTTTGCTATAGGCCCCATATAACTTGCAGTCCAAATATTCATCGCAGTATCAAGGGTAAAAGTGCTGAAATTATAAATATTAGAGGTAGCGAGAGAAGCATACTGAGGGGCAAGTAGCCATTTTGCGGAATCCGAGTCCCAGAAATAAATCGGGCTGGGGTCTGTGTCAATAAGTCCACAAGCTTTACCACTTAGCCAAATGCGGTTATTTTTGTCCAGTTTATAGCTTCTTAACCCTGAAATTATTTGAAAATTTGGTTTAAAACAACTTGAATCTCTATAAAAATTCACCCCGTCCGATTTTGCGCTCACATAACTGCCTCCAATATGAATTTCATTTTGAGCAGTTACTACTAATGCGGTTAAATCGTTTTGAAGAAAAGGATAATCACTGATATTGTAATAATTCCATTGTTGTCCTTCCCATTCTTTCAACCCCAAGGAATCATTTAAAGCACCGAAACAATATGAAAATCCAGATGAACTCCAAATCTTGTTGACAGAATCAACTCTTGTTCCATATAAGGTACCGGGAATAGAATATGCTGTGGCTGACCCCCCATTAAAGTTATACAGTACCCCTGAGCCGTTGATCTCATCTTTAAACCATAGCTCGCCGTTAGGATTCGCTTGCACAAATTGAAGAGAAGTACCAATGGATGGGGGAGTCCATACAAAACTCCATGCGTTAGAGATTAATTGGAAAAGGCTACCGGATTGGAATGCAAACAAATCACCGGTTTGGGTAGAAATCATGCGAGCGGAGGATAATCCGGGTTTTGAGGTAACAGATTGCCAGTTTGTGCCTGTAAAATAATACAAAGTATCCAGGCTTACTGTCCATTTATCATTTTGAATATCTAATAATAAATTAGCACTAGTGGGACCCCCAAAAGGATAAGGAATGCTGTCTATAGGGTTAGGGAAAGAAGAAGGGGTAAACTCGTAGTATTTACTCCCTGCTACTGAGTACTTGTACATCCATATCAGTGTATCTCCCAAGGGATTCAAAGAAGGAAATTTAAAACCACTATTATAGGGAAGCAAAGTGGAAACGATTCCGTTTGAGTCTATTCTTTGAAAAATATAATTCTTCCCTACCCATTTATTTTTTTGATTATCTATTCTTAATGAATTGGGTTCTATAATCCCGTCATTTGCATCATACACCTCAAACTGATGTGTCGTTTTATCAAAATCAACTACTCCTGTTTTCGTGGCAATCCACAGATGATTTCCCTCTGAATGAACTTCAGATACTCCAATATTTTGATTGGCAAAGATTTTCCACTCCGGGTTCTGAGCAGGTAATAAGTGTGCAGTGAAAAGAAAAGCAGTGATAAAAAAAAGCCATTTACAAATATTCATACCGAATTCTGTTATGTGAAAGGCAAAAGTACAAAACATTTAGAACTTGTACAATATTCTGTTTTGAAAATTTCATAGCCTTTGAATTCATTTTCTTTTTCTGTTACTATCGTACCAGGAAAGGTAAAAGTAACTTGTGCTACGCCTGCCGGGGGGAGAAAGAGGCTGTCCGAAAAAGTTCATCCTCGTTTTTTTAATGGGCTCATTCTCCCAATTCCTTACAGGCAATGAACTTGCCGGAACGGGGGTTGCACTATCATCGAACAAAGTGAACGTCACTCTCTTTTTCAGGCTTCTTTTGGTCTGTTTCTTAAGCTGAATTTTTCACGGGAAAGTCCTGAATTTTATGCTAAATAGCTCCATAAAAAAATGATTTTATTTCTATTTTTGTTTTATCCTTTCCCGATTCCGGCAAAAAACACTATCTTCGCATTTTACTTTTAAAATTTTATCCGGATGAAAAAAATCATTTATACTGTTTTATTACTGGTTGTTTATTTAAACATTTGGGGGCAATGGAGTAATCAGTCTTTTACTTTTGGAGGGCAGTTAAGAGAATACAGAATATATATCCCTTCCGGCTATTCTGCTTCCAATCCCACTTCCCTTGTGCTTACGCTGCATGGCCTTGGAGACAATATTATGAACTTTAGCGGAGTGGGGATGAATTACGTTGCAGATACCGCCAATATTATTGTACTGGTGCCTCAGGCTTTGGCTGATCCGCTTTTGGGTACGGCCTGGAATTCCGGGGCGGGAGCGTTTGGATACTATCCGAATTCCGGGGTCAATGATACAGGCTTTCTGAATGCAATGATTGATTCTACGATGGCTGATTATGCAGTAAATCCGCTGAAGATTTATGTTTGCGGTTTTTCGATGGGCGGATTTATGACACACAGAATGGCCTGTGAGTCCAATGGCAGAATTGCCGCTATTGCTTCTGTATCGGGTACACGCGGAAGTGGAATCGCAGCCTGTAATCCTGCCCGGAATATCCCCGTAGCCCACTTTCACGGAACGGCTGACGGGACAGTGGGTTATACCGGTAATACATTTGGGATGGACGCTGAGCCTTTGGTTCAATTCTGGGCGGATAATAATCACTGTGACGCTCCGGTTCATACAACTCTTCCGGATATCGCAGCAGATGGCCTGACAATAGACCACTATTTGTACCCCAACGGCTGGGCTTCGTCTGAGGTTGAGTTTTTCAAGATAAATAACGGTGCACACACCTGGCTGTTTTTGCCGGAAAACGATATTGATTACACCCGGGAAATATGGAGATTTTTCAGGAAACATACTTTGCAGTCTGTCTCTGTTTCCCCTGCAAATAATCAGAATAAAATCAGGGTATTCCCCAATCCTGCCGGGGATAAATTAAGTATTTCCATTCCTTATTCCCCAAAAAGTAATCTTCAACTGTACGATATTCAGGGAAATTTGATGTTTTCTAAAACAGGACAGGAAGGAAACAACGACATTCTTCTGTCGGATTATGGCCTTTCTCAAGGGGTTTATTTCCTGAAGGTGGACGAGCAATATATAAAGGTAATGGTTGAATAATAAAAAATCCCGTCGTTTTCACCACAGAGATTGAAAACGACGGGAAATCACGAAACGAATTTATGCAAACTGACAGATTACCCCTCCGATTAAAGCAAGGGTAAGGGTCCAGTATCCCCCGTTAATGAGGATATACTTCCAGCTTTTTCTGTCAAACATAGCATTTATCGCCATGACGGGTAAAACAAACAGAATACCGGTAATTGTTCCGTGTAATGCGCCGTGCTTGAACGTGCGGTAATTGGAACCGTACTGATCCATGATTTTTTTTACCATTCCTCCGATTTCGGTAGCAGGATTATCCACGCCTTCTACTCCAAGCAACATTGAAAACAGCCCAAACTGATGAATCACCACAGGAGTCATTAACAGAGAAATAAATACTCCGAATACAAAGGTAAGCCCGAAGATTACGGCCATATTTCCGCCGGGAGTTTCCGGATTGATTCCGCTTTCCTTCATCCAGGCGTTTCCGAAAACTTTGGGATGATACCATATAAAACCGGTTAAGAGCGGAATAATTCCTGCAAGTACATTGATCCAGATGTTTGTGTGCATAAGTAAAAAATATTAAGTGATGGAAATGCAAAAGTAGCAAAAAATTTCAGAAAAAAAATTTTATTTCACACTCCCCAAAGGCTGCGCACCTCTGAATCCACCGTTAGTTTGTGTTTCTCTTCAAAATGCAGAATTTTCTCTTTTAATTTATCTGTTACTTTTTTCTGAAAGTTGGCAGGATGATGCTTGGAAATATACTTGCGGGTCTTAAAGGCAACATTAAAGTCAGTATTCGTCATTCCCGAAAATTTTTTCTTTCGGTAGCGGAAAGTCATCCGCATACACCAGGTATCGAGCCACTCCCCTATCCGGGTATTGCCTATGAGCTCCAGCGTTCTTTTGAGTATCCCGCTTTCGTTTTCGGGTACTCCGGTAACCTCTCTGACCGGGAACTGAGGATAAAAGGACTCAGCCCAGCGGTTATGGGTAATCAGCAGCGGATAGGTTTCTTTGCCGTATGTAGGAATCAAGGTAAACAATTCGGTTGCGGTAAATATATTTTTGTCTTCTATTTCCAGATTATTTAAATCAACAAAATAGTTGACACAGAAATATTTATGGGAATTAAACAAAAAAAGCTTACGAAATACAACGAGCAGGGTTCGGGCAAGCCATAATCTTTCCGGCTGGGTAAGGATAAAATAATCAATGTCTCCCTTTTCGGTAAGTACCCCCTTGGATAATGACCCGGAGAGATAAACGCCTCTTATATAAGGAAATGCTCCTATAAAACGGGAGATTCTCCGGGCTTTCGGCATAATCGCTTCTGCCCTGAAATTTTCCTCTTTTCTTTTTTCAGCTATCTCCTTTTCCGGCGAAACATGATAAAAGTTTTCCGCCTGAAAAATCAATCCTTGATTTACGAGCTTCTGTAGCGTCACCCGTAATTCTTCAGGGGTGCACCTGACCGGCACTGACTTCACTATCTCCGATTCCGTCAAAGGATACCGGAAAATATCAAAATACATCAGCGTAAGCAAGACACCGGTATCGGTTTTATTAAGAATTATATCGGGTGAAGGAAACAGCATAGCGGCTAAAAATCATAAAAAGAAATGTTTCAGGACAAAGAACCAATTTCAGGGTCAGTCTTTCGATTGAGTACAAAGATAATCAATTTATAGAAAATGCTATCCTTTTTTCCCGTTTTTTTATTTTAGTGTAGATCTATTCCTGCTTTTCTCCGGGTGATAATTGTATTCCTTCGGGAGTGAGGATGATTTTATTGAGTTTGTATAAAACGCCTATGGATTTTTTGAAATTCTTTTTACTCATACGAAGCAAATCCGAAATAGCTTCCGGGCTGCTGTTGTCGGTAAGGGGTAAAAATCCGTTATTTTCTTCCAATGCCTGAAGGATTACTTCAGTAGTGGATTCTATCTGATTGGGAAATCCCTGCGCCTGAAGGGTGACATCTACTTTCTGGTCTTCCCTTACAGTTTTGATGAAAGCGGAAAGCCTGTCACCTATTTTTACCGGCTGAAATATTTCATTGGCATATATCAGGCCTTTATATTCTCCGTTGATGATTACATTGAATCCAAGCTCGGCTCTTTCTGCAACGAGCACCTGCACTTTTTGGCCGGGAGTAAGTCCGGAAGGGTCTTTTTTCAGGAATTTCAGCCATTTGGTGGAAGCGACAAGGCGGGAAGAGCTTTTATCCAGATACATATACACGAGATAGGAGCGTCCGGTTTCCATTCTCATTACCTGCTCGCTGTACGGGACAAACAAATCCTTCTCGAGTCCCCAATCCAGAAAAGCACCATAAGGATTAATGTGATTTACCCTCAGATACGCAAATTCATTCACTGTAATTTTGGGGGTAAGCGTTGTGGCTACTGGTCTGTCCTGTCCGTCTTTATACAAAAATATCCGGATAGAATCTCCTATTTCATAATTTTCAGGTACATATTTATTGGGAAGCAGTACTTCAAAGCCTTCTCCATCTCCGAGGTAAAGTCCTACACTCGTTAGCCTCAGGATTTCCAGGGTATTATATTGACCAATATAAATCATTTTTCTGTTTGTTTTTATTCGCAACGGCAAAGGTAGGATAATTTATTGTATTCCCTGCCATTTTCGATACAGATTATGCATTTTTACTCCCCCTCCGGTTGACCTGAATTTGGCAGAGTTCGTTATTTTTTGTAATTTTGCAGAGAAATTTGAGTATGAGATATCTTTTTCTACATATTATCGGAGTGCTTTCCCTTCTGTTTCCTTTCTCATTGAGCGCACAGGATAACGGGAGTAAACAGCCATGGATTTCCTGCCCGGGTCCCAGGGCAATCCCCCTGAATCTGGATTCGGTAAAAACGCTGATAGGGTATCCTTTAAATGCAATAGAAGCCGGAATACAGGGGGACGTAGTGCTTGGCGTATTGGCAGGAGAAGATGGAAGTTATGTAAAACATATCGTGGTAAATCAGGTACACCCGATATTGTTAAAAGAGGTCTTAAAGCAGATTCATACATTAAGATTTAGCCCGGCAATTCAGGGAGACTCAGCCATCCAGTCATGGGTATCGGTTACATTTCCTTTTCAGTTACCCTCAGGCATTCAACCCAAACCGGAAGAGCCTGCTCCAAACGTTTGCTACTTCATCGAAAAAAGAGGAGAGGTATTGAATCTGGATTCTGTTATGACCTTAATCGGTTATCCGGAAATGGCAAAAGAAGCAGGAATAGAAGGAGACGTAGTACTTAGGATTCAGGTAGATGAAAACGGAAGATACGTGAAACACATAGTATCAAAGCAAGTTCATCCTGTTTTACTGAAAGCAGTAGAGAATAACGTCAAATACCTGAGATTTTCTCCTTCTTATCAGGGCAATTCTCCTGTTAAATTATGGTTATATGTACCTTTTCGGTTTAGAATATGACAAATGAAAAACTATCAGTAAACCAAACGGGAAAGAACAGTATTTCTAAAATATAGCATTCAAAACAGTTTTTATTTTATTTTTTAATATATGCGCGATAAAATCACACAAAAAACGTTTAATCCTCTGACGCTGGAAAAGAAGATAGAGGAGGAAAAACAGGGAACGGCATATCACGGGAATTCAAATGACGAGTCTGAAAAACTTGCTTATATTGAAACCTATGGTTGTCAGATGAATTTCTCGGACACAGAGATTGTAGCTTCTGTGTTGTCAGAAATGAAATACGGGTTCACCAACGATGAATCCAAGGCAGACGTTATTTTTATAAATACCTGCAGTATCCGTGAAAATGCAGAGTCCAAGGTATGGAACCGCCTGAAATCTCTGAAACAGACCAAAAAAAATCGCCCGGATTTATTGGTCGGCGTATTGGGATGTATGGCTGAAAGACTGAAATCCAAATTACTTGAGCAGGAAAAACTCGTGGATATGGTAGTGGGGCCGGATGCCTACCGGGATTTGCCCCGTCTGATTGAGGAAGCCGGTGGCGGACAAAAAGCGGTAAACGTCCTCCTTTCCAGAGAAGAAACCTACGCCGAAATTGCCCCTGTACGACTGAATACGAATGGCGTTAGTGCTTTCGTTACCATCATGAGAGGCTGCGACAATATGTGTACTTTCTGTGTAGTGCCTTTTACCAGGGGAAGAGAACGCAGCCGTGACTGGCAATCTATCGTGAATGAATGCCAGGAACTTGTAACCGAAGGTTATAAGGAAGTAACTTTGCTGGGACAAAATGTAGATTCCTACAAGCACCTTAACGAAGCAACCGGAGAGGTTTGCAATTTTGCGCAATTATTAGAGAAAGTAGCCCTTATCCATCCGGATTTAAGGGTAAGATTCTCCACCTCCCATCCCAAGGATATTACAGACGATGTGTTGTTTACCATGGCTAAGTATGAAAATATCTGCAATTATATCCATCTTCCGGTTCAGTCAGGAAACAGCAGAATTCTCGAATTGATGAACCGGGGTTATACCAGAGAATGGTATCTGAATAAGGTAAAAAGAATCCGGGAAATCATGCCTGATTGTGGTATTTCTGCGGATATTATTACGGGGTTTTGCTCAGAAACCGACGAGGAACATGAAGATACAATCTCGCTGATGAAAGCAGTGAAATTTGATTATTCTTTTACCTTTGCCTATTCAGAAAGGCCCAATACTCCGGCTGCCAAAAGAATGAAAGACGATGTGAGTGAAGACGTAAAGAAAAAAAGATTACAGGAAGTCATTGAACTCCAAAATCTTCACTCCAAAGAAAGTAATCTCAGTGAAATCGGAAAAATCCGGAAAGTACTCATAGAAAGTAACTCCAAACGTTCAGACAACGACTTCTGCGGCAGAACTGACCAGAATAAAATGGTGGTTTTCCCTAAGAAGGAAGGATTGAGCTTCGGGGATTATTGCCGGGTAAAAATCAGGGAAGCCAGCAGTGCTACGCTGAAAGGGGAAATTGTGGAAGAGTGATTCTAAATGCTAACCCGTCGGGTTTTGGAAACCCGACGGGTTTTTCCCCTTCCGTTTCTTTTTCCAACTTTAGCTCCCTGCTCAGCAGCAACCGATTACTCTGCTATTCTTTTATAATTTCCGCTAATTCTGCTTCGCTAATCTCAAAAAAAGCAGCTACATTCGCTTGGCTTTCCCCTTCGGATAACATTTTTAGGATTAGTTTTCTTTGCTTCTGGAAAAGATGTTCCTTTTGCCTGCGTTCTTCTTCTTTTTGCCTGCGTTCTTCTTCTTTTTGCCTGCGTTCTTCTTCTTTTTGTCTGCGTTCTTCTTCGGCTATTTTTTGGTTTTCCTCTTTTTGTCTGTGTTCTTCTTCGGCTATTTCCTGTGCTTCGGTTAGCAGGGGAATGTATTTTTTTTCGGCGTCGAGGATTCCTTCGTCGTAGGCGGTTTCTACTACGCCCCGGATTTCGAGGTATTGCATACGGCTTAG
>JAIBAH010000138.1 GCA_019695295.1 Bacteroidia bacterium | reverse complement strand
GTAATGGGAAATGAAAAGACATTCAAGGGAAAATCGTATAGTGTAAACGTAGGAGGCAACAATGACAGAGATTTGAATGAATAATGAAAGATAAAATAAAAACAATCTTCCGGAAAGTGCTGAAAATAATGCTGGGAATCACCCTTTTCTGGCATTTACTCATTATTTTATATGCTTTTCTGCCCGTTCCGGTTACGCCTTTGATGCTTCAGCGCTGTGCAGAACAATTATTTGCAGGCAAGCCCGTTACCCTGAAAAAAGACTGGGTTTCGATGGAAAAAATCTCGGAAAATATGGCACTTGCCGCCGTTTGTGCAGAAGACCAGAAATTCATGGAACACGAAGGCTTTGATTTTGAAGCCATTGAAAAAGCCATTGAATCCAACAATAAAAGAAAAAAGAAAGGAAAACCCATCAAAGGAGGAAGTACCATCAGTCAGCAAACCGCCAAAAACGTATTTCTCTTTCCGCAGAGAAGCTGGCTGCGCAAAGGACTCGAAGTATATTTCACCTTCTGGATTGAATTACTCTGGAGCAAGGAACGCATCCTGGAAGTATATCTGAATGTCATCGAAATGGGAGACGGAATCTATGGAGCACAGGCCGCCGCACAGCATTATTATCACAAAGACGCTTCCGCCCTTACTGGCAGCGAAGCAGCTACGATTGCCGCCTGTTTTCCCAATCCGCTGAAATACTCTGTACAAAAACCCGGTGCTTATATTCTCAAAAGAAGAAACTGGATTATGCGTCAGATGGCGAGATGGGGCGAACTGGATTTTGAACAGAAATAGGCTTTAACCGTCGGAAAAAGCTAAAAATCAAATAGTAAACTTAACCATACATCATCATGAATCCATTCCATTACGCATTCAAAATCAAGGACATAGAATCAACCCGGAAATTTTACGCTGATATTCTGGGATGTGAAGAAGGTCGTTCTACCGAAAACTGGATAGACTTTAATTTTTTTGGACATCAGCTTTCTGCTCACCTGAGCAAGGATTTTCCTGAACCGGATTTCTGCGGAAAAGTGGATGGGGTGAGTGTTCCAATCCCTCATTTCGGATGCATTGTATCCATACCGGAGTTCAGAAGGATTCAGGAAGCGCTGGAAAGAGAAAAAATCGAATTTGTAATCAAGCCCTATACAAGATACGAAGGGAAAACCGGAGAGCAATTAACCATGTTTGTGTTTGATTACAGCGGAAATCCCCTTGAGTTGAAAGCATTTTCCAATAATGAAGAAATTTTCCTTCAGTAGAAAAAATAAATTATATTTACAAAACATTCAAAATCAATACAATGAAAACAATTCTTATATTATTGACTTTTGTATTCATGAGTATCTCCCTGTTTGCCCAGGAAAAAAATAATACAGAACCCTGCACATTTGAGGTTTCCACAACAATCTCAACCAGTGATTTCGACAAACTCATGGCGTTTTATACCTGTGAAATAAAATCATTTTCCTTTGAACTCTATGACAGATGGGGGCAAAGTATCTATTCGACCAATAAGTTGGGCAAGTATCTTGATTTTAACCTCTACGAAAAGGTAACAGTAAAAAGAACGGAATCCTACCGTTACAAAACCGGGACTTATTTCTGGAAGGCAAAATATCAGGTTGTAGAGAACAATACCCTGACAGAAAAACAATCAACCGGCAGCTTATTGTTAATCGCCCCTCAGTGAAAATAAACGTTCGTCAGACTTTGCTTTTATTTATTTTAAAAAACGAGTACTTTATTGCAATTTCTATAAATTATGAACGAATATAAAACGCAGTTATTAGAGACCTCGGTACTCCTTGTTTTATACATTCTTGCTTACTTTATCACCGATAAAACCATCAATAATGCCCTAAAAAGCACTCAGCTTCAGCGGGCAAGAAGAAAGATGATCATAAAAGCAGTTCATCTGTTTACTACCATTGGCTGCGTCGTTTTACTATCGGGAATATGGGGTCTCGAGCAGGACGAAATCGCAGTATTTGCCAGTACAGTAATGACTGTGCTGGGAATAGCATTTTTTGCACAGTGGTCTATCCTCTCCAATATCACCTCCAGCATTATTTTGTTCTTTAATCATCCGCTGAAATTAGGAGACACCATTAAAGTATTAGACAAAGACTGTCCTTTTGAAGGCGAAATTACAGAACTGGGGTTTTTCTTTGTTCAGCTGAAAACTGAGACCGGAGAAACAATCACAATCCCCAACTCAGTTATATTACAAAAATCTGTATCAGTGATTGAGAAAAAAAACAAACCATGAGATTTTTATATTTAACGATTGTTTTCCTGTTCATTATCCTGAATCAGGCCTTTTCTCAAAGTTCCGGACTGGGAAGCTGGAATATTTTGAATATAAAATATACTGTTAATGACAAGTTAAGTGTATTTGCAGAAGCTCAAATCCGCTCGCTGAGGTTTTACCATCACTTTCATTATTACGAATACAAAGGCGGAATCAATTACAAGATGGATAAATCCCTTACCCTTTCTTTGGGTGCAGGCAGTTATCAGACCTATAAAGAAGGGGGCAATTTTGTTTTACCCAAAAACAACGACGAATTCAGAATCTGGCCGCAGCTTATTTTACAGCAATCCATCGGCAAATTCAGGATTGAGCAACGATACAGAACTGAGTTTCGGTTTACCAGCAATGGTTACCGGAACCGGTTTCGATACAGAGTAGGTTTGTCTTATCCGTTTGGAACTAAAAAAAACCATTACCGGCCATTTCTGATAAACATGAGTAATGAACTGTTTTTTACAGACAATGAGCCTTATTTTGAAAGAAACCGTTTTCTCCTTGCATTCAATTACAAACCCTCCCTAAAGACAACCGTTCAGATTGGTTATCTGTATCAGTTCGATTATAAAATAAACGACGAAACCGGAAGAGACTTTTTTCAAATTGGGTATTTCATAGAATTATCCGGAAAACAGTCCCCTAAAAAGACGATTGGAGAAAATCGCGAGGAAAATTAAATAAAACCGGAGCTCCTCTATTGAAAGCCCCGTATTTAGTTTTTCGACTTTGACTCCCCGACCTTTACCTTTTCCGGAATTACACTTTGTGTTTCAAACTTCAGGGAAGTAATCCGGAATTCTGTTCTGCGGTTTACCTGCATTTCATATTCATTTTTTTCCGGAAAATATACAGGTTTTGTCTCTCCAAGACCTTTAAAGGTAATTCTTTCGGCCCTGATTCCTTTTTCAACGAGATATTTCACCGCAGCTCCCGCCCTCAAATCCGATAACCGCTGATTGTACTCCGGAGATGCCTTGGAATCAGTATGTGAGGTAATCATAATCGTCATATCCGGGTGAAGAAGCATTATTTTCAATATTTTGTCCAACTCTACTGCAGCATCCGGACGAATAAAATATTTATCATAATCATAATAGATATTATTGATTTTGAAGGTAATCAAAACCTCTTTTTGCGTAATCGTACTGTAATAATCAGAGTATAAGCCGAAGACATCCGGATCCACAACAATATCCCTTACGAGTGCGTCTTTGCCGGTATTGTTTTTCATCTCCATTTCCATCATACCCGTATTGATAAATACCTCAGAAGGAACGTATCCCATCGCTCCGCCTTCAATTTTGTATTTTTTATTCCCGTCCAGCGTAAACTGATATTTATCCTTATCCGGTTCAGATTTTTGCTTTTCTACCCAGTTTCCCTCCTCCGAGAGTTCAAACAAAGTAACCTTCGTATTCAACAGCTCTTTTTTGTCGGCTTTTGCGAGGATTTTCCCTTCCACTTTTACAGAACCGGCCTCATCCGTAAGCAGATTTTTGGCAACGATGGATTCAGGCTCCCCTAAATAAACCGCTCTGTAAATATCCGTTTCTCCCACTCCGCCCAAACGCGTAGAAGAAAACAAAACCATGGAATCATTATTCATCCAGTAAGCAGAAAAATCATCCCCGGAGGAATTCAGCGGCTCACCCGCATTTTTCGGTATTTCCCATCCTTCATCGTTTCTGAAAGACAGAAAGATATCCAAACCACCCACTCCTCCCCTACCCGAAGACGAAAAAGAAAGCATTTTTGCATCTCCGTTCAGGAAAGGATACATTTCATTCTCCTGAGTATTGATGGATTCTCCGGCATTTTCCGGTTTACTCCATCCGTCCGGAGTCCTTCTTGAAATCCATATATCGTATTTTCCTTTACCGCCGTCCCGGTCAGACGCAAAAGCGAGCATCATTCCATCTGCGGAAAGTGTGGGGTGCTGATCCTGGGAAGGCAACATTTTCGGTTTTGCAACAGGTGTAAGGGCAACACTTTTGGTGCCGGAGAGCGTTTTGAGTTGTTTAGGCTTAGCCCATTTGTCTTTCTTATAGTTATAGGTAGAATAAAACAGGGAAGAATACTCAATATTCTTTTTTTTCATGATTGCCGAAAAACAAACCGTAAATCCGTCCTGAGAAACCGTTGCCGCAGAAATATTTTTCTTTTTCAACTTCATTTTAAGCTGATTTACCTCCGGCTTGAAGGTAGAATCGTTCGTTTTCTCCACAAAATAAAGCCCAAAAGGGGTTTTCTGATAATCTTTATACCGGTCTGAAACAAACATCAGATACTGACTACCCTGATGCTGATTCAGGATTACAGGCGAAGTCTCAGTATAGGCACTGCTGATTATGGTGGGAAAAACCTGATAATAATCGTTCAGATTCTCAGCAGATTTCAAAAATCCGGCTTCCTGAGCATAAAGAGATTCGGCTCCGGCAAAACTAAAAACAAGCAGAAAAAATATACGGAAGAAGGTTGAGTGCATAGTGATTTTGATTTTAAGCGCAAATTTATTGAAAATAATTATTTTTCAAAATGTTTTATTTAATTTTGGTAATATATAATATGAATATGTAGTGGAATCAATAAGAAATTTTTGAAAATATATTTCCGGAAAAAGCCAACTTATCATTCTCCTTTTCGTACAAAACTTCAAACTCACATATTCCTAAAAATATGATTTCATTAATACTTGTAACCATTATCAGTTTCTTCCTTCTTTTAATCAGTTCCTTTTTTAATTATTAATTAATTTTTCACCATTGGCTTCCTCATTCAGTATGCTTTCAATCGGTTTTTTGATTCTGCTCATTGCAGGTTTAGTGCTGATATTCAAAAAAAATCAGGACTGATACTGTCCTTCTGTTTTTTGTAACGGGTTTTTTTCATTGAGAAAACAGCCTGAGTTATCCGGGTACTGAAAAAATCACCCTTCTGAACGAATATTTTATCCATTCCAGTAATAATCTGAACATAATCCTTATGGTAATTTTCATATACCGTAAGGATTTTCTATTTTTGTGCCGGTATTTTTTACAATTACTAAATAAATCACTGGTATATGAAATTCATCGGAACAGGAGTTGCAGTAATCACCCCTTTTACACAATCAGGAGAGATTGATTTTAAAGGCATTAACAATATCGTACATCATCTTACCGAAGGTGGGGTGGAGTACCTTGTCGTATTGGGTTCAACCGGAGAGGCCGCAACCCTTAATGCATCAGAAAAACAACAGGTACTGGAAGCATACCTGAAAGCCAATAACGGAAACCTTCCCGTTGTAGTGGGTGCCGGTGGCAATGATACAAGAGAAGTATGTCAGCAGGTAGATTTTTTTACCCAAAACTATCCGGGTATATCCGGGATTTTATCGGTAAGTCCCTATTACAATAAACCGTCACAGGAAGGAATTTATCAGCATTACAAAGCGGTTTCAGAATCTACCTCCCTTCCGGTAATTTTATACAATGTGCCCGGCAGAACAGGGAGCAACATCAGTGCTCAGACCACTATCAGGCTTGCCGAAAACTGCAAGAATGTACATGCAATAAAGGAAGCATCCGGTAATCTCGAACAGATTATGGAAATCATCCGCTACGCGCCCTCCGGTTTTCAGGTTATTTCAGGAGATGACGCACTCACCCTGCCAATCATTGCCTGCGGAGGAAAAGGCGTAATTTCTGTGGTAGCACACGCAGCCCCCTACACTTTCAGCGAAATGGTCCGGTTTGCTCTGAATGGAAATCTTCAGGAAGCCAAAAAACTACACTATAGTTTATGGGATTGGTACTCCACTGCTTTTGCAGAAGGAAACCCCGTCAGTATAAAGGCGATTCTTGAATGTGCCGGTATTTGCAGCCGGCAGGTTCGTCTGCCTTTGGTGAAGGGAAGTGAGACACTGACAGAAAGAATACAGGCCTCCCGTTTTCTGCGCTAAAAAATAATTCATGATTTGAATTCATTCTACAAAAAAGTATGTACTTTTGGCTCAAATTTTCAGCATAAAAATGAATTATACCGTTTTAATTATTATTATTTTAGTCGTAATCGTCTTATTATCAGTTGCTTTTTTGCTATATCTGAATTGGAGAAAGCAACAAAACCTCCATTTTGCAAAGACTTTCAAACTGATTTTATCCGGCAAAGCATTAGCTCCGGAATTTGAAGGAATTTACCGCAGGTATCAGTTTTTCATTAGTCCTTACAGAGACCCTGCCCTTAAAAACAAAAATACTATGACTAAAATTGCCGTAAAAATGCAAAATCCTAACCGGAAGTTTTTCATGATGGAAAAAAAAGGCAGCGGAATCGGTTCGGGTTTATTCGCCGGACAACCTGATTTGCTCGGGGTAAATCATTTTGAGCCGGAAGTAACGGTACTAACCAATGACACCCTGATGACAGGCGTAATTTTTACAGAAGACATCAAGCGGCAGGTGCTTTCAAGAATGAGTGAGTTAACCAAAGGACTCATTTACCTTAATGAAGAAGAACTGGTTTTTCTTAGTCCTGTTTTCCCGAATAATAAAGAATCCTTCACACTTTTAGCCCAGCAAATGGACTTATTGTGTGATATAAAAGATACATTACAATAACCCCAGAAAGTAATCCCGCTCAGCAATGACACCTAAAGGCAAACTTATTCCGATTGGAGGCGCAGAAAAACGTCATTCCCGCTTTTTGGGAGAAGAAGACAAAAAATCCCCCGCTTTTCACCTGGAAGTATTATCCAGAGTAGTAACGGAAATAAAAGGAGAAAACTCCCGGATTGAGGTCATTACTTCTGCTTCTTCTATCCCGGAAATTGTGGGTAATGAATATCTTCATTCCTTTAAAAATCTGGAGTGTGAATACGTAGGAATCCTGAATCTCAGAACCAAAAAAGAAGTACTCCGAAAAGAAAACCTCAGAAGGCTCGAGATGGCAGACGCACTGATGATTTCAGGGGGGAACCAAATCCGGCTCAGTCGCTCCTATCTCGGAACGCCCTTTTATGAATTGCTGGTAAAAAGATATCACGAAGACCCGGAGTTTGTCATTGCGGGAACAAGTGCAGGTGCGATGATTATGTCTGACGCCATGATTTATGAGGGAACCTCCAAAGAAGCCCTGCTTACCGGAAAGTCCAAGATTACCAAAGGATTTTCCCTTCTTCCGGAAAGCCTCATAGATTCGCATTTTGTAAACCGGAACCGATTCGGAAGGCTCATGGTGGGCGTAGCAGAATACAGGGATTTTATCGGAATCGGGCTCGCAGAAGATACCGGAATCATCATCCAGGAGGGAAGATATATCGAATGTATCGGAAGTGGTCAGGTTCATCTGCTGGATGGAAAAAACCTGCAGATAGACCACATCAATCCGCATGACGAGGCTTCCCATCCGGCTCATTTCCGGAATATGCTTTCTCATATGCTTACTTCAGGAGAAAAGTTTGATATACAGGAAAGAAAATTTACCTAAAGTTGTTTTTTATATTTATTAAATATTTACTTTTGTAATCAATTTGTAAATTAAAGCAATATTAACACAAAATCATCACACTAATCAAAAAACCCATGAATCTGAACTGGAAAGATATTCTCATTGTAGGTGCATTTCTGGCAGCTGCGATTTTTATCGCTTTGAAATTTACAGGAAGCCCTTCAAATACCCATATTAATACAGAGACTACGAACATCAGCAATACTCCGGCATTGGAAAATGCACAGATTGCGGACAATACCGGAACGAATGTTTCTCCTGTAGCCGAAAACGTTAAAACAGAAAACATTGTAACCCCTGAAGGAATTTCTGTTAACGCAAACGAACGTACTATCGAAAGCCCTATCAGCAAAACCAGTAAAGAATCTGCTGCAACGGCCAAAACAGAAGGTACATCTACTGAAAAAACGCCATCTGCTTCCCCGGAAGCCGCCAAACCTGCAACTCCAAAACCTGCCACAGACACCAAAGCGGCGACCAAACCCAAAGACGAAATGAAACCAAAGGTGGCCGTTACGCCCGCTGCGAATCAAAGAACGATAGAATCCGCTCCCGCTACTACCACCAAACCAGTGGTAAAGCCCCAAAATACCGCTCCTTATCCGGGCGGAACCTATTATCTGATTGCTGCAAGCAGGGAAAATTTTGAAGAAGCACAAAAATCCTTCGATCAGTTCAAAAGCCTGGGATACAATCCCATCATGCTTAGTCCTGTAAAATCCCGCGGAATCAACA
Organism: Bacteroidia bacterium; assembly: GCA_019695295.1. Taxonomy (GTDB): domain Bacteria; phylum Bacteroidota; class Bacteroidia; order J057; family J057; genus JAAFHL01. The sequence continues at coordinate 2,237 of JAIBAH010000138.1, read as the reverse complement.
ATTACCGCATCGCAATTTACCGCAATGCGGACAAAAAATCAGTGGAAGATTACAGCGGTCAGATCAATGGAAAATCAGCCGGATACTGGATTGACCAACGATAATTTTCGCTGCATACTGAACTGAAACCTCCGGTTGGCTTTGGGTTTCAGACAGAATCCTGTTTTCTTAAAATCATCTTATGAGAGCATTAATCCAGAGAGTCAGCTACGCAAAAGTAAATGTGGAGGGTCAGACCGTAGGGGAAACCGGGCCGGGACTCCTCGTTCTATTGGGAATTACCCATGAAGATACCGCAAAAGACATCGAATGGATAGTCAGAAAAGTACTTCAGTTACGAATCTTTAACGACGAAAACGGGAAAATGAACCTTTCCGTTCAGGACATCAAAGGCGAATTGTTACTCATCTCACAATTTACCCTGTACGCAGACAGCGCAAAAGGAAACCGCCCTTCCTATATTCGCTCAGCCCCACCTGCCATATCAATTCCAATCTACGAAAAAACGTTAGACGCATTCAAATCCGCCTATATTCCGGAAAAAATCGCCGCCGGAATATTTGGGGCAGACATGAAAGTGTCACTTCTGAATGATGGCCCGGTCACGATTATGATTGACTCGGCTTTTCCGGAGATTTAAAACTTTTCAAAGCTCGGCACTCAAACAGCCTTCAAAACGGTATTTAATCTTCATAATGCTAAGGTCAACCGTGCTTCGTTCAGCAAAGCCCTGGCTTTAAGGTTCAATACATTTTTTCATTTTACCATATTTTTTTAACCACTTCATTCTCCAAATACGACTCCATAACGCCATCTCTCGTTACAAAATCTAAGTTTTCTGAGATTGCTTGTGCCACTATAATTCTGTCAAATGGGTCACGATTATGAAATGGCAGTTTTGCCGATTTCATAATGTGTGCCATATCAATAGGCAAAAAGGTAAACCCTTTTTCCACAACATCTTTACAAAAATCATCAAAACTTTTATCCAAATCCAATTTTCCAATGCTATTTTTAATCGCAATTCCCCAAATACTTGCAATACTTACCCAAAATTCATTTTTCGGATTATCAATACATTCCCTTGCGTATTCGCTCAATTCAGGCGAACCACTATAATACCATAAAAACGTATGTGTATCTAAAAGTAATCGCATTACATATAGTCTTTAAAGTCTTCTAAAGGTTCATCAAAATCTTCAGACATAGTAACCTTCACACTCCCACACCCAAAAGTTGGGCGTTTTACCTTCTCTTTTTGTCTTGTTGCTTCTTCAAGGTATTTACTTTTCATAAAAAGCAAAAAATTAAATACTTCCCTTTGAGCATACTCCGGTAAGAGTTGAATTTCTTGTAAAATTAGTTTTTGCAGCATAGTTCCACGTTTTATATACGCAAAAGTACAAATCTTTTACTTCATCCGCAAATTTAATTTTTATCTCCTGTCCAAGAAACCCCACAATATTCGATTCCAGCAAGGCACTCCAAAACCGTATTCAATCCACATACTATTTAGGTCAGCCATGCTTCGTTTCTTAAAGTCTTGGCCTCGTCCTGAAAGGCAAAGTCAGGGCTTTAGGTTCTCAGCATTTTATTTAATTCCTACCTCTTTGAAAATCTTAAGCATTGAATTTAGTTCCTCTTCAATATATTTCGCTATTGTTCCGTCATTAGCCCTTGCATGGTTAACTGGCCCCCAATTTCGATAGTTATGTTCCTTATAGCATAAAAACCAATCACTTTCATTGCTAATAAATCCGAGCATTTTATCAAATTGCTCCTTGAATTCCTTTGGAATATTTCTGTTATTTGGATAGGTAATGTAACATAATCCAAACACTAAGTTCTGCATATTTTTTTCTTGAAAACAATACGCTATTTTTAGATTAAATTGTTTAAAAGTTTCATTAGAAAATGAAAAAATCGAAAAAGGTTTTTTTTCCCTTTTAAAATCAAACTCAAGAAGTTGTAGGTTTAACCTGCTTGCCACCTCTTCCAAATCTGTTTTAAATTTTGCATAAATTCTATTATACACGTCGTGTTTCACACCTGTATTACTTATTAGCTCCAAATAGGCATTTAGCTTTTCCTCGCTTGCAAAAATACCATCTACAATTTCATTATTCATAATTTGATTCGTAGTTTGATTCGTTAAAAATTTGAGTAAATGAATATATTGAGTAATTGTCTCTCTTAGTATTGGATAATTAACAGCTTCCTTCTTGCAACTTTCTAAC
>JAIBAH010000020.1 GCA_019695295.1 Bacteroidia bacterium | reverse complement strand
CGTTCTGCTATGCCTCACGAAATAGAAATCAAAATTCTGGAAATTGACAGGAGTATTATTGAACATAAGCTGAAAAATGCGAATGCTATCCTTCATTTTTCCGGTGAAATGGCCGCCGTTTTTTTCGATAACGACCACAATGACCTCGCGGCTAATGGGTCAGTGTTGCGCCTGAGAAAAGAAGGCAACGTTACGGTTTGCGCTTTCAAGCAAAAAACCCATATTCAGACCGACGCAAAAATCATGGATGAAACCGAAGTGCGTGTCAGTGATTTTGAAGCCATGCGAAAAATACTGAAAGGGGCCGGCTTTACAGAAAAACGATTTACCCGTAAAACCCGGGATGAATATGTAATGACGAATCACGTAAAGGTTGTTTTGGATAAATACATGGACGAATTGGCTCATATTCCTTTGTTTCTGGAAATCGAGGCTCCTGATTTAGAATCTTTGTATCAAACAGTCTCTCTTCTGGGATTTACCCGGGAGGATTGTAAAAACTGGAGCACATATGAACTGGCGGAATATTACAGTCAATGGATTTAGGGTAACTTTCGTTTATGAAGCCGCACCCGAATACATCCTCATTACTGCAGAGATATAAACGCCTAATCCACATAAAAAAGGCACATCAAGCCCTGTGCATGCTTCCGGGAAAGCCGTTATACTGGCCTGATAGCCGCTCCATCCCAATGTATGAGTGAATATCATCAGCGGAGAGTGATTTTCGTCTTCCCACTGAAACACAAAATTCCATAAATTCAGCTTCCTTCCCAACCTGATTTGTACCTCGGGCTGATACCGTAATCTCAGACGGTAGTTAAAGCCGGTCAAGTTTTCCAGAAAGGCTACTTCTTCCTGAGTTTTATCCGAAAATACTGAAAACTCGCTTGAGAATAAAGAGGCCTTCTCCAGCGTCCATGACCCCGAATCTGTAATTAGTTTTGCCTGCGTCTTCATACTATTCGTATAATGCAGCTCCGCTATCAATGTTTCTCCTGCAAATATCCGGGTATCATTTTTCCACATACTTTGTTTTTTACAATGATACACTACGGATTGCCTGCCTGAAAAATTTTCCATAATGAAATCTGTTACTTAAACACCGAATTTAGAATAATCTGTGTTTATTCGCTGTTGAATATTACAACTTGTTTTATTTTTTTTTCTGTCTCTGTTTTTTTTGAGAATAAGTTTAATATATTTGAACCCAAATCACTATTAATACTAACGTTTTATGAAAAGAATTTTACTGATAATTGCAATGGGGATTGGTTGTATGATGTCCCTGACCGTATCAGCACAATCGCTGACTATTACCGGTACTGTCAAAGACAAAAAAACGGGTGATGCTTTGTCGGATGCAACGGTTACGGTAGCCGGCACTTTTGGGAGTATCACGGATGCATCCGGTGCGTTTACGGTTAATACAGAAAATCTTTCGCCTCCTTTTGATATCATCATCAGTTATTTAGGATATGCAGACCATAAAGAGTCTGTTACTCTGCTGGTTTCCAGTACGATTGATATGGGTGAAATCCTGATGGAGGCTTCTTTCCTGCAAGGGAATGAAGTCGTAGTAACGGGTTCAAGGGTAGCCGAAACAGTACAGCAATCGCCTGTTTCCATTCAGAAAATCAATACGCTTTCCATTCGTTCTACCGCCTCAGGAGACTTCTATGAGGGACTTGCCAATCTGAAAGGGGTAGATATCGTAACCTCCAGTCTGGGGTTCAGGGCTTTTAATACCCGGGGATTCAACAGTACTTCTCCGGTGCGGGTGGTACAGTTTATTGATGGAGTGGACAATCAGGCTCCCGGACTCAATTTCCCTGTTGGAAACCTTGTCGGCGCTACGGATATTGATTTACAAAGCATTGAGATTATTACAGGACCTGCCTCTGCCTTGTACGGGCCTAACGCTTTTCAGGGAGTAGTGAGTATGGCTACCAAAAATCCTTTTGATTTTCAGGGATTAACGGTACAGCTAAAAGGAGGAAACCGGAATCTGATGGACGGACAATTCCGGTATGCAAAAGCCATAGGAAAAAACAAGAAACTCGCATTTAAACTTTCCGGCTCCTATTCCAGCGTAAAAGATTTTGAGGCCTCAGACGAAATCACCAACCGCTACGGCGACTTCACGACCAATCAGGACTTAAGCGCAATTGTTCAGGGGCAGGTAAATGGTCCGGACTCTGTCAAATATACCAATCTGCTGGCTTATCTGGATTTCAACAAACAGGCTTATCCCGGCAAAATTGATATTACAACCCCCGGATATATGGAAAAAGACCTTACGGATTATAACACCAAAAGTGTAAAACTGGGAGGAGAAGTAGCGTATAAATTAAAAGATAGCCTTCAGGTTTCTCTTTCCTATAAATACGGAAACGGTACGGCTGTATATCAGGGTACCAACCGCTACAGCATTAATAATATTACTTTTCATCAGCAAAAACTGGAACTTACCGGAAAAAACTTTAATCTGAGAGCCTATAATTCGATAGAAAATGCAGGAGATTCCTATGATTTGGTATTTACTGCCCTGAATTTATCTAAAAAAGGAGTAGAAAATTATGTAAAAAATTATCTGACAACTTATTTTGATACGTTATTGTATCATGCAAGAGGCGGAACTACTGACCCCTCGGTTTCTCCCGGAGAAGCCAAAGACTGGATGATAGAAAGGGCACACAGCGCAGCCGTCGCTCAGGCAGGCACCAATGCGTGGCTTAAACCCGGTACGGAGGCTTTTACGAATCAGTATAACGCAATTGTAACCAATGCCAACCTGAGCAAAGGCGCTAAATTTACGGATGCTTCTTCTCTTCAGCATGTCGAGGGGCAATATAATATTCCCCTCAAAAGCAAATCCATTAACTGGATTACGGGAGGAAATTTCCGGAGGTATAATCCGCAGTCCTATGGTACTATTTTCAGAGATACCCTCATCAACCGTGCGGATACGCTGGAAAACGGAGCGGCTGACCTTTCTGCTGCATTTGTACCGCTTTCTGTATGGGAAATCGGAGCTTATACGCAGGCCTCTGCAAAATTCCTTAAGGATAAACTCAACCTGATTGCTTCTGTACGTGCAGATAAAAATCAGAATTTTCTCCCTCAGCTTTCTCCCAGAGCTTCCCTCGTATTCAAACAAAATTATCATATTTTCCGGGTTTCTGCCCAATCGGCTTTCCGTACCCCTACTCTCCAGAATCAGTTTATCCTCCTGACGCTCGGGCAGGTACCTATTATCCGGAATGATGAGTTTGTGAATTTCCGGTTAGAGGGCAATCTGCTGGGGCATACCAATCTGTATGAGCTGGAATCCGCCAAAGATTTTGTTCAGCTTTATGACTCTACCTACGAATACAATGATGCTTTACTCAAAACCCTGACGATTCCCAAACTGCGTCCGGAACAGGTGCGTACCATCGAGGTAGGATATCGTACTTCGTTTGAAAACAAACTCTTCATTGACGCGGTAGGATATTTCAATAATTACAAGAATTTTATCGGCGAAAAGCGGGTTATTTCCCCTACTTCAAAAGGGGCAGTAGCGGGCGAAGAAAGTGGCAGCGACGCCCTCATCACCGGCAATTATGAAATGCTTCAGATTCCCATCAATTCCACTCAGACGGTAACTTCCTACGGCGCTGCGCTCGGACTTGCCTATTATTTCGGAAAAGGCATTGCCGGAAACCTGAATTATACTTACTCAGGGATTGACTCCTCCAAAATCGTAAAAGATGGAATAATCCCAGGCTTCAATACACCGGCTCACAAAATAAGTGTCGGAATCAGCGGCAATAAAGTATGGAAAGGATTCGGGTTTAATATAAACTACCGCCATCAGAACAAATTTTACTGGCAAAGCACTTTCGCCAACGGATGGATTCCCGCATACGGAACGCTCGACGCTCAGCTAAATTACGCCTTCGAAAAGCTTCATTCCGTACTCAGAATCGGGGGCTCAAACCTCCTGAATAACCGGTACAGAACCGCATTCGGCTCCCCACTCCTCGGAAGAATGGGATACGTCTCCTGGACGTTTGAGTTTGATAAGTGGTGATGAGATAAACGTAAAAACATTCGTACAAGTGAAATCCGGAAAAAATGTAACCCATTTTCCTCAACCGCATTTCATGAGTTTTTGCTCCGATTTTATCTTGAAAACACCGATAATCTATACTTTTATATTTTGCGGCAGACAGGTTTACAATACTTGTCTGCCGTAATACAACTCATCAGGTCCCATGATTCATGAGACAGGTTTTGTTCTTAGTGTATTTAATTGATTTGAACAAGTTTCATCCTAAAAGACGGATTAAATTAATTTTCCCTTTATCTTTTTAGAAAAACACTCTTCTTAAAAAATATCCTTTCGTAAATAGGCCTAATTTTCGTAATTTTGTTGAGTAAAAAAACATTAACAATCTATATGCTATATGACACTTTCTCTCTTCTTCCTGTCTTTAAAATAATTGCCCGCCACAAAAAAACAATTGGCTACGCAACGCTGATTCCCGCTTTATGCGTAGCTGTTATCAGTTTTTTTGTTCCGGATTATTACACTTCTTTTTGCCGTTTTATTCCCGTAAATGCGTCTCAGACAATGCCTTCAGTTGTATTTGGTGGTGGTGGAAACTATCCTTTCGGGGGAAATACCGATGTGGACAGGATTCAGAATATAGCAAATTCGGATGCATTGGCGTTTGCGCTCATTGATAGTTTTCATCTGTATCAGTATTATGATTTTGATCCTAAAGCGCCTAAAGATATTGCCAGGACTCTCAAAAAATTCAAGCAAAATTATACAGTAACGAAAGACCTTTACGGAGGGCTGAAGTTGAGTATAGAGAACAAGGATAATACACTTGCAATGGCTATGACGAATGCGGCAATGGCTAAAATTATTCAGAAAGACAGGGAAATTGCGACAGGAAACCTAAGAACAATGCTTGAAATCCTTCAAAAAAGCCTTACGAGCTGCCAAAGGGAAATGGACAGCCTAACCCAAATTATCAATAACATAAACCGAACCTATCGTTATTCTTCTTTGAGCCTGAAACATCAGGTTCTATCGCAAGCCTCTCCGGGAATGTCCTACGAGGCGCAACTAGGCGTAATTCAAAATGTAGAAAATCTCCCCAAAGACTCGTTGTCTGTTATCACCGAGAAGATGTACGATGCCGGCGTTTTGGATGCGCGCCGCAGCGATGTAAACGCTAAATATATTCAAATTAAAAATAATTTATTCAATATTCAATCCATTTTGGAAGCAGATATAAAAACGCTACAAATCATTGAGCCACCAAGAGTCGCATGGACAAAATCAGGGCCGAACAGGATTTTTTGGTGTATAGGGGCGACTTTATTTTCGCTTTTCTCTACCGTCCTTTTTCTTTTGGTAAGAGAAAATATACCCTTTTTTGAGCAGGAAATAAACAAATGAAAAAACACCTTCTTCTGCACCCTAAATCTTTATTACAATCTCCACTAAACGTTTGGTGCTTTGTGGGGCTGAATACTCTGAGCTTGATTGCTGCAATCGGGTTTGAAATGCCCTTTTTACTGATAATTCCGATACTGATACTCATTGCTTTGCAAGCGGTAGTGAATTATATTCCTGTTTTTTATCTTCTGATTGCCCTGACTCCCGTCTCCGTAGAATATAGTTTTTCTCCTACATTGGGTATGGATTTGCCTACTGAGCCGTTAATGATAGGCCTAACGGGCTTATACTGTCTGTCGGTTTTTATACACTTTCGCCACCCCAACATTTTCAAAATCCTTCGGCATCCATTTATTGTTTTACTCAGCATCCACTTTACCTGGGCGATTTTGGTTACAGCATATCACGGATTCCCCCTCATTTCCATTAAATGGATATTGGCAAAAAGTTGGTTTTTTGCCGTATGTATCGGTTTGGGTGTAGAAATACTGAAGAACGAAAAAGCAATACAAAAACTATTTTGGATATTAATGCCTCTCTTTATGTTTACCATAATTTGGGTCACTTTCCGTCATTCAGATTATCATTTTTCATTTTCCCATATAAACGATTGCGTAAAACCCTTCTATCGGAATCATGTAAATTATGCGGTTTTTGTCGCGTTGTGTTTGCCTTATTTTCTGTATCTCTTCAAAGTTTCTCCGTTAGGGGCTGGTAAAATCCTGGCAGGAATTACAGCTATTTTAAGTATTTTGGCTATTTTGCTTGCTTATACACGGGCTGCATACTTAGCCGTATTGGTTGCCGTGCTTACTTATCCGATTATTCATTTCAGATACATGAAACACATGCTCTTCATCACCGGAATTGGGGCTATCACAGGCCTTGGCTATCTTATTCAGGATAATCGCTTCCTTTCTTTAGCCCCTGATTATTCCTCTACGATTTCCCACACTAATTTTGACGACTTGATTACCGCTACAGCACAGGGAAAAGATATTTCCTCTATGGAGCGAATACAACGCTGGGTGGCAGGCGGGCGAATGATAGCGGATAAACCCCTCCTCGGTTTCGGTCCAAATCAATTTAACCAAAACTATAAACAATACGGACTTGCGCGTTTTTATACCTATGTGAGCAACAATATTGAACAATCAAGCGTGCATTGCTATCCTCTTACCCTTGCGATAGAACAAGGGCTCCCGGCAATGATATTGTGGCTTACACTTTGCGCTGCTTTTCTGCTTTACGCCGAAAAATACTATCATGAAACCACAAACCAAAACAAAAAACGATTAATTATGGCGGTTGCCTGTGCTCAAATTGTAATTCTAACCTGCCTTCTTGTCAATGATTTAGTGGAAACCGATAAAATAGGAATTTTCTTCTTTTTAAATTTTGCGATGATGATGAATCTCAGAACACAACCTTACCCGTTTCCTCAATAAATGATCTGTTGCGGGAGCGGAAAAATGATTACGGAATGTTGATTTATTTCCGATAGCGTTTCTGTAAAACAAAATACAAGCAGGCAAGCAGCTTTCTCCTCAAGATAAACATATCAGGTGTATCCGCTAATTTTGGAGAGGATAGCAAACAGAGACATGAATCCATCTTATCTTTTTCCCCTCCCTCTCTTTTAAAATACGCTGTTTATTGCCGGGTTTCTGCAAAACTTTTCCCTTCCTTTTCCCGTATAAACCCATCATGAAAAAATTACCGGTACAAAATATTATAGAAATCATAGAGGAATGGGCTCCCCTACCCGCTGCGGAGTCTTATGACAACGCAGGGCTGCTTGTCGGGTGGCGGGATACCGAAGTTACAGGTGTACTCATCAATCTGGATGTAACGGAGGAGTTGCTGGAGGAAGCGAAATCAGCAGGAATCAATATGATTGTAACCCATCATCCGATATGGTTTATGCCCCGGAAGCGGCTCACCGGAGAAGATTACGTAAGCCGGATTATCATGAAAGCCATTGAGTACGGGATTGTATTGTATGCCTGTCATACCAATCTTGACAATATTCAGACAGGGGTAAATCAAAAAATCTGCGATAAACTGGGGCTATTGGATACGAAATTTTTAGTTCCCAAAGTACCAGGCCGAACCGGACAGGAGTGGGGAAGCGGAATGACAGGGATATTACCTGAAGCACTTTCTCCTGAGTCTTTTTTGCAAAAGGTAAAAACGGTTTTTGAGTGTGGTGGAATCCGTTATGCAGCTGCAAGCCCCGAAAAAATACAGAAAGTGGCTGTTTGCGGAGGCTCAGGAAGTTTTCTTACGGCAGATGCAATGATGTCAGGTGCAGACGCATTTATTACCGCAGATATCACTTATCACAAGTTTTTTGACAACGAAAACAAGATTTGGCTACTGGATATCGGGCATTATGAGTCTGAACAATTTACATCAGAATTAATTTATAATTATATTATAAAAAAAATTCCTAATTTTGCAGTCCGTTTATCGGAAACAAGAACAAATCCAGTAAAATACTTTTAATACAATTCATTTTTAATAAATCATACGGATATGGAACACGCAATCGCTGCAAAACTTCGTGCCTTAACGCGTTTACAAATTATTGATTCCAATTTAGACAAAATTCACCGTTTACGCGGAAGCCTTCCCGAAGAAGTAAACGACCTTCTGGATGACTTAGAGGGATTCGAAACCCGTAAAGCCCGTATTCAGTCAGAAGTAGAAAAACTTCAGGGTGATATTCTTCAGCGTAAATCCAATATCGAAACCTTTCAGGGAAACATCAAAAAATATACAGAGCAGCAAAATAACGTAAAAAACAGTCGTGAGTTTGACGCTCTCAATAAAGAAATTGAATATTCCAATCTTGAAATCCTGACTTCTGAAAAGAAAATCCGTCAGTATCAGGATCAGATTAAACAAAAGAAAGACCTCATCGAGGAAACCGAAATAAAAATCGCTGAAAAAAGACATAACCTGGAAGAAAAGCAAAAAGAACTTGAGCATATTATTCAGGAAACTAAAACGGAAGAGGAAAAGCTGCTGAAAGCCAGTTCAGAAGCCTCTACTCAAATCGAGGAACGTGTACTCAAAGGCTATCGTAAAATCCGTGAAAATATGCGTAACCGCCTTGCTGTAGTAAGCATTGACCGTGAGGCTTGTGGCGGATGTTTTGCGGTAATTCCTCCTCAGACACTGATTGAGCTTAAGCAAAGAATCCGTTTGATTCACTGCGAAAACTGTGGTCGTCTTTTGGTAGATGAGACATTCTTTGAAGAAGTAAATGCTGAAATCACAGAAATGCATCTCACCACTATTTAAGCTATACAGACTAACCATATAAAAAACGCTTCCCGGAAAAAGGAAGCGTTTTTTTATGGTGTATTTTTAGCAATCCGCAAATATTCAGCAATAAAAGGCGATTAAAACGAGGCCTTTATTTTTTCAGCGATTGCTTCCATTTCTGTTTTATCCAGCATGAGTTTGGCATTACTGAAGTTCAGGTCCGAAACATTATGCAAAGGCACAAGATGAATATGACAATGCGGTACTTCCAGCCCAATCACTGCAACCCCTACTTTCGTACAGGGTATCGCCTTCTGTATAGCGGCAGCCACCTTCCTTGCAAAAAGGAACAACCCCGAATAACTTTCCTCATCCATATCAAAGAGATAATCCACTTCGGCTTTCGGAATTACGAGGGTATGACCTTTCTTAAGGGGACTAATATCGAGAAAAGCAAAATAGCGGTCATCCTCTGCAATTTTATAGCAGGGAATTTCGCCGTTTACAATTCTGGAAAAAATCGTGGGCATAAGCCGTAATTATCTGGTAATTTCAAGAATCTCAAAATTCATTACGCCGGCAGGTACATTGATTTGTGCAATCTCCCCTACCTTTTTACCCAAAAGTGCAACACCTACGGGCGACTTTATGGATATTTTACCAATTTTGAGGTCTGCTTCCTGCTCTGCTACGAGCTGATAAGTCACTTCTTTATTGGTTTGCACATTTTTGATTTTCACTTTTGACAAAATAAAAACCGTATCAGGGTCAATATTGGAAGTATCCACAACCCGGCAGTTTGTGAGTAAAGTTTCCAGTTTTGATATTTTTAATTCAAGCAGTCCCTGAGCGTCTTTGGCTGCGTCATATTCTGCATTTTCGCTCAGGTCTCCTTTTTCTCTTGCTTCCTGTATTTGTTTTGCAATTTCAATTCTTTCATGGGATTTAAGATATTCCAGCTCACTTTTCAGTTTATCGTATCCCTCCTGGGTTAAATAAGTAATTTCCATACTTTATAATAATTATTAAAACCTGTAAAAAAAAAGTACATACTTCACAACAAATAATAAAGACGCAATCATGCGTCTTTTAAAATATTTTTGTGAATGTAAAAACTAACCTTTAAAACTAAAAAAAGCAGGATTGGCACTTACCAATCCTTACTTTTTTAAATTATGATGCAAATATACAACGATTTTTCTGAAATGTCAAGGAAAATCTTATAAATCTACTCTTGCGCCAAAAGAAAGCGTACCCCCAAAAGGATTTGAAGTACGGTAGCTTAAATCCAGCCCAAACAATGAGTTACGGTCGCTTTTCTTGGAAGCCTTGAAAGGGACCTGAAAGGTAGCTCCTCCTGCAAGTCCGGTATAGGCAGAATATCTGTCCACACCCAACTCTCCGGTAATTCCTTTTTCATATAAATAACTTGCACGTAAAGCAACAATATTTTTAAACTGATACTGCACACCTGCTCCTAGCTGATTGTAGTAAAAAGCGTTGGAAATAAATCCTCCGAGAAGAGAAATTGTATTGTTTTCTCCTGCGTGAATATCATATGATCCTCCCATTGTAAGCAGAGAAGGTAACTCAAACTTATCAGTAGGAATAGCCACTGCGTTATTATAGGGATTGGTAAGCTGAAGGGGAGCACGGTTTTCCAGTCCCTGTCCGGAGTATTTCATTGCAGGCCCTACGTTTCTGAGGGTGATACCGAGTTTCAGTGCGTCATTTTCCAAAGCCCGGTACTGAACTCCGGCATCAAAACAAGCCCCAAAAGCAGAAACATCCGGAGTCGCCTGACTAATCATTCTTAAAGTAGCACCCACATAAATATGGTCTGTAAACTTCTTTGCGTATGTTACACCAATATTGGCAAAAGAAGGAGAAAATGTACCGATATTTCCATCCGGCTGATTGGTGGTGGTACGATAAAATTTTCCTAAACTAAGAGAGTTTACATTAATTCCAATCACTCCGCCAGAACCTTCTTCTCCCAAAGCCTGAGATAAACCGATAGAGTTCACAGAGATTCCTGTACCGATTAACCAACGGGTATGAGCAAAAACCAGTTCAGTTCCCATCGTTGTAGCCACTCCGGCAGGGTTTACGGATGCGCTTTCAATTCCATCCGAACTACCAATATTGATTCCATTAAATCCGCTACTTTTTGCAGTGGTATTCATCAGTAATTCAGAAGCCCCTGACTGCCCGATACGATTAGGTTGCGCAAACACAGCGGTTGCTGTACCCATCAAGAATATACTTATTAACAGTATTTTATTTTTCATACTTTAAAATTTATTTGGCTTTAAAAAATTTACCGGACTTCCCTCTTCCGCTTTGGAAAAAGGGAAGCCGGCATTGGAATATTAGAATCCGTTCAGGTCAAGCTGACGCATTACTGCAAATAGTTTTACAACTTTCTCTCCTATACCCGGTGCATTGATGTGTACTATATACACCCCGCTTGCTACAGGTACACCATTCTGATTCTTCAAATCCCAAGTTTGTTCGGGGCTATCGGAATCTTTATTGAAAGTCTTGATTAACTGACCGTTCATAGAGAAGATAGAAATCGTACAAGTTTGAGGAAGGTTTGTAAGTTTTACAAGGCTTTCCAACTGTCCGTTTTCATAATCGCTATAACCATAATAGGGGTTCGGTACCACCTGAATCAAATCCAGTGCAGAAACTGCGGTATCCTGTACTTCTGTTTTTACCCCAACAGAGGTAGTGCTGAAAGTATAGGTAGGATTTCCGTTTGCAGCAGCACTGTTAAATACTCTGTTCTGATATTTCTGATTCAGACGAACTGAAACTCTTGCGTCAGAAGGGAAATCATGCGGATCATCCACATCATATCCAAAAGAAGCCATTGCTACTGAAGTCCAGGCTACATGATTATAGAGGAAAGCCGTATTGAGTGTATCAGTCCCTTTGAGGAATGCGATACCGTCGGAGAAGTTTCCGTAAGCAGCGTTATTGTCATTCAGGAGATATTTACGGAGAGAATCCAGTCCGCCTCCGTTTGTACCGGTATAAGGCAGGTCAGTGATGTAAATATAGTGTCTTCCTCCTACGCGGTCAAGATTAGAACCATAACTACTTGTAGGGTTAAACATCATATCGTCCCCTCTGTTTACGTGATCCCAAGTACTTTCACCAAAGAAAACACATACCCTTTGTCCTGTATTCACATTAATCGCATAGCCGGGGAACCATCCCATCCCATGATTACCCAACTGAGGTGCGAGAGATTCAGGATTTCCGGCTTTATCTACATTGGCCATCCATTTAGCAGACATCAGCCATGAACCTGAACCCAAGGTAGTATTCGGGCTTGTTTCCAATACCACACAACGAGTCCATTTGCTTTCATCAGGTGTAATAACCAAGTCAAAATCGGTGAGTTCGGGAAGTCCGAGTGCTTCTTCCGCAGACATCTGACGATAAGAGCGTACAGTACCCATCGGTAACCCCGGGCGAATGTCTGTGCCCGAAGCACTACTGTTGGAAAACTCACGAGCAAAACAGAAAGGAGCCCACGTCCCATCCACAATTTTTTCAAAATTCTGGAACTTATCATAGATCCCTGCACTCCTGTACACACGGTTTTCACTACCACCGGTACTGGATTTAGAACCAGCAAGAATCCAGTTCCATGGTGCATTAGGATCACTGTCATCATCCTGAAGACCAGTAAGCCATTTTTTGTTTACATCTCCAAAAGTCAGTTCAGAACCGATAATTCCGGCATTGGTAGAGACGGTATCCCCGGCCTGCTCTACATCCCTTACAGAGATGGAAATGCCGTGACCGTCAATAACCTGTTCGTTTCCGGAAAGAGGGCTAGGTCTTGGAGCACTTCCATCATTCCTTATAATATATTTGGATTCGTATATCTTCGTTCCTCCTTCATACAGTACCCAGTCTGCCCAGGTAGTATCTATGACATCAACGCCATTTAAGTTGGTATATAAGTATTTAGCACTAACAAATTGCTTGCCTACTACTTCCACTTTGTAATCAGAACCTTTTACCTCTTTAGGGTTTACGACTTTTACAGAGATAGGGGCGGCTCCGCCTTTATATGTAATCTTATCCGTAGTGTTATTAGCTACAATTGCCGCTTCAGATACAGAGTCTAAGCGAACGAAATTACCACCATTTCCATAACCTCCGATTTGAGATACCGGAACACCGTCCCCGTATTCACTACTAATCACCATACCATTCTGTTCAAAAGATACAGGGTGAGGCGTTGCTATCACCTTAGCTCTGGAGAATTTACCATTACCCGGCACAAACCTACGTCCATCCGAAGAGGTATCCCCATAAGCATAGGCAATTACGGCAAATGTATAAGGTGTATAGTTTTTAAGGTTCGTAAATTCATTATTAGCAAAAACATCATCCTTAATTCGAATAGAATGGAAGATACCTTTATTTTCCCCCTGAACCATTACCTTATCTTCGATTACTACATTACCATCCACATTGGATTCAACCCGATTTACAATCGTGGAGACACCGTCAATGACATCACATTGAGCAATCACTTTTGCTTTTTCGGGGTCGGAGAGGTCATTCAAACCTACCGTTTCATTGGCAAGCTGATATACAACATAACCCTGAAATTTGAAAAGGGAGTCAGGAGAGCCATTGGCTTTCAATACCGGGTCAGCCTGAACATAGCTTTCATTAAAGTTGTTGTCATTCGGATTAGAATATCCCCAGGTAAGAATAATTTCATTATTATACTCTCCCACTGCTACTTCAGGAGCATCGGGACCTTCAAGGAGACGGAAATTGTTATCAAACAAAGCCTGAGCAACATCGTCAGCAATAATCAACTGACAAACTGAATTGAACTGACTGGAACCTCTTGCCCAAACTACTCCAGTGATTACCTGATTTACAGCACCAGGCTGAAGCGTAAAGGGACCCGCACTTTGTAAGAAACGACGGTCGTCCGCAGCATTTCCTGCTGCATTTTCTGTCCATCCTGTCTGAGTACAGATATTACCGGAGAAGATATAGTCTGTAGCATCTCCTGGTGCAGTAGGTGCATAAGCATCTCTACCGTTAGCCACCATTCTCGTACCGTCTTTCCAGATACCTCTGAGGTAGTTATAGTAATGAATTGCAGTTTCAGGATTTCCTTTAAGGGAGAAGTCATTATTATAATATACAAACTTGGACATGATGATGGTTTCTCCATCCTCATCGGTTACTCCGTCCTTGTCATTATCAATTCCGTCACCGGGGTCTGCGAGCGGTCCCTGGAAGAAGTCCACCCCTACAGCCGGAGGGTTAGTACCGTAACCGGTAGGGAGGTTGTCATCATTGTCAGAGTTGTAGCAAATACCCAATCCTCTTGTAGTATCACAACCTACATAGTCATCTTTATAGTATCCAAGGTCTGCATCCACCCACTGTCCCATATAGGTTTCAGTAAGCAACAAACTGGAGCGGTTAATCACCAACTGATCGTAGAAAGTCATATTGTTGATAGAGTTTGCAGTAGTAAAAGCAAAAGCCATCATATGAATCTCTACCCCGATTGGCTCACCGCCTGTTTCGGTATGAATATTTCCTTTATCATTGATTACCCACCAAACGGCTTCGTCTCCTCTGATATCGGGATAATCACCCTGACCTGCATTATATTCAAGCGGATTTCCATCTACGTCCACGAAAGGGGCCATATAAATGGTTTTTCCGTTCCACTGAGCCTGTACATCATTCCCGTCAAGGTCTTTTCCTGTCCAGGGCCATGCAGCAACGTTAGGATATTTACTCAAATCCACATTGGCTCCGTTGGCATCAAAATCAGCACGAAAAGCATCGATTTCAGCTTTGGTGATTTTATACATTTTATTCCACTTTTCACAAATGCTATTGTCCACCTCTGCATTACCCTGAGTCAAAGGACCCGGCCAGAAGTCATATCCGCTCTGACGATAGGTAGAAGCAGCCACCCTCATTTGTCCGGCTGCGTCAGTTCCTCCAATCCAAAGAGAAGAAGCAAAAAGGGAGTGTCTTCCGCTTCCTTTAGGAATTTCATAACGAGGATTTCCTACAAGGTCCCACCACATATCTCCGCCATTATGGAGCAAACATCTTACATTGTTTATATCCAGCTGAGCGCTTGCACTCGGAGGCACGCAGGCCTCTGCGGTTCGGAAGCCTTTATTGGGATGTGCTCCCTGACCCGGCACCCGTTCTGCATACATCGTTCCCGAAAGGAAGAGGAAGATATAAGCTAAAAGAATACTTTGTATGTACTTCATTTTCATTTATTGATTAATTTTTTATCTTATTTGGGGGGTAAGAAAAAAAGTAGGTTAGTCCTTTTTTTCTTACCCTTAATATTACAAATAGTGATTATCCGGAATTAAAAACTGAATATCATACCAAGTCTGATTCTTCTCGGCATCGCTACATTGTTGGGGTTTCTCAATCTTGCCTGATAAAGATCCACAAATGATTCAGGATTAATCTGGCTCTGGATAGACTGTGCACCCTGAGGGCTTTGTAAGAATCCATCATCAAAAGGAAGTCCTGTAAATCTGTAAACTCCGGTAATGTTTTGAGTATTAAATGCATTCAGTGCCAACAGATAAATATTCATTGTATAACCTCTTCCGGGCTCGTCGCTTCCTGCTTTAGGCTTACCACCGAATACCAGATTTTTATCAATCCTCAGGTCTGTTCTGAACTGCCATGGTAATCTGTTGCTGTTGGGTGTTCCGAGCGTCTGACCACCGGTAACCTGACCGTCAAGGATAGAAGTCACCCCAAGCTGACGGGAATAAGGTGTACCTGAACCCAGGATGAAGGTTGCATTAGCACCGGCATTGGCAAAAGGATAGAAAACTTTTTCGCCGATTTTGATACCGGGGCCTTTGGTGGCTCCTTCAAACTCTTCTCCAAAACGATAGTCAAGAGAAGCGGTAATTCTGTGACGCTGATCTGTACCTACCGGTAAGAGAGTACGCAATAAAGCAGTGCCCTGTAAGTTATCGGTTACCCCACGGCTGGAAGAGAAATCCGAACCGGTAGCAGTAGCAAACTGAAGGGTATAGGAAGCCGAAAGTTCAAGTTGTTTAATCCGGCGCATATTATAAGATAATGAGAATCCTTTTACCGTTCCGAAGTCAATATTGTCATAAGAATTATAGGTAATCGGATAAGCATTATTATAGCGGCGATACTGAATCATATTACGCATTTCACGATAGTATGCAGACAAAGAGATAGCGGAGTTTGTTCCGATTTTTTGTCTGAAACCCGCTTCGTAGTCAGTAGTAATCTCAGGCTTCAGATTCGGATTAATGATATCAATTGTAGGGTTCGTTCTCAGGTATAAATAATCTGAAAGCTGACCTGCAAGGAATGAAGACTGATTGGAGAGTAACTGACCCGGTCTTTGAGCAAGTACATCGTAGTGAGCGAAAAACAGTGCGTTTTCAGCAATCGGGAAAGAGAACGACATACGAGGCATTACAACCGTTTGCGGTGCGTAATCCTGAAATGCGTCAATTCCCACCGGCTCATTGTCCGTTCTTTTTACATACGGAAGCGGTTTTCCGCCGGATGCTGCGGCAATAGCAGAGGAAGAAGTAGGTGCTCCGTTTGCGTCAAACCAAGTTTCTCCTGTTCTGTATCCGATAATACGGGTAGGGTTTTGAATATCATCTACGTAAGGGATATAATCAGCACTAACAGATGACGGTAAAGATGCTCCTACACGATTTGCTGCTTCTGCGGCACTGTAAGCAGGATACAACAGATAATTATCCTTTAACACCTGCTGATTTGCGTCAAAACGGTCAACACGTACCCCAAGGTTGAAGATAATGTCTTCTAACTCAAATTTATCCTGAATAAATGCAGAAATATAAGTAGGAGAAAACGCATTTTGAGGGCGGTTCAGGGTATCTGTAAAGAACTGTGCAGGATCCACTCTTTTTGCGATTTTTCCGTCATAAGTATATCCGTAATATCCTCCCAAAAATCCCTGACCGTTGTTTAGCATTTCACTAGCGGTGAACCAATACCCTAAAGGCTTAGAATTAAAAAACTGAGGATCGAGTGCATCTGTATTAATCCAGTTTGTACCGTCCATTGGCTGACCCAATGCTTCCCGTAGTTTTTTATCAAACTGTGTTTGTAAAGCAGCATCGTAAGCGATAGGATAGATAATAGTATCCTGAAATTCTCCATCTCTGGTAACGAAAGTAGGATTATCCCGATTTACCCCCTGAAGCTGACGATTTGCGTAAAGGCGAGCATAGTTCCACATAGCACTTGCGCCGAGATTATAGTCTCTTTCCACCCTTTGTTCAAATTCAAATCCGATTTTCAGATTGTGTCTTTTGATTTCTGCTGTAGCTTGTCCTGTAAGACGGAATTGCTCCTGTTTACGGTTACGGTAAGTACCATACTGAGCACCTAATCCTGTGAACATCTGATAAATCTGATCAGGACCATCCCCATTTCTGTATCCGTTGAAGAAACTCAACAAGTTAGGATTGGAAAGGTCATTAATTGTAACTCCGAAATCAGGAAGGAAGATACCATTATTGGCAACGTAATCAAAGATATAGCGATTAGCATTGGCAAGCACCTGATTGTTGGTTCCGGTTCCGTCAAACTGTAGGTTAGAGAAACCATATCCCACATTTTCCCAGTAAGGACCGGAAGAGTAAGGGCTTCCCATAGGGTCAGCTATATAACGGAATACAGGATTCCTATCATAGGTTAATTTTCCAATGAACCCGTAATCCCATAAATTATCCTGAAAAGTTCTGTGTTCAAACTGTCTTTGGAATAAAGAGTAGTCTGCCTGAAGTGTATAGAAGAAATTTTTCAAAGCAGCATTGGCTTCCCCTTTGAAGGATTGCTGGAAACGTGCGTATGCTCTGTAAGAACCTCCGGTATATCTTCCGCCCGGGTTAGGGGAAAGCAACATGTTTCTTAAGCTCCATGTACCGGCATTACTGTTAAATAATTCAGCAGAACCTCCTAATTTAATAGAGATATTGTCAGCAGGCTGAATATCAATACGGGCAAGCCCTCTGATATTTACATCCTGATTATATGCTTTGGCTTTTACCGGAATCAAATCCGAGCCTTTCAGGTAGTTTCCTGTATTTACAAATGTAGTAAGAGAAGGGTTGTAAATCATAGGATTTGCCTGAAGGTCAGCCAGTTTATCCGGATCCAGTTTGTAAAGGCCGAAATAGGCCGGGTCAGCATCGCGATTGTAGTCATACTCCCCGCTGAGGAAAAAGCCCACGACAGAGCGTTTGTAGCTAAGTTCAGGACGCTCAGGGTCAGTGATGGTTTTTTTGATAAGCGGACCGGTAATATTTACCCCTGCGAGGTTTCTGCCATAAGCATCGAGCAACTCACTGGTCACAAGTTCAAGCCCTCCGGAAAGTTTGTTTGCGGGATTGGCGGTAGTAATCGAAACTACCCCTCCCGTAAAGTCTCCGTACTCAGAAGGTGTACCCCCTGTAATAATCTGCATTTGTCCGATAGCAGACTGAGGAAGATTAGGGGAGCCCCTTACTTTCACCCCGTCCACTATATACATTGTACCTCCTTCGCGTGCTCCCCTGAATGAAAGAGAATTGTCTCCCTCATCCGACTGGAATACCCCCGGAGTAGTAGAAGCTATCGCATTGATATTACGTGAGCCCCTGTTTCTTACCTGCTTTCCGTCCACGATTGTTCCCTGAGCACCCGGGTCTTTTTCAAAAACCGGAATACGGAATGAAACAATGATTACGGAATCGGTTCTCATTTGCTGCCCTGAAGGGAGGCGAATGTCCAAATCCCTTGTTTGACCTGAGGCAACAGATACGTTTTCGATTTTGATTGTTCCCCCAAGAATGTCTGCTTGTACGGTATAGGTTCCGGGATCCACAGGCTGAATACTGTAGAATCCCTGGTCATCTCCGTAAGCACCATTTACCACTTCCTCCCCTCTTAAGAGAGAGACAGTGGGGTACTGAACGGGATTCCCCTTATCGTCGTACACACGTCCCGAAATTTTACCATCCTGCCCCACGGCAATGGATACAAGAACGGTAAAGAAAAACACAATAAAACTGATTTTTCGTAGCATATTCATCGATAGGCTAAATTGTTTTGGTGTAAAATTGGCGAAAAATACTAAATGAAGTTGAATTACTCCAAATTTTTTCTTTCTAATTTTGCAAAGTTTAGAAATTATTTCTAATAATCAAGCATTTAGAGAAAGAATATTTTTGATTACTACATAAAAAGGTATGTAATAAAGCAATCTTTTCATTCAGGCTTATTTTTCAATTTCAAAACTAATACAAAATTAAAGGCCGCAAATACGGAAATTAAATTTTAATTACATAAATTTTTATTTATTTTTACACCGGATATTAAATATATTTAATCTTTACAGTCAGATGGAGCTCATTTACGACATATATAAAAAACTTAATAATCAGGAAATTAGACAATTAAAACAGCTATTTGGAACCGCTGTTTTTGAGTATGAAAAAGTAGGGTTACTATTTGAATTGGTTACACAGTATCCGGAAAAAGAAGAGGATTTTTATGCTCAAAAAATTTATAATAAAGCGGCCGACAATACTTTTCGGGTTACTAAAGCAAGATTAAAAAAAATCCTGGAAAATGTCATCCTTAATGATAAAAGTCTGACGGGCTACGGAGCCGAAATTATCAATCAGCAACTGCAACTGAAAAAAAAATTACTGCAGGCCGAAATCATGCTCGGAAGGGGGGCTTACAAAGCCGGTAGAAATCTGCTGCTTCAGTGTATTTCTACGGCAAAGCGATATAATTTATATCAGGAGCTTTTTCAGGCTGACTTTCTCAGATACCGGTATGAAAATGTACGGGCCTCTTCTGACAATTACGGGATTCAGTCTGAGTATATTTTATCCCTGAATAATACAAGTGCGGAAATCAACAAAGCGCTTACGCTTCATTATTTTACTTCCAACCTCCTTTTAAATAAATCCCTTTCTCATGATGAACTGAAAATCGTAAGGAGTAAAATTGACATCATTGGGGAAATTGCGCAGGAAACCCGGCATCCGCTTGTACAAAATGCGCACTACCTGAGTGAGATTTATTATTTACAAACCATCGGGGATTATCAGCAGGCCTACCTTTTCAACAGGCAGTATCTGGCTTTAGTACAGGAAAATCCTGCCTATTATACCAAGCCAAGACTGGCCAACGCCTATATTCAAATTGCTCAGGTGGCCTTACAGCTGGAAAAAATGGATGAGTCTGAAAAAAATATAGAAATGGCTCTTTCTCTTTTTTCTCCGGAGGAAATGAATTATCTTGTTTCAATGGAAGTACTTTTCCGGATTGCCTTTTATAAAAATGATTATAATAAAGCGACTGAGCTTATCGCAAAAGCATTAAAACATCCTCAGATTTTTGCATCCAAAATGCTGAACGCCCAATGGAATTATTTTGCTGCCTGTGTTTTCTTTCAGAAAAAAGAGTATAAAACCTCGCTTCGTCAGCTGAATGAAGTATCTATTCTGCTTTCCGATAAATACGGCAAAAATATCTATATCCGAATGCTGGAGATGATGCTTCTCTTTGAATTGCGCCTGCTGGATACCCTTGATTCTAAAATTCAGAATATCCGTCCTTTTATGCAAAAGCTACCCAAAGAACAGGAGTTTTTCAGAATGGAGCTATTGTATAAGTTACTGCAAAAGTGGCATAAAACGGGATACGATTTTGAAATAGCCCGTAAATCTCTGCTTCCGGTACTCGAAAATCTCAAACAGTTTCACGCTTCCCACGCTTTTAAAAAGACAGACTTTGAACTTATCCGGCTGGATTTATGGATGGAAGAGAAGCTACCGTGATTTTCCGGTACTGATTTCCGATAGCCACCGGCTCAGAAACTGAGTTAACGCTCCGTTTTCTCTTTGTGGAAATCCGGTACAGTTTTCTACCTCAACCAGGGCTTTTGCCAGATTCATCTCCGCCTGAGAAGTACAGACCGCCACATTATTTTTTTGAAAATATTTTGCAAGATATTCCTGCTCTGTCTGGCCGGGGGTAGGAATCAGGATGACTTTCTCTATTCCCAGTGCGGCAAAATCCATCAGACTGCTATAACCTCCGCGTGAAATCACCACTTTACTGTTTTTCAGTATGCCGTAAAGCATTTCATTATCCGCAAAAGACCGGATATATACATTACTTTCAGTTCTGGATTCAGATATTTCCGATTTCCCCTGAATAATGCACGTTTTTTTGTCGGGGAAAGCCTTGAATTTCTCTATCAGTAGTTTTTCCAGAATGGTTCTCTGAGGCTCCACTCCGGATAAAACTGCTACAATATCAAAGGAACAGGGAGTTTGGCTTTCGGGCTTTACCGGTGCGGCATACGAAGTAAATCTGGAAAGCGAACCTATAAACCGGGCGTGAGGAGGAAGCGGATAATCATGGGATAATCCTCCTGAAAGAAAAGGAGGGGATTCAAAATCGGGAACCCAGACATGAGTAAATTTTCCCATAAAGGCGAGGTGAATCCTGTACCCTACGGAGCGGAAGGGAGCTATCGGCGCAATCTGATGGGTAATAAAAACGGAAGGAATTTTTTCAGAATAAACGCCATACCGGTTATCCGAAATCACAGCGTTTATGTTTTCTTTTTTTATAATGCTATCCACTTCCTGTTTCTCCTTCCGGAAAGTAAGCATAAGTCCCGGAATCTGCATACACAAATAGGGAATCAGCCAGGTGGAATCGGTATAACGAATATTGTAGGGAGGAAGCGGATAATATTTTAAATCGGGAAACACCTGTTGCAGGTAGTGTCCTGACCTCCCCTCTCCCGCCAAAACGACCTCTGCCCCGTTTTTTTGCAGTGCCTGTATCAGCGGCACACAACGCGAAGCATGCCCCAACCCCCAGTCCATCGGAGCAACGAGTATTTTCATATAACAGAAATTTTACGAAAAGATTTTTACCTTTTTATCAGACAAATATAGACAATATGTTTTAATAATCGGTTTTTTTAGGCGTTTATAAAACAGATTATTACAAAAAACGTTTTAGTTTAATATTTCTTCTTTATCTTTGAAGAAAAAATCAGAATCTATCTTACTTATTTATATTAAAAAATTGTATGAGAAGTCCATCGGTTATAATTATTATAATACTATCCTTTTTTATTTCTACCGCTTATGCTCAAAAGGACTACTCGGAATATTTTGAGGAGGCCTATCGTCTGAACCCTACAATCCCTCTCGGATTACTGGAATCAGTAGCCTATACCAATACGCGTATGCATCACTTAGTCCCTGACCCCAATGTATCTACCTGTTCAGGCATGCCTCCTTTTTACGGGGTAATGGGACTGGTAGATAACGGAAAAGGATATTTCAAGGAAAACCTCAAATCTGTAGCAAAATTATCAGGATACTCCGAAGAAGAAATCAAAAAAAGCCCGAGAATTAATATCCTTGCTTACGCCAAAGCCTATGCTACTATGCAGCAGCAACAAAATATGACTTCCAGAGGAGTGGAAGAGCAGCAGGATGTGCTTTTATCCCTGAGTGAAATTCCGGATGATGGCTCTGTAGTGGCAGAATACGCCAAAGACCAGCAGTTTTACGCAGTTTTAAAGCAGGTGGAAAAAAGCGGAAGAAGTCTCGGAGGATTTGACTATGAGGAAATTTTCGGAAAAAATAAAGCGTCAGTACTGAGTGCCCGTTCTGTATCTGTCAACAAAAACGAAGTGCGTTCCGTGGATGGAAGTCAATACCTCGAGGAAAGAAGTGCGGAAGGATGTTCCGGCAGTAAAAGTCAAACCGACTTTGAAGGGGCAATATGGAACCCCGCACACCGGAGTAACTACGGTAGCCGGGGAAGTGCTAAGATTGAGTATATTACAATTCATACAATTCAGGGTTCTTATGCAAGTTGCATCTCCTGGTTTAAAAATCCTGCAGCAAGGGTTTCGGCTCATTACGCTATCCGTGCTTTTGATGGTCAGATTACTCAGATGGTCTGTGAGGAAGATAAGGCGTATCATGTAAGGTCTGACAACGATAAAGCAATCGGAATCGAACACGAAGGGTTTATCGAAGATGGAGGCACCTGGTACACTACAGCGATGTACGAAAGCTCTGCCGCACTGGTAAAAGATATCTGTGCACGGAGAGGAATTGACCCGCTGAAAATGTATTCAGGTAAAGGAACTTCCGGAAAACTCACGCTGGGAAATGCCTGCCGTAAAATCAAAGGACATCAGCATTTTCCTGAAAATGACCATATTGACCCGGGAAAAGACTGGGACTGGGATCGTTTTTACCGCCTCGTGAATGGGTTTCTGCCCGAAAAAAGAATTATGCTCAACAGCCCTTCCGGCGAAGTGGTGGATGATGGGGGCAAAAACGAAAATTATGGTAGTCAGCAAAGAATCGGGTATTTCATTCAGCCTCCGGGTGCTACTTCTGTTACCCTTACTTTTCAGGAAATGGACCTCGAAGCTGAACCGGGTAAGCCCTATGATTATATTGATATCTATCAGGGAAAAACCCCGGACGGAGAGTTTATCGGCAGATATTCCGGAAAAACGCTTCCCCAAAAAATCACCGTAAAAGGCGGAAATGTGTATATGGAATTTATCTCCGACTGTCAGGTTAATCAGGGGGGATTTGTGATTGCTTATGCCGCAAATAATGCCGCTGTGGCTGCGCTTCCGGTAGAGGATATTGACTCCAAAAATATTTATCCGATGGGTGCAGCAATTACGTGGAAACACCCCGGTGCAGACAAATATTTTGTGTACATTAAAAATACCCTTGAAGAGAAGTGGGTAATGTACGAGACCGGTGAAAAAGGGATGGAAGTAGCCGGGCTTACCTCAGGGAAAAAATATCAGTACCGGGTAAAAGCACTGGTGGGTAAAGATACTTCTGCCGCTGAGTCCGGGAATTTTACCACTCCTGCTGTGAGTAAATCCGGTGCCGCTTCCGTTTATACGACAACGCTTAACAACGGCAAATTCTTTGACTCCGGAGGGAGTGCCAACGGTTACGCAGCGAAGGAGGATTATGCCTACCGCATTCTTCCTGCTAATGGAGGAAAAGTAAAAATTAAATTTGGATCCTTTGATACAGAATCCACCGATGTAATCACATTGTATGACGGAGATAGCCGCAATGCCAAAAAGCTGGGTGAAATCTCCGGAAGTAATCCCGACAAAAAAGAGTTTACCTCTACCGGAAATGCCCTTACGATTCATTTCACATCCGACAGTAAAACGCAGGGTAAAGGATGGACCTCCAGCTGGGAAACTATCGGCGGAAATGGTACAGGCAACGGTGGAATTATCGTAAGTAATAATAATACGACAACAGGCGGAAACAGTGGTGGAAATGCCGGTGGGGGAAACAATGGGAGTGGAAATACGGGTGGTGGAAACAACAGTGGTGGAAATGCCGGCGGAGGAAACAACAGTGGAGGAAATAGTGGTGGTGGGAATACCGGTAGCGGAAATACTCCGGTAATAGGCAACTTTGAGGTCAAAATCACTTACCCTGAAAATGCACCGGTAACCAAACCCGGCGTAAAGCCTACTTATTCTGCGGATGGAAGCATTACCTTTGAGGACACCGATAAAAGTGGCAAAGGAATCGGGCAGCAGTTTTATCTGATAGCTGAAAACAGAGGAAAAGAAAACTGGAAAGGAAATACAGGAAGAGGGTTTTACTATGACGATTTTGAAAAAGGCCTGAGTAGCGAGTGGAAGCCGGTAAAGGGTAAATGGGACACCAAAAAAGGTTTGCTCACTCAAAATGACGCAAGTGCCGATAACGCCAATATTGCTTCCTACGTAATTCAGAACGAAAACAGCGGTTATTTATATGAATGGGATGCCCGTACTACCGGTAACTCTGCCAATAAACGCTGCGGGTTCCATTTTTTCTCTGATGACCCCGAAAAGGAAAACAGAGGGAATTCTTATTTTATCTGGGCAAGAGATACCGACAAAGAAGATAAAATCGAAATTTATAAAACAGATGGTAGTACCGGAAAATTCGAGATGAAAAATAGCGCAATCGTAAAATTTGAAAGCAATAAGGCCTATAATATCAAGGTCATGTATTCTCCTTCCGATGGCAAAATCACGGTCTTCCTCAATAATAAGCTGATGAATACATGGACAGACCCCGCTCCGCTTAAATCCGGAAAAGGAATTTCTTTCCGTACAGGTGGAAGTATGGCAGAGTTTGATAATCTCAAAATATACAGAAGCCGCTCCAATTCTGTAGAGGTGAAAGTCGGGAAAGAAGCGGACAAAGACTTCAGAGTGGCAAGCCTTAGCTCAAAAGTTCCTGCAGCAAGAGTTCATTCGCTTGTCCTGGATAAAGGAAATCAGTGGTCAAAAGAAGCCGCCGTTTCCACAGTGATTGTATTTGGCAGCGGTAATACTGGTGGGGGTAATACCGGTGGGGGTAATACTGGTGGGGGTAATACTGGTGGTAGTAATACTGGTGGGGGTAATACAACCTATATTTCTCAGGACTTTACACTAAGAGCACCCGGCGGAGGCAATATTCTTCAGACATTTTATCTTGTAGGGGACTATAACGGAAAAGGAAGATACGCCAATGAAAGTGCGGGGTTTGCGATGGATGAGTTTGAGACGGGTACGTTATATGAAAAATGGATTCGAAAAAACGGAACATGGGTGCCTGAAAAAGGAAGCCTCAGTCAGACGGATGAAAATGCCATTAATGGAAATCTTGCATTGCCTGTAAACCAGAAAAAAGGGGGAACTTACCTTTATCATTTCCGCACAAAGCTGGTTTCCAAAGGAGATAACCGCCGTTTCGGATTGCATATCTATTCTTCAGACGGGACGCTTCCTAACCGGGGGGAATCCTATCTTGTATGGATGCGTCAGTATGAAGACCCCAGGATGGCTGACAAACTGGAGGTGTACCGTTCAACGGGCACTGAACTCAAAGCAGGAGGCTCCGCCAATTTCAGCATGGAAAACGGAAAATGGTATGATATGAAAATCGTGCTGGAATCTGCCACAGGCCTCATCACTGTCTGGATTAATAACCAGAAAGTCCTTTCCTGGAAAGATACAAACCCGCTCATTTCGGGAGGAGGAAATTTCATTTCATTCAGAACGGGTAATGCCAAAGCGGATTTTGATAATCTGAAAGTATATCAGTTAATGCCTCCTTCTGCTACGATTTCGATTGGCAATAAACCGGATAAACTCATCCGCTTTGAAAATTCAGGCAATATTCCTGCCGGAAAAATCTACAGTATTTCCAGAGATAAAACGGATAAATGGATTCAGGATGACGAACAGGAAGTAAATGTAAAATTTAAATAAAACATGTGCGGAAGATACTCTTTTGCTCAGGAAGAAGCACTGGCAAAAAGGATAAAAGTCAAAGTCCCCGCCGGAAAATGGAGGGCAGATTATAATGTATCGCCCATGAAGCAAGTTCCGGTAGTAAGGAAAATCAATCAGGCGTTGCATTGTGATTTAATGCAGTGGGGATTGCTTCCTGCTTTTTCCGGCGATGAGAAAAGCGCAGTAAAAATGATGAATGCCCGGTCAGAAACACTGGGCGAGAAACCCGCATTCCGTAACCTTATTCAGGCAAACCGATGCCTGATTCCGGCAGATGGATTTTATGAATTTGAAAAGCACGGAAAAACCAAACGGCCGGTAAGGTATGAAGTGAATGGCACAGAGTTGTTTTTCTTTGCGGGGCTGTATTCGCTCTGGACGAATCCCTCCAATCCCAATGACCGCCGCCTGACCTGTACCGTCATTACGACAGAACCTAACAGCCTTGTGAGCAAAGTACATGACCGGATGCCCCTGATTCTGCCACCGGAAACAGAAATCAGCTGGCTCGATGAAAATCTCAAAGACTATCAGAGTATCCGCTCATTTTTAGTTCCTTTTCCGGCAGAACGAATGCGCTCATTTTATGTGCATCCGGATATAAACAAAACTAGCTGTAATGCCCCGGAACTCATTCAGCCGTATCATTACCCGGAAGAATGGACCTTATTTTAAAGTTGTTTCTTCCGGACATATTTTTCATTGAAAACCCGGCATAATTCCCATTTGGGTGCATTACTTTTTCAGGGCAATCCCATAGGCTTCAAGGCAACGATTTCTGGCAAATACGTGCTCTACCACCGGGCGCGGATACAAAGGCGTTCCGTATTCGGGTATCCATTTCCGGATATATTTTCGCTGCTTATCGAATTTCTCCATTTGCAATTCAGGATTAAATACCCTGAAATACGGAGCCGCATCACAGCCACTTCCCGCAGCCCATTGCCATCCACCGTTATTGGAAGCAAGCTCAAAATCCAGCAATTTTTCTGCAAAATAGGCCTCACCGAGTCTCCAGTCCATCAGAAGATGCTTGCATAAAAAACTGGCGACCACCATTCTGACCCGGTTGTGCATATATCCCGTGGCATTCAGCTCCCGCATTCCGGCATCCACCAAGGGATAACCCGTTTTTCCCTCGCACCACTTTCTGAAGAGCGTTTCATCCCACACCCATTGAATTTTATCATACTCCGGCTTAAAAGCCTGACTCACCACATGCGGGAAGTTCCATAAAATCTGCATATAAAACTCCCTCCATATCAACTCATTCAAAAATATCTCATTGGTTTCCAGCGCTCTTGCTACGAGTTTCCGGATACTCAGTGTCCCAAACCTCAGGTGAAGTCCCAGTCGGCTCGTGCCTGCAATCCCGGGAAAATCTCTGGTTTCATTGTATTTTTGTAAAAGCGTGTCGGTCACTTTTGCTTCCGGGAAAGAGAGACCCGAAGGCGAAAACCCCAAAGACTCCAAATCCGGAAAAGAAAAAGGCGGAGTTTTACAGGATTGATTCAGTAGGGTTTCTGAAGGGTAGTCCGGAAGACCTTTCTCTTCAAGCATCGCTTTCCATTTCCTGCTGTAAGGAGTGAAAACCGTATAAGGTAAATTGGATCCGTTCAGAATTTCCTGTTTTTCAAAGATTACTACATCCTTGTAAGTAGAAAATGAAATATTTTTAGCGGAAAGAAAAGCCGAAACTGCTTCATCTCTTTCACGCGCATAAGGCTCATAATCGTGATTTGTAAATACCGCCTCTATGTCATAGGTTGCTGTCAGCTCTTTCCATACAGCCTCCGGCGAGCCCTGTTTTATAAGAATATCGCTTCCGGATTTTTGTAATTCCCTGCTCATATTCTGAAGCGACCGGTGAATGAACTCCACCCTTGCGTCTTTTCTTTGAAGCGATGCAAGTATCTCTGTATCAAAAATAAAAACCGGAAGCACCGGATTTCCTGACTGCAAAGCGGCATGGAAGCCGGCATTATCGTTCAGGCGAAGGTCTCTCCGAAACCAGAAGATGTTTATTTTCATTCTTTTTTGGGTACAAAAACGTATTCTTCCCCAGATTGTTTTCCATCGTGAAAAAATAAGTTGGTGTATTCTGGAAAACGCTGTATTTTTGAAGCCTGAATCTAAAACCCGGGTAGATATACCGGAAAAATTAACTATGCTGGAAGCAAAAAACATCTGGAAATCCTACGGAAAAGTAGAGGTATTAAAAGGCGTGAGTCTTTCTCTTGAACAGGGAGAAGTGGTAGCACTTGTAGGAAGTTCCGGTGCGGGGAAAAGTACCCTTCTTCAGATATTGGGGACACTGGATGATGCGGATCAGGGAGAAATATTTTTTGAATCTCAAAATATTAAGCAACTTTCCAAAGACGCCAAGGCACATTTCAGAAATAAAAGTCTTGGATTCATTTTTCAGTTTCACCATCTTCTTCCTGAGTTTACTGCGCTGGAAAATGTAGCTATGCCGGCCCTTATCAAAGGACTTTCGCTTCAGGAAGCCGGACTTTTTGCGACCGAACTGCTCGGCAAGTTGGGGCTGGAGGACAGAATCCATCATAAGCCTTCCCAGCTTTCCGGCGGAGAACAGCAAAGAGTAAGCGTAGCCCGGGCACTTATGAACCGTCCCAAACTTGTGCTTGCCGATGAGCCTACCGGAAATCTCGATACGCAAAACAGTGAATCTCTTTACCAGCTTTTCCTGAATCTTGCAAGGGAATTCGGGGTCGGGTTTCTGATTGCTACACACAATACAGCATTGGCCGCTCAGTCTGACAGGGTACTTTATATCAAGGACGGATTAATGCAACAGGCGTAATCCTGTATTATTTAAACAGCCTCCTGTAGGCATAATACGCTATATCGCTGTAATTATACTGTTTTCTGCGGGAATCCACTCCGTCCGGAAAAGCATCAATTTTCATCCATTTTTCGATTTCTTCTGCTGAACATAAAAAACCCCGGTTATACGCTGTAGCCAGAAAACGGATTTGAAATTCTTCCGGGCTATCTTTTTTCCGGGGGAAACGATGTTCCATGATTTTCAGAAAACAACATACATAAACAATCTGCCATTCCGGTTTAGTCATTCTGCTGATTCTGGCTTTTCGGATTTCTGCAGAGTCATTTTCAGGAGTTTTATACTCGGAAATAAACCGGAACTCAGGAAAAACGGTATGATTCAGTTCAATAAACCGCTCCATTTCTTCGATAAAAAGGGGCTTCATCTGAAAACACCCAATCGAAAAACTGCCATAACTTCCTCCAAAATTTCCATAAAAAACCCGGTTAGACATTGTCTCCAGCATATCCGATTCCGGATTGTAACGAATTAATTCCGGAAAAACCACTGATATCGCTGTTGGATAAGAAACATTGAATTGCTGGCAACGCTGATAAAACATTGCTTTATGATGCCCGAAATATTTCTCTGCTTTATGAAAATCCGCTCCGAAAATACGGGCATAATTATAGGTCGTCTGTGCATTAAGAGAAAGTGTCAGAATGAAAAGAGACACAATCAAAGATAATTTCATTTGCTTTTTTTCAACTTATTACGAAAAAACAGGGAGAGAGTTACTTTTACGCTATCGTTTCCAAAGTTTCACTCTTTCCTGATTTCCGTCCCATTGAATCCGGAGGTAATACAGTCCCGAAGACAAGGTTTGCGGCAAAGAGAGGGTAAAGGTATGACTGGAAGGCAGGGCTTCATTTTCGTAAATTATTTTTCCCGACAAGTCATAAAGCCCCACGAAAACGGGTTCGTTCGGAATATAATTAAACTTCATATAAATAAAATTATCCGTTTCGGTAGGATTAGGAAAAATCTTTATTGGATTCTCTCCTTCCATTGAAATCTGAATAATTTCTGAATTTGTACTCGCTCCGTTGGAATCCACCATTTGTAACCGGTAAAAATTCTTATAGAAAAGCTGTGTATCCCTTACGGTGTACAGATTGACTCCTGCGTTATTGGTAGCGGTTACTTCTGCAAGGGGTAAAAAATCCTGTCCGTTACGACTTTTTTCGAGAAGGTAGTTTTGTACAGAAATCTCGAGTGCGCTCCAGTTCACAAACACCTCATTGTCCACCTTTTCGGCGGTAAAACTTATCAGCTCCACCGGCAGCGGCACAGAAGTAACCGTAACTCCGTCTGAGGTTGCAACGGCAGAGGTCAGCCCGGCTCCATTTACTGCACGAACAGAAATATAATAAGTACCGGACATTGTTTTAAAACTTCCGGGATGCGTCATTGAGGTCGCCAGGCCATTGTCTGTCCAGTTTACCACATCGCTTGCACCGGCAGAGGTTCCGATACAGTATTCATAGCGTAGCAGTCCGGAGTGAGGGTCGTCCGTGGCAGTCCAGTTTGCCGAAAGTTGTGTATCATCCACCTGATTGTCAATGTCCGTTCCGATTCCGTCATTCAGATTGATTACAGCCAAAGGAGCAGTCCAGTCGGTTTTTACTTCCGTCTGAGCCTGAGCAGACAGCAACTGAACATTATCCTGAATCAGCGAATAGATTTTCCCGCTAAATCCAGCCGGAGCCGGGTTCTGATACCGGATATCCTGACTCCCGGTTCCTGTACTTACCGGAACAGAATTGGTAGTCCGGCTTTTATATACCCTGAAATCATCCACATCATATACACAGTTTCCGTTCCGGAATGAAATACTGTTTCCTGAGGAAAGAGGAGGATTTCCGGTATTATCCGTCCAGCTCCCTTTAAAGACATCATCCAGATATACCTGAATCAGGCCCGAAGCCGGTACGTAAACCACTTTACAATCATACCATTGATTGACATTAATGGTTACGGGCGTAATCGTATGTACCAGATTCAGCACATCAGCCTCAACGTCGTATATTTCAATTTTACTATTGTCGGCACGGAACCATATCAGATAGGAATTCCCCCGGTTTGGAAGAGAAGGATTATCGCAAAAAATATGTATTCCGGCTCTTCTGTTTGTTCCGGAACCTGAAATTCTTGATTTCCAGTGATAGATAAAGGCATTTCCGGCGGTTTG
This sequence comes from Bacteroidia bacterium, assembly GCA_019695295.1. Taxonomy (GTDB): domain Bacteria; phylum Bacteroidota; class Bacteroidia; order J057; family J057; genus JAAFHL01. Next base: position 18,723 of record JAIBAH010000020.1, on the reverse strand, counting down.
TGTCAAAGAAGCAGAAAGTCCTGTATTTCCGCTCACTTCATCACTCTGATGCAAATATCCTGAGGAAATACTCCATGAACCTCCGTTTTGTGTCCAGTCAGGGTGAAGGGAAGTCTGAGAAAATTCCTCACTGAAAAAACCGTTGGCGGCATTCGCTCTCCATTGTGTACCATTGTAATCTGAAATACTGTAAAACCGCCGCTGCACCCCACTCCCGACATCGGAATCCGTAAAAGTGGCGGTAAAATTAGCGGTTTGCCAGACAGAAACGGGATTTACAACCGTAACCGGAGGCGTATTATCAGAAACACACTGCCACCGGAGGGAAAACCCCGTACCCTGAGAAGACGCGTCTGACAAAAACTGAAGCGTAAGCGCATTTCCCGCACTATTAATTGTGCCCGGATTGGTGGTGCCGGAATACGTTCCGATAAGCGGCGCCGAGGTGGAGTTTCCGTCATAGATTTTCAGGTTATCTCCCGTTCCAAGACTAAATGCCGGAAACTGAATATTTACCTGAGACGCCCCTGAAGGTGCTATCGTATAAGTATAACTTTCATTGCTGAAATAGCTAAAATTCGGCCCTCCGCTATCATATACTGTATCCTGACAAGGTACACTTCCACAATCCGAAAGCACTTTTTCAATCACATTCCAGTAATCAGAGTAGCCATCATCATACCCCAAAGCCCATATCCCCAGTCCGGCAAGCCCCCGCTGATGAATCAGATTCAGTCGCTTTTCGAGACTGTAAGCGTCATCAATAAAACACTGATTCCAGCTGCCATTATTATAAATATATGCAGAGGTAAAGCTGTTGGCATCCCACTGACGGTTGGCTGCGGAATAGTTTCCCGAGGCATTAGTTTTGACGTAACTGAATGTTCTGGAACTCGTTGTTCCGGTCACATTGGAAGGAATCGTATTGGAAGCGGTTTGCCACTCCCGTCCGTAATACGGCAGTCCCAACACCAGTTTACTGGCAGGAACTCCCTGATTCCGGTAATAATTGACAGACCGGCTGAGATGCTGTCCCCCGGATGTAAAAGGATACAAAGGCCCGACCGGACCCGCCTGTGTGCTCCCGCTCCAGTAGTAATCATAGCCCATAATGATGAACATGTCCACATAAGGCGCAAGTGCCGCTTCATCAAAGAGGTTGCTCCAGTCAACGGCGTACAAAGCAATTGTTACTTCTGAACCCGGAATTGCTGCATGCATTTGATTGGAGAGGTTAATCATAAAGGCAGTAAAAGCGGCGCTCTGAGCAACCGGTACTCCTTCAAAATCAATATTTACGCCGTGCGCTCCCCTACTCTGAACCGCATTGATCAGATTTGTAATCAGGGTTTGCTGAGCCGTGGCATTCCCAAAAAAAGTGGCATGATTGGCAAAAAGAGTGGCACACAGGTGCACTTTTACCCCCTGAGACAATGCATAGGTAACCGAAGCAGCGGTAGCCCAGTTGTTGGTAGTTACCGCATTTCCTGTACCCGGATCCACATCATAGGAAAAATAGGTAAAATGCGAAAGCAAATCCCAGCGGTAATCCAGATAAAAATTACTGCTGTTGTTCCAGTAGGGATGCCAGCCATACACTACCTTATTGAGGGAGCATGTCTGAGGCCTAAGAGGACTGTAAGAGGGGCTTTCCACTACATTTCCTTCGGCAAGATGCAGGGAATCCCACTGCCGTTCTTCCGTAAAATGAAACCGGGAATAGTATTCGTTCTGAAGTTCAGTGATGGATTTCTCTGCTGTTTGGGAGAAAAGAGAGAGACAGAGAGAGAAAAACAACCACACTGATAATAGATATTTTTGCATTTTTCAGGAAAATTTGGATAGCAAAATTGATGAAAATAAACCGGAAAGACAAATCTTCCTGATTTTTTATTCACAGAACACCTTATACTTCATTTTTAGGAATAATTTCATAAAAAGTTTTTTAGTTTATGAAAATTTATAATTAAATTGCAGCCTCAAAATCACATCATTTGTTTTATCTTATCAAATATTAACGTTATGAAAACAAAAATTTTAACAGGGCTTCTGATTCTCAGTATTTTTTCAGGATGTAATAAACTCAGTGAGAAAGCACAGGATGCCAAAAACACCGTAAATGTACTCCAGAATGTGGATGATATCGCTCAGAATATGGAAGAGAGTACCAAAAATGCAGAGAAAAAAATTCAGGAACGCCGTCAGAGAGGCGATACCGTAGCAATGCATTATGACAAACTCAAAACCTACCTCCCAACTGACCTTCAAGGCTACACTCCGGACGGTGAGCCCAAAGGAGAAATGGTAAAAAATGCAGGGATGTCTTTCTCTACTATCACTCAAAACTACAAAAAAGGAGAAAGTACGATGAAAGTGACGCTTCATGACTATAACGGAGTCGGAATGCTCTACACCGCAGCTTTTGGAATGTTTGGTGTGGGCGGGCTTGAAGTAGAAAATGATCAGGAAATCATGAAAGGCTGGGACCCCAAAATGGGAGAGGTAAAGGGATTTGAAAAATATCAGAAGAAACAAAAAGATGCGAATGTAGTACTTGGTACGGCGGAGCGTTTTGTGTTGATTGTGGATGCTTCCGGTCAGGAAAACACCGATGCGGTAAAATCCGTAGCAAAGTCGGCAAAATGGGGGGAATTAAGTAAAATGTAGTTTTCCCTGAATAATTTCCGTTTTTTCAAAAACGCTCCGGTGAAATTGCTCACGGGGCGTTTTTTTTCTATTGGAGAATATTATTTTCTTTCTACCTTTGTATATGTTTTTTCTTCTATAGAGAAGAGGTTCATCTAATTAATTTATCATGAAAAATACCGCAAAACTAATCCTCATTATCATGGACGGATGGGGAATCGCAGAAGACAAATCTGTAAGTGCAATTGATAATGCCCGCACTCCTTTTTACAATCATATCCTCGAGACTCATTCTCATACCAAACTCATGGCTTCAGAACTTGCAGTAGGGCTTCCGGAAGGGCAGATGGGAAACTCTGAAGTGGGGCACATGAATATTGGCGCAGGAAGAGTCGTTTATCAGGAACTTGTAAGAATTAATCTTGCGCTGAAAAACGGAGATTTTGAAAAAGAAAAAGTCTTTCAGGAAATGGCAAATTATTGCCTCGAAAACAATAAACCGCTTCATTTACTCGGATTACTCTCCGATGGAGGCGTTCACAGTCATATTGAGCACCTCAAGGGAATCCTTGCAGCACTGAAAAAATATAATTTACCGTCAGTAAATATCCATGTATTTACTGACGGGAGGGACACCGACCCAAACGGAGGGCTGGAATATATACAGGAACTGGAAACATTCATTCAGGAAAAAGGGACAGGGAAAATTGTATCTGTCATCGGAAGATATTATTCCATGGACAGGGATAAAAGATGGGAAAGAGTAAAGATTGCTTATGATTTGCTTGTAAACGGCACCGGTACTCATTTTGCCACCGCAACCGAAGCCCTGACTGCAAGCTATCAAAATCATATCACCGATGAATTTGTAAAACCCTGTATTATTGGCAGTGGCGCAAAAATTGAAGCAGATGACGCAGTATTTTTCTATAATTACCGCACCGATCGCGGACGGGAACTCACCGAAGTACTGACTCAACAGGATAATCATGAATACAATTTGCATACTTTACCCCTTCATTATACTACAATGACCCGGTACGATGAAAAATTTCAGGGGGTAAATGTAATCTATGAAAAAGCTGAGATGCTGAATGTACTGGGAGAATATCTGGCTTCAAAAGGCAAAAAGCAAATCCGGATTGCCGAAACAGAAAAATATCCTCACGTTACTTTTTTCTTTAACGGGGGAAAAGAAACGCCCTTCGAAGGGGAAAAAAGAATTCTGTGCCCTTCGCCTAAAGTGGCAACCTATGACCTGAAACCCGAAATGAGCGCATACGATATCCGGGATGCGATTATACCGGAACTACAGACACAGGAAGCCGATTTTATATGCCTTAATTTTGCCAATCCGGATATGGTCGGACACACAGGGGTAATGGAGGCTGCAATTCAGGCTTGTGAGGTTGTGGATGCTTGCACAAAAGCCGTAGCAGAAGCCGCTCTTGCAAACGGCTACAATGTATTGATTACGGCTGACCACGGCAATGCTGACAAAATGAAAAATCCCGACGGAAGTCCGCATACGGCGCATACTTTAGCCCTTGTACCCTTGGTTTTTCTCCCTTATAATAATGCCTTTAGGCTAAAGCAAATTACCGGTAAACTCGGTGACTTAGCCCCTACAATCCTTACAATTATGGGAATTCCCGTACCCGAAGAGATGAAGGGGGAAATTCTGGTAGAAAAATAAATTCAGGTAAAGTCCTTTTCTTTACCTGTTTAACGAAAAAATATATAGATTTAAAAAGTTTTATATAAAATGAAAACTGCACTTTTTCCGGGCTCCTTTGACCCGATAACCGAAGGACACGTAGAAATTATCGAAAGAGGACTGGCGATTTTTGATAAAATCGTTGTGGCAATTGGAATCAATGCCAACAAAAAATATATGTTTAGTCTGGAGGACAGAATGGCAATGCTTACCCGAACTTTTGAGAAGGAACCCAGAATAGAAGTTGCTTTTTATCAGTCTCTTACCGTTGATTTTGCAAAAGAGCGGAATATTTCCTTTATCCTCAGGGGGCTTCGGGCTCCCAGTGATTTAGAATACGAGCAGCCCATTGCTTACGTTAATCAGCACCTGAATCCGGCGATTGAGGTCGTTTGCCTGCTCAGCAAGCCCGAGACCGCCCATATTTCTTCTACAGTGGTAAGAGAAATTATTCGTTATCAGGGAAATCTTCAAAAATTAGTCCCTCAACCCGTAATCGAATATATTTTACAGAAAAATTTGGTTTTTTAAATTATATTTTGTTGGTTTAACCCCGATTTGTTTTTTATTCACCATTTATAAATATTATTTTTTATGGCAGATTATACTAATTCAGCTCCGGCTACCGCCGGAAATCGCTTACTTGCTTATTTAATTGATGCTTTAGTTGGAGGTGCGCTTGCAGCTATTGTTGGCGCAATCACGGGAAATGTTCAGGATTCCGGCATCGGACAACTACTTGCATTGATTTATTTCCTTACCAAAGAAGCCCTTCCCTTTTTAGGAGGACAAAGTATCGGTAAAAAACTGATGAAAATCAGGGTAGTTACGGAAGATGGAAATTCTGTTGCCAATAACTGGGGAGCGTCCGCAATTCGTGCGATTTCGCTTATTGTTCCATTATTGAACCTTTATGAACTATACCTGGTATTTACCAATAAGCCTCGTCTTGGAGACCAATGGGCGAAAACAAGAGTAGTGGCTGAACAAGCATAAAAGGAATTGTTTTGATTCATTGTAGAAAACTCCGGTATTGGTTTAACACATCATGCCGGAGTTTTTTTTAAAAACATTTACTTTATATAAATAAATTTATTTACTTTGCAACAACTATTTATCTCTTAATTTATTTCATTAAAACTAATAAATAATTATGGACAATTTCAATACCCACAACGAAGCAGCACGTCGAAAAGCTCTCGAAGAAATTAAAATGTATCAGGCAAACGGTTGGGAAATTTTAGACGAAACTTCTACATATTTTTTAATAACTCGAAATAAAGCTTCGGGAGTTGGTCATATTTTAATCTCTTTGTTTTTTGGGTGGTGGCTCTTATTAATTCCAAATGTCATTTATTACTATATAAGCAAGGAAAAAAAGAAGATTATGAAGTAAATATATAAAGTATTTGTTGAATACTGCGCCTATTATAGCTTAAGGGATATTGTTTAATTTCCCTTAAATCGTGACAATGCTTCAATCTACAATGGAGTTTAGGTCGAGAAGATTCACGTCTGCTCCTAGTGGTCATTGCGGATTTTTGTTTGGTTTGCTTACATTGATTATTTATCTTATCGTTCGTAAACCTGAGCAGAGTTCTTAAGATATATCCCGTTTCTAAAAGAAAACCGGTTCCTTATCAATAATAGGGAATCGGTTTTTTCTTTCTTATGAATTTTTAATGAAGGAACACTTTCTCCAGTATTTTTTTGAGAATTCTTTCTTAAAAAACATTTATTTCTCTTTTTTTTCTTACCTTTGTAAACAAAACTAACGGTCGTTAGTTTGAGTAAGGATAACGGGGGCTCTTGTGTCCTCTTCTTAACTATAAAAAGCTACATTCAAGAAATTTATTCTCATACATTTAGTAAATATGCAAAATCTGGAGCAACTCGAATTACAATTTCAGGCAAAAATTGATGCTGAAATCAAAATTGAACCCAAAGACTGGATGCCGGAAGCGTACCGTAAAACGCTAATCCGTCAAATTTCCCAACACGCTCATTCTGAAATTGTGGGGATGTTGCCGGAAGGAAACTGGATTACGCGAGCGCCTTCCCTTCGTCGAAAAGCGGTTTTGCTGGCAAAAGTGCAGGATGAAGGCGGACACGGACTCTATCTGTACAGTGCTGCCGAAACCCTCGGTATTGACAGAGATACATTAATCCATGATTTACACAGTGGCAAGGCCAAGTACTCTTCTATTTTTAACTATCCCTCCCTCACCTGGGCGGATATGGGCGCAATCGGTTGGCTTGTGGATGGGGCAGCAATCATGAATCAGGTAATGCTTTGCCGCACTTCTTACGGGCCTTACGCAAGAGCGATGGTAAGAATCTGTAAAGAAGAATCTTTTCATCAGCGTCAGGGATATGAAATCATGCTCACGCTTGCTCAGGGAAGTCCCGAACAAAAAAGAATGGCTCAGGATGCGCTCAACCGTTGGTGGTGGCCTTCGTTGATGATGTTTGGCCCTCCGGATTCTGAATCTACAAACTCTGAAGCGTCCATTAAATGGAAAATCAAGCGGATGTCCAATGACGAGCTTCGTCAGCGGTTCGTGGATGCTACTGTCCCTCAGGCGGAACTTATCGGACTAAAGGTTCCGGATAAGGACTTGAAATGGAATGAGGAAAGAGGACATTATGACTTTGGTGCGCTTGACTGGGACGAGTTCTGGGCGGTGGTAAAAGGAAACGGCCCGTGCAATAAAGAACGCCTGGAACAAAGAGTAAAAGCCTACGAAGACGGAGCCTGGGTGAGAGAAGCCGCTTTGGCTCATGCCGAAAAGAAAAAGGAAAGAGCGGAGAAGGTGGGAGCAGTGGCCTGATTTTCATAAAATTTGTGCATAAATTAAAGATGAAGATTAAATCGGTACATATAGAAGAAGAAAAAGCTTTTTTTAAGTTTGACATTGATTTCTGTGATAAACACGGAGTACCATTGGATTTGGTCGTAATCACGGGAGCAAATGGAAGCGGAAAAACTACTTTATTGCAATGCATAAAAGATTATGCTTTGGGCAATACTTCTTTTAATGATTACATCATAGTTCAAACCGATGACGGACAGGAAGTTACTTCGGATCAATCCGGTCAATTCTTCAAAAGAACTGAAGACGGTAAGTTTGCTCAATTTTGGTGGGGAGATAAGATTTCCTTTTTAACACATGAAATCAGCAATCAATGGATTCAAGAAGTTGAAAAATCATTGCTTAAGTATGTTGATAAAATCATCTATGAGGAAAATAAAACAAGTCGTATAGCCTATGAAAATATTGAACGTTTAAGTAATCAACTATTTGAAACGTTGGGGTTGGAAATAGAGTTTGGCGGCGTTACACAAGAGCGTAAGATTTATTTTCAAAATAAATTCCCTTTTTTAAGAAGTGATGGCAAAGAGATAAAAAAAAGAATTTTTATAGAAGAATTATCAAGCGGGGAAAAAAGATTGATTAGTTATGCTTTTTCTCTTTATTTCTTAGACATAAAAAATAGCGTACTATTGATTGACGAACCTGAACTCTCCCTGCACCCCAACTGGCAAAACCAAATAATCAAAGTGTATGAGCGTTTCGCAAGAGAAAACAATAACCAAATCATTCTTGCAACGCATTCTCCTTTTATCGTTGGCTCTGTTCGTAAAGAAAATATCCGGATTTTGGTTAGGGAAGAAGGGATAATCCGGGCAATAAAGCCCCTTGACGGGTCTTTTGGATGGCGAACGGAACGGATTCTTTTGGAGATTCTTGGGGTAAAATACCTTAGAACGCCTGAGGTTGAAGCTTTATTCGAGGAGTTATATGCACTACTTAGAGAAAATGAATTCGAATCTGAAGCATTTAAGAATAAGCTCAAAGACTTGGAAGATTTGATTGGATACGAAGACAATCATTTAAAATTGATTCGGTTAGAGATATTAAGACTTAAAAAAGAGGCATTGAAGCAATGAAATACATTGAGAAAAAAACAATTCCTCCGTTTTATTCCAACTTTATCCGAAAGAATAAGCCTCAACATTGGAGTGAATTGAGTCGTGAAATCAGAATAGAATTAAGAGAATATATCCTTAAAGAAGAGCAAGCCTCTCAATGTGCTTATACGGAAGTTCTTTTAAGAGAGGATAATTCACACATTGACCATTTTAAAATGCGGAATCATTTTGCTAATCTTACTTTTTCTTATGACAATTTATTTGTGGCGCATAATGATGAGAAATGGGGAGCAAAAAACAAGGACAAAAAAATAAAAAAAGAATTCTACGATAAAATTCTTTCTCCATTATCAGAAGAGACAAAAGATGCGTTTTCATTCAGTTTTGCAAACGGAGAAATTTTCGGGAAAACAGAAAAAGCAAAAAGAACGATTGAAGTCTTCAACTTAAATCATTCAAGTTTAAAAGAACGAAGAATGCAAACTATTTTAGATATTAGTAATTATTCTGGCTTTTCAGAAGAAAAAATAAAAGAAAATCTGGGAGAATTCTTCTCACTCATTCGTTTTTACTTTAACCATAATTCATAAATGAAATTTAAAATTATTATTCTTGTTCTCATCAGTCTATTCACCGTCTTCTCCTGCAAAACACAAAAAGCAACGAGTAAAACGAAGACAGATGACAGCGGTAAGCCGCCTTTTGCCGTAAAAGACTCCTCAAAAGTACTGAATCTTGAGGGAGGGGTGAAAGTATATGTCATCAAAGAAGGGGAAGGCAATTACCCCACCCTGTCGAGTAAAGTTCTGGCAAATTATCATGGCAGGTTAAAAAACGGACATGTATTTGACAGTTCGTTTGAAAGAGGACAGGCAACTGAATTTCCGTTAAGTGCGGTAATCAAAGGGTGGCAGGTTGCTTTTCAAAAAATGAAACCCGGCTCCCGTTTTGTACTCGTGATTCCCCCTTCTATGGGATACGGCTCACAGACAGTAGCAACGATTCCAGCGAATTCTACTTTGATTTTTGATTGTGATTTTATCAGTTTTTATTAATTATCCATAAATATTTCAACAAATATGAATCCGAAAGACTGGCCTCTATGGGAGGTATTTATCAGAAGTAAACAAGGTTTGGACCATAAGCATGCGGGAAGCCTGCATGCTGCGGATGCTCAGATGGCAATAGAATGTGCAAGAGATGTATATACCCGCCGGATGGAGGGCGTGAGTATTTGGGTGGTAGAATCCGTACACGTACATGCTTCCAGTCCGGATGATGCCGGGTCGCTGTTTGAGCCTGCAAATGACAAGGTTTACCGTCACCCTACTTTCTATGACTTGCCTGACGAAGTAAAACATATGTAATTTATTAATAATCCATGAAACAGCATTTATTTGAATATACCCTTCAGCTTGCAGACAATGCAAACATTCTGAGTCACCGCCTCGGGGAATGGTGCGGACATGGTCCTGTATTAGAGCAGGATATCGCAATGACCAATCTTTCTCTGGACTTAATCGGACAGGCAAGGAGTTTATATCAGTATGCCGCTCAACTCGAGGGAAAAGACAGGACGGAAGATGATATGGCCTACCTCAGGGACGGCTGGGACTACTATAATGTATTATTGGTAGAGCAAACAAACGGTGATTTCGGAAAAACGGTAGCCCGGCAGTTTCTTTATGATGTATATGCTTACCTTTTTTACACAGAATTGCAAAAAAGTAAAGACGAAATGCTCTCTGCAATTGCGGAGAAATCCCTTAAGGAAACAACCTATCACCTCCGCTGGAGTTCTGAATGGGTGGTGCGTCTCGGAGATGGTACGGAGGAAAGCAAAAGGAGAATGCAGGAAGGGCTAAATGAAGTATGGAGATACTCCGATGAACTTTTTCAAATGACCGACCGTGAAAAAGCACTTGCTGCTGAAGGCATTGCTGTGGATTTGAGCATATTAAAGCCACTTTGGGATGAAAAAGTATCGGATATTCTCGCAGAAGCTACCCTTGTGCACCCCAAAGTAGCGGGAATGCAGTACGGTGGAAAAACCGGAAGGCATACCGAACACCTTGGATATATTCTTGCGGAAATGCAATTTATGCAAAGAGCGTATCCGGGACAAAAATGGTAGCAAAAACACTATGTTGAGAGAATCCCTGAAACCATGAAAAAAACAATAGAATCAAGAGAAGATATAGAACTTTTGGTAAAAATATTTTATGAAAAAGTTTTTGCCGATTCTGAGATTGGATACTTCTTTACTGAGGTAGCCAAAGTAAATCCCGAAACCCACTTTCCCAAAATCACCGATTTCTGGGAAGGCATTTTGTTTCAGAATCCGGTTTACAGAGGCAATCCGATGCACGCTCATATACAGCTGAACGAAAAAGAAGCCCTGAAACCAGAACATTTTGAACGGTGGCTTTCTATTTTTCATGCTACTGTAGAGGAAATGTTTGAAGGAGAAAGAGCAGAAAAAGCAAAGCAATCTGCGATATCAATTGCTACTCTGATTCAGGTTAAAATTCATCAGCGCAAATTTCCTATAATGACATGACACAGTTACAGATACTCAACATCCTTCAGCAAGTTACTGACCCGGAGATTCCTGTACTTTCCATCCTGGATATGGGAATTGTAAGAGCAGTAGAAATCCGGAACGAGTCCGTTTTTATTTCTATCACCCCGACCTATTCGGGCTGTCCGGCAATGAATGAAATCGAAAAAAACATTCAGGAAGCCTTACACTCCCGCGGTATCCCTAATGTAACGATAAAATCAGTGCTTTCTCCTGCCTGGACTACAGACTGGATGACGGAAGAAGGGAAGAAGAAACTAATGGAATACGGGATTGCGCCTCCGCTTAGTCCTACTGCTGACAAAAAAGCACTTATGGGGGAAACCCGTCAGGTAATTTGTCCAAATTGTAAATCTAATCATACTCAAATGCTGACACCTTTTGGCTCAACGGCGTGTAAAGCCTTGTTCAAGTGCCTTGACTGCCTCGAGCCATTCGATTATTTTAAGTGTCTCAGATAATTTCTCGTAAAAAAAGTGAATCCCGGGGATGATGTTGCACAATATCATCCTCATTTTTTTTCCTGTTTTAGAGCAAAAGTTCCGGAAAGTTCGCTACCAGGGGGATTTTATTGTCTTTGGGTTCCGTTTCGGGATTGATATGATAACCATATACAGAATATTTCTCAGCAAGCGGTTCAAGTGCTCTGTAATAGCAATGAGCGCGGATTCCGGGGTAAAAAATCAGTTCGTGAAAAATCCGTATTTTTTTGGGAGAGGGATTTGCGTCAAGATAATTCAAGATCAAATCAGGATTTCCCATATCACCTGAGTAAATCAGGATTTCGTCATCATCTTCAAAAATGTAGGCAAAAGTCATCATTCCCGGCACATGCATTCCGGTTGTTTCCAAATATGAAATCCCTCTTCCCGGAAATTGCCATAAGGGGATAAAATCACTGTGAGCGTCGGGTTGCTGTTGTGAAAATGCCAGATATGCAAACAGGTGGTCTCCAAAATCTGCAGTGGGGTACAGTAAAGAGGAACGGCGTTGTGCCACATGAGTCTGATGAAAAATCAGGGTTGAAAGGCTCCCCGCATGATCATCGTGCAAATGTGTCAGTAAAATATAATCCATTTTATCGGCAAGGCCTTTTTCTCTCAGCCGAGGGTAAACACTGTGTCCGCAATCGAGCAGAATATTTTTTCCCTTAAAGGTAATCCATGCAGCAGAGTTTCCCTGAGCTACATCAAATGCTCCTCCTGTACCAACAAATTGAATGGAAATCATCGAAAAAAGATTTATTGTTTTTTACTGCAAAATCGCTGTTTCCGGCTATGTGAAAGAAGAACCGGCAAGTCTAAAATTGTTGTCAAATACCGGTTCCTCTGTTTTTCTCTACCATTACTTTATCGCATCCAGTACCCACTCAAAAGAATTCTGGCACAACTGAACGGAAGAGTCCGGTGCAAAATCATACGTCTTTTGAAGTGCCTTGCGAATCGTTTCAGATGTATCCGTAAATATATCTTCATCCTTCATGGAAGTATCCGGCTGCATAAAATAAGCGAATGCTCTTGCCATACCACAATTGGCGATAAAATCCGGAATTACTGCTACTCTGTTATCGGCATCGACTCCTGTCTCTCCAAGGAAAATATCCGGGTCATTAAAAGGCACATTTGCACCACAGGAAACCACTTCGAGTCCGCCTTCAACCATTTGATCCAGCTGATACTGAGTAACCATCCTTGAACCCGCAGCCGGAATAAACACTTCTGCTCCCATTCCCCAAATATCCAGATTCGCCTGATCGTATGCAATCAGGTTGGGGGAACTGAGTTTATTGCCGTCTCTGGTAAGAAACAGATGCGTGATTTCTTCCAGTGAGAATCCCTCTTTATTAAATAATCCACCGCTTCTGTCAATAATTCCTACTACTTTGATTCCCATTTGGGTAAGTACCCACGCAGCAGCACCTCCCACGTTTCCAAAACCCTGGATAATCGCTCTTTTACCCTGATAGGCTTTTCCCCAGATATTGTAATAATGTCTTACCGCTTCTGCTACTCCGTATCCGGTAATCATATCCGCAAGCGTAATATGTTCATTCACATCCGGGGTATATCGGATATCGGTCACCCTTTGAGATACCCCGTCCTGTAACTGACGGATGATTTGTTTTCTGCCTTCTTCGGTAGGCCTCAGATGACCGTTAACCACTCCTTCCTGAGGGTGAAATATCCCCAATGCAGAGGTAATCGGAATCACTTCCTTGATTTCATCCACATTAAGGTCTCCTCCGGTTCCGTAATAATTTTTCAGCAAAGGATAAACGGCTTTGTACCAACGCTGAAGGACTCCCTCTTTGCGGGGGTCATTCGGGTCAAAATTTATTCCTGACTTTGCTCCTCCGATAGAAGGGCCGGCTACACAAAACTTTATTTCCATGGTTTTGGCAAGGGACAATACTTCGTGCATTGAACATCCCTTACGCATACGGGTTCCGCCTCCGGCAGCTCCGTTTTTGAGAGAATTGATTACTACCCATCCTTCTGCTTCGGTTTCTCTGTCTGTCCAGTGAAATACTATTTCCGGTTGTCGGGATTCAAATTCTTTTAATTTACTAATCATTGTATGGCGTTTTTTGGTGAAAATGAAAACTGCCGCAAAGATAGAGAAAAGCCGTAAGGTTTATACCCGATAATCTATTTTTTCAAAATTTTTTCTGAAATTTTCTCTATATAAGCCCAAAGATAAAATAACCCAAACCCACAATTCAGCGGGACTATACCTTTTTACTTTTGCGGAAAAAGATTAATTTCTCCTCCTCATTCTGTTATCCACAATTTAGCACTATACACCGTTTCGCCCGACTGCAACCTCACAAAGTAAAGTCCCGAAGGCAAAGGCGGAAGTACAACAAACAATGGTTTCTGCTATTCAGGAATATAGGGAATTTGAAAGTTAACGCTCAGGACAGGGGATTAAGCAAAGAAATAGTGATTTCATAAAAAAGTAGTTTGATGTGCAAAACAGAAATTATTCTTCGGAGAGAAAAGAAAAAATTGGCAAACCATAATACTGAGGGGCTTTCCAAAAGGGAGAAACCGGAGCGTTGTGAAGGGTATTCCGGCAGGTTTCCGTATCAATATTTTGAAAAAACTCTTTCTCAAAGCAATCAATCGTAAATTTCCAACCCGGTATATTTCCTGCCGAACCGGTATGATGTCCGTAAAAACCGGCTTTACAGTTCGTTCCGTCTATCGGATACTCCAATCCTCCTGCACGTCCATTCATAAATTCCGGATTTCCCGGAAAAATCGTTCCATCTAAAGGGGCTGATCTTCTGTGCATAAACACCACATAGTCCAAAATGCCATCCGGTGGGGTATTGGAGTTGTCTGATTCAAAATCGGGGTGATTGGTTCGGTTATCGTAATTTGCCCAATCAAATCCCTGCATTAGGTTTTGGTGGGTATTAATCCAATTCAATGCTGCTATATTTACATGATGATAAAAATCAAAGGCATCCGGCGCAAATGCCGTATCAAAAGGCTGTGTCTGCGCCAACGCCACCATATCCGAAAACGACAACGTTACCGGCACTGGAAATATATCCGCCGTTACCTGAAACTGCCCATTGGACTGCTGATAGTAGTACTCACTCAGGTTATGCACCTGACCTGCACCGCCGATGGGTAAGTCTGCATTAAACATCCGATTCTGACCCGCAGGGTAGCCCGGGAAGTGCTGGGCGATGGTGGGGAGGTCGTTGTACTGCCACATTTCTTGCTTATGTGCAGAATCTTGTTGTGCGTCATACCCCCAATTTGCAGGTGGGAGATAAGTATTTACGTATTGCCCATAACTGTTTTCATCGAACTGGACATATACCACCAACATGTGCAAATGTCCTTTGGGGGTATGCTCTTTCCCAAAGTAGGAACGGGCGGTGGTGGTAGGCGTAAGTGGGGAAGGGTTTCCGTCATTCCCGCACCGCCAAGTACTTTGCGCATAAAGGGGGAATCCCAGCAGTAGCAGGACTACAACCCCAAATAAATAAAAACGGTTCATCTCATGAAGTTTTAATGAGTTTATAGAAAGATTGTTTGTTGTTTTGTTTTACTCTTAGAAAATAAATCCCACCTGCCAAACGGGATAAATCAAAAGTGAATAATTGCCTACCTTGGGGTATCTCTAATGACTGATTCCATACCAGGCTGCCTTTGGTGTCAATCACCTCAAAAGCGATGTTCCCTGTCTCAAAATCGCCCACCAAGTTCACAACACTGTTAAACGGATTAGGATAGACCGTACCTGAAGGTGGCAAGGTATCTACCGGCGGCGGAGGTGGCTCAGGGGCAGGCGGGAAACTATCCCTTGTGGTGCTGCAAATAAACTGCTCGCCATACGTTCCCATCGTTACGAATAGGGGTTTGACCAATATTGAGTCTAAATAAATGCTAAACTGATTCATTCGACCCTGTCCATACAAATATCCGCTACTATCTACTCCATAAATGCCGACACTTCGGTCAAGTAATTGATTGGGTGTAAATGAAAAAGTGTGTTTTGCCCAAGCTAATCGAATATTCGTATCCGCTTTTACCATATAATAAGAGTACAAAGAATCCTGAGCAATAATCGGATTGTCATAAAACAATAAAGTGTCTCCTATCTCTCCTGCCCCTTTACTTGTGTTCGTAAAGAAATATCTCCTTCCCAAAAATAAACTGCTATTACTGGATTTCGTGTTTCTTTTAGCCATTTTCCTTTTTAACTTACTATCCGTTTTGTATATGATATTTTCATTGACATTTGTCAAAGTAAATAAAGTGTCCTTGAATACCTTTATTGTATCGTTGCCCACTAAATTGATATAGCTATAGATTTGGCTCTCATCCACTCTGATTTGTGCAACTTTATTACTATTATACACCTCTCCCCAAATTGGCTGCAAATTGGGGTCTAAAAGCAGCATATACGAAGCCCCTCCCGGGAAATTATTCTCCTCGAAGAGCAAGGGAGGTACAGAAAGGGAAGTTTCAAACCTGCCTGCTACTAACAGATTGCCATTGGAGAGAGGGAGGAAATGGGTGAAACTCTCAAAAACATTCGAGCCGCCGCCTGCTTCCTGAAATGCGGTAAAATCTATTATTCCTTTATTTGGGTCTATAACACAAAGATATTCTTGAAAATTACCACTTCCTTGATAAGGAATAAGGGTATTAAATAGGGGCATATCTGTTAATTGTTCTCCTAAGAGGTATAATTTATTTTGAAAAGGAACGGCAAATTGGACATTCCCTTCGTTATACCGCCAACGTTCAAACCAAATAATCCCCCCGTTTTTGTCTATTTTACATACTGCATTTGAGCCATTTCGGGCAGAAATGGGAACATTATTTATCCAAATGGAATCTTGGATATTGAGTGTCAGATATAGATTTTCTTTTTCATCCATACTCATTCGACTTTCCTGTACGCCATCAAGTTGTCTCCCCCCAATACATTTCCCCCACACCAACTCCCCCTTCTGATTATACTTCGCCAAGAAATAATCTTCCTTTCCATGACTATACTGGCAATGGTCCCAGTCCGTATCAAAACAGATATAATCCTTAAAATACCCAAATACATAGACATCTCCGGCAGGGGTAACCTCCATGTCATAGAGTTGCAAAGCCCCCGAAATCGGTACTGCCCAGCGGAAGGTAGGGGCAGGTATCTGACCCCAAGCGAGGGGGACCATAAAGCAGGTCAGGACGAAGAGAAAAAGTGATTTCATGGTACGTGTAGATTTGATGCAGCAAGTTAGGGTTTATTTTTGAAAAATAAAAGTAGAAAGTGGGAGATTATAGTAAGCCGGAGCCGTCCAAAACCCTTCAGGGGCAGGGGCTTTCAGTAGGGTACGAAGCGTTTCTATACAATTACCGGACGCGCCTTCAATTGCTGTGAGAGGGGGCTGGTTGGGGTTTCTGATAGTTGACGTTTTTTGGGTGAAAATATAAACTGCCACAAAGATAGGGAAAAGCATTAAAGGCAGGACTTACGCAAAAAACACTTTTTTATTGGTAATTTAGTGTTTTGGGGGCATTTCGACTTAGTTCGGCTTACGCTCACTAACCACCGCTCAATTACCCAGAAACACTAAATTGCGTAAGTCCTAAAAGGTATATACTGGTAAACCCGTTTTTTGGGAAATTTTTCTACAATTGACAGTTCTGTCTTGTCACACCACTGGTTTTCCTCAAAGTTCAGCCTTCCGGGCGCTGATTTTCCTGTCCTGAGGAATAGCCAGACGCAGCCTCCCCCCCCAAATATAGTGATTTTTTACAGGGGAATTTGTAAATTTACCGCTAAAAATATACTTTTGTTTCCATACGTTAATTTAAATGAATAATATGAAAAACAGATTAATTTTATTTGCGCTTATTTTTACTGGGTATGTTTGTATGCATGCTCAGAACTACAATGCCGGTACGGGATCCAATTCAGGAACCGGCAGCAATAACACTGCTGTAGGAGGTAATGCCGGAAGTACGGGTGCTACAGGCAGTAACAACAGTTTTTTCGGACACCGTTCGGGTTTTGCCAATACAAATGGCGCATCCAATACCTTTATCGGACGCAATGCCGGACAAAACAATACATCGGCAAGTTTTAATACTTTTGTGGGTGCAAGTGCAGGTTCTGCCAATACGACTGGGAGCGAGAATGCCTTTTTTGGCGAAGCAAGCGGACAAAGTAATACTACGGGATTCAGAAATTCATTCTATGGAGACCTGAGTGGGTCTGGAGTCACTACAGGTTCTGCCAACACCTTATTGGGGTATGCGGCAGGGCAATCCACCACTACCGGAAGAAACAATGTTTTTGTGGGTAGTTCAGTGGCATTATTCAATACAACCGGTACAGGCAATATTGCGATAGGTCAAAGGGCGCTCAGAAACAACATTACAGGAAACAAAAATCTCGCTATAGGAGATTCAGCAGGATTTAGTAACCTTTCCTCCGGCAATATCTTTCTCGGTTTTCAGTCCGGATTCAGTAATACGAATGGAGGAGGAAATATTTTTATAGGAGAAATGACAGGGAGAGCCAATACATTAGGGAATAATAATACAATCATTGGAGACTCGGCAGGAGTTGCCAATACAGGAAGTGGGAATGTACTGATGGGGTATCAGGCAGGTCGTTTAAACACAAGTGCTATTCTGAATGTAATGGTAGGAAGCTTAAGTGGCCGGGCTAATACTACCGGCGGAAGAAATGTCATGATTGGTGATTCTGCCGGAAGTGTAAATACTACTGGTAACCGGAATACTTTTCTTGGCTCAAGGGCTGACGGTACCACAGATATTCTCACGAATGCAACCGCTATTGGAAGTAATGCAAAAGTCTCAGCCTCCGATATGATGGTATTGGGAGGTACGGGCAGCGATGCGGTTTCCGTTGCAGTTGGTGCTTCTGCTGCACACCCTTCCGCCCTTATGGAACTGGTATCTAATACCAAAGGCATCCTGATTCCCCGTATGACCTCTGCGGAACGTTTAGCTATCCCCACTCTTGTCAATGGGTTACTTGTCTATGATACTGATATCAATTCCTTTCTTTTTGTGAAAGATACTACATGGACAATCATTAACAATGGTCCGGGAGGCAGTGTCGGATCCCGAATCAACGACTCAGACAACAATACCTTTGTAGATACAGAGTTGAATCCCAATGAAGACTTAATCCGTTTTAATATTAATGGGGCTGAAGCAATGCGATTAAGCAGTAAAAACCTTCAATTTTTTACCGGAACGAATACTTATATGGGTGGAGGTTCTGGAAGTAATACTACTTCGGGTAATGGAAATGCTGCCTTAGGTTTTGGGGCCTCTGCCGCCCTCACTA